>CACBBX010000004.1 GCA_902537575.1 uncultured Pelagibacteraceae bacterium
GATGCCAAACCATTTTATTATTGAAGCCAAATTTTTTTAAAGCAACATCCATATCTCTATCACAATTAGAACCTGGAAATGTAATGACTGCTGATTTCATGAATTACTGTGCATCGATAATTTTGTAATTTTCTATTACAAGATTAGCTAAAAGTTTTTTGCACATTTCTTCAACTTTATCTTTCGCTTTTTTGGGATTGGTTTCTTTAGTATCGATTTCAAAATATTTACCTTGTCTTACTTCATTAACATCATTAAAGCCCATTCCATCAAGAGCTTGATGAATAACTTTTCCCTGAGGATCCAAGACATCTTTTTTAAGTGTTATGATTACAGATATTTTCATTTACGCTTTCTTTTAACTGAGGATAGTTTTGTTACATTTACTGCACTTAGGTTGGATTGTTCATGAAGAATACCAAGTCTTTTTGCAACCTCGGTGTATGCTGGGATTAGATCTCCTAGATCTTTTCTAAATCTGTCTTTATCTAACTTTTTATCAGTTAAACTGTCCCATAACCTACAAGTATCAGGACTTATTTCATCAGCTAAAATTACATCTTTTTTTCCACTAGTATCCACTCTCCCAAACTCTAACTTGAAGTCTATTAGTTTTATTCCAACACCTCTAAACATTCCAATCATAAAGTCATTAATTCTTAAAATCATTTTTTTTACTTTTTCTATTTCTTTTTTAGATGCCCAATCAAATGCAAGAATATGTTCTTCAGCAATTAATGGATCACCAAGCTTGTCATCTTTTAAGCAATATTCAATTAAAGGCTCTTTTAAAATAGTTCCATCTTCAATTCCAAGACGTTTTGTTAAAGATCCTGTAGCAACATTTCTTACAATAAATTCAATTGGAATTATCTCAACAAGTTTAACAACTTGCTCACGCATATTTAATCTTTTAACTAGGTGATTTTTGATACCTATTTGTGAAAGGCTTGAAAGTATATGTTCAGAAATTCTATTGTTTAAAACACCTTTTCCTTCAATAGTAGATTTTTTTTGATTATTAAAAGCTGTTGCATCATCTTTAAAATATTGAATTACTAAATCTTTATCATTTGTAGCATAAATAATTTTAGCTTTTCCCTCGTATAATTTTTTTCCTTTTTTCATTATTTAAAAACTCTTCTAAATATTAAATTTATATTTTTAAAATGTTTGGAGTAAATAAAGATAGATTTTAGTTTTTTTTGAGAAATTTTAGACATGATTAAATTATCTTCTAAAAGAACATCATATAAATTTAGATTTTCCACAAAACATTTTTTCGCATAGCTCTGTACCATTTTATAAGATTTTTCTCTGCTTAATCCAGATTTTGTTAGTTCTAACATTACTTCTTGTGAAAAAATCAAACCTTTAGTTATATTTAAATTTTCAAGCATTTTTTTTGGATATACAATCATATTATCCAAAATATTAGTAAGTCTCACTAAAGCAAAATCGGTTGTTATGTTTGCATCTGGACCAATATTTCTCTCAACACTTGAATGAGAAATATCTCTCTCATGCCAAAGAGCAATATTTTCTAAAGCCGGTATAACTGCACTTCTTATCATTCTTGCAAGTCCTGTTAGGTTTTCACTTAAAATAGGATTTTTTTTGTGAGGCATAGCTGATGAGCCTTTTTGATTTTTTGAAAAATATTCTTGCAATTCATAAATTTCTGTTCGCTGAAGGTGTCTAATTTCAATTGCAACTCTTTCTATTGAACCAGCAATAATCCCCAGTACGGAAAAATAGAATGCATGTCTATCTCTTGGTATTACTTGAGATGAAATCGGCTCTATTTTTAAACCTAGTTTTTTTGCTACATGCTTTTCAATTTTTGGATCAACATTTGCAAATGTCCCAACAGCGCCAGAAATTGCACAAGTTGATACCTCATCAATTGCATCTGCTAATCTCTTCCTATTTCTCTTAAATTCTTCGTAAAATGAAGCTAATTTTAATCCAAAAGTAATTGGTTCTGCATGAATACCATGACTACGTCCCATACAAGGAGTTAGTTTATATTTTTTAGCCTGTCTTTTTAAAACTTTTAAAATTTGATCGATGTCTTTTAAAATTATTTTTCCTGATTGGACTAATTGAATATTAAAACTAGTATCCAGAACATCTGAGGAGGTCATACCTTGGTGAAGATATCTAGCTTTTATTCCAGCTTTTTCTGTAACTGAGGTTAAAAAGGCTATTACATCATGTTTAACCTCAGACTCTATTTTATGAATTCTTGAGACATTAATTTTTGCTTTTTTTCTGACAATAGATGCAACTCCTTTTGGAATTTGTCCAAGTTTTTCCATACCTTCTGCTGCAGCAATTTCTACATCTAACCAGATTTTATATTTATTTTCCTCTGACCAAATGTCGGTTAATTGTTTACGAGAGTATCTTTTAATCATTAATTATAAGTATGGGGGCTTTGAATAACCTTTAGCAGATTCTGTAAAGATTTCATAACCCTTTTCAGTAATTCCTAAGGTGTGTTCAAATTGAGCAGATAGAGATTTATCTTTTGTAACTGCTGTCCAGCCATCATTTAACAATTTTACGTCATATTTTCCTGAGTTGATCATAGGTTCAATAGTAAATGTCATTCCAGGTCTAAGTTCCATACCTGTGTTTTTGCTTCCATAATGTAAAATATTTGGAGACTCATGAAAAGTTGTACTAATTCCATGACCGCAAAAATCTCGAACAACAGAAAAACCTTTCTCTTCAACAAATGACTGAATTGTGTATCCAATATCACCTAATTTTACTCCTGGTCTTAAAATATTAATTGCTCTCATCATTGACTCGTAAGTAGTGTTGATTAAGTTATTTAATTTGACAGGAGTTTTACCAATACAAAACATTCTACTAGTATCACCGTAATGTTCATTAACAATTGCGGTAACATCTACATTTACTGCGTCACCATCTCTTAAAATTCTATCAGAAGGTATGCCGTGGCAAACAACATGATTTAAAGATGTACATAGAGATTTTGTGAAACCTCTATAGTAAAGTGGAGCAGAGTAGCCTCCATTGTCTCTTATAAATTCATATCCAAGCTTATCAATAAAGTCTGTACTTACACCTTCTTTAATATTTTCTGTTAACATGTCTAGAGTTCTAGCAGCAAGATTACCTGCAACTTTCATCTTTTCAAATTTTTCTTTATAATCACTCATCAATAATTTTAAGTTTTTGGTCTATAAAAATTTTTTTTGAACTTATGTTACATCTGTAAGCTAAAAAATTTACTCCTGCTTTTTTAGCTAGTAGATAATTTTTATAATACTGTTCATCTATATCTTTAGCTATTTTAAAATATTTCATATTTTGAATTTGAACTAAAAATAACAAATATGTTTTATAGCCTTTTTTTATGGCATCAATAAGGGTTAATAGATGTTTTGATCCTCTAGATGTTACAGCATCAGGAAATTCGGCAGTGTTTTTGTCTCTAAATAAAGTAACATTTTTAACCTCTACAAAGCTTTTTTGTGTGTTTTTTTCTAATAAAAAATCAAATCGCGTTTCTTTATTAAAAAACACCTCTGGTTTAATAACATCGTTGTTTTTGAGCTCATTTATTAGATTATTTTCCAAACCATGCTGTACAATTCTATTAGCCATATGAGTATTAACACCAACTAAATTTTTTCTTGAATTTATGATCTCTAGCCCAAATTTTAGTTTTCGTTTGGGATCATTATTAGGAAGTAAATAAACTTCATTGCCCTCATCTAACAAGCCTTTCATTGAACCTGTATTTGGACAATGTGCTATTACAGTTTCATTTTGTAACTTCACATCTGTGAAAAATCTTTTATATCGCTTGATTAATTTGCCTTTTATTAAAGACTTGGTAAATTCCATTACTAAATTATATATATAAAATGTCTAAAAAAACAAAAGTTAATGCCGCGATTTTAATTATAGGTAATGAAATACTGTCAGGAAGAACCCAGGACACAAATACATCAACGATTGCAGTTTGGTTAAACTCAATTGGCGTCAAAGTAGAGGAGGTTAGAGTAATTCCAGATGTTGAGAAAACAATTATAGATACACTTAATTTATTAAAATCAACTTATGATTATGTTTTTACAACTGGAGGTATAGGTCCCACTCATGACGATATTACAGCTGAGTCCGTTTCAAAAACTTTTGGTATAAAATATGAAATTCATAAAGAAGCTTTTAAGATTTTAGAGTCATACTATAAACCTGGAGAATTTAACGAAGGGCGACAAAAAATGTGCTGGATGCCCGAAAATGCAAATTTAATTTTAAACCCAACAAGTGGTGCGCCTGGATTTAATGTTAAAAATGTTTTTTGTTTACCAGGTGTACCATCCATTCTTAAATCAATGCTAGGGGGACTGACAAATACTATAGTTGGTGGAGAACCGATTAAAAGTCATACAATCAGTTTAAGAACTGTTGAAAGTGAAATAGCTAATTCTTTAACAAAAGTACAAAATGATAACAAAGATGTAGAGATAGGAAGCTACCCTTTTTTTCATGCAGGAAAATTAGGTGTTTCAATTGTAATTAGATCTGAGGATCAATCAAAAATAGATGTATGCAATTCTCAAATTTTAGAGTTTATTAATGCAAAAAAAATTGAAGTTGTTAAGAGGTAATGCTTTATTTTGCATACGGTAGTAATTTGCATCACTTTCAAATGAAACGAAGATGTAAAGATAGTATTTTTTTAAAAAAAATTAATTTAAAAGATTTTAGACTTACTTTTAGAAGTAAATATAGAGCTGCAGATATTGAATTTAAAAAAAATTTTATTGTACCTGGAGGTTTATTTGATATTTCAAAAAGTGATGAAAAAAAATTGGATGTATATGAGGATTATCCAATACTTTATAAGAAATATTATTTTAATTATTATGGAAAAAAAGTAATGACTTATACGATGGTAAAAAAATCAACTTTTAAATTTCCAACTGAAAGATATTTAAATGTTATTAAAAGAGGATACAAGGATTGTAAACTTGATAAAAAACATCTTTATAATGCTTTAAAACCTTAAACTTTATTATGTTTTTGCACACAAAATTAGAACATCAAAAAAGTCCTATAAAAATTTGTTTTATTGGGTGTGGTAAATTTGTGAGTATGTTTTTAGCTCAATACAATCATTTAGATAAAATTAAAATCGATACAATTGTTGATATTAATATAGATCAAGCTAAGAATAACTGTTTGAAAAGTGGATTGACTGAGCAAACAGTTGATGGAATAAATTTTTCTAATTCATTAGAAGAAGTTCTTGTTAGAGATATAGATATTTTTATAGAGGCAACTGGTAACCCTATAGTTGGTACTGTACATGCAATTAAGATAATAAAAAATAAGAAACATGTAATATTAGTTAATGTTGAGGCTGATATAACTTGCGGTAAATATTTATCTGATTTGGCAAAAAACGAAGGTGTAATTTGCTCAATGGCTTACGGTGATCAACCATCTTTAATCCTTGAACAAATAGAGTGGGCTAGATTAAATGGATTTTCAATTGTTTGTGCAGGTAAAGGAACTAAATATCACCCAACCTTTGAATATTCCACACCTGATACAGTTTGGGGTCATTATGGTCTAACTAAAGAGCGAGCTGAGAAGGAATCTGGAATGAACCCGAAAATGTTTAATAGTTTTTTATGTGGAGACAAGTCTGCAATTGAAATGTGTGCAGTCAGTAATGCTTCTAATTTAAAGTGTCCTAGCAATGGATTAACTTTTCCTCCTGTTGGTGTTTATGATATTGCAAAAAAAATGATTCCAAAAAAGGATGGTGGATTAATTGAGTTCGATGGTCAAGTAGAGGTTATTTCAAGTATAGATTCAGAAAAAAAAAATATTCCAAATGATTTAAGATGGGGTGTTTATGTTGTTATTAAAGCACAGAGCGATTATGTAAAAAATTGTTTTAAAGATTATGGAATGGTAACTGACACATCTGGAAGCTACTCAGCAATCTGGAGACCTTATCATTATATAGGTTTAGAGCTTGCACAATCTATTTATTCTATAGCTCTAGACAATAGAGCAACAGGTTATACAAAAAATTATAATGCAGATGTTGCGAGTTTTGCTAAAAAAGATCTTGTAGCAGGCGAAAAACTTGATGGTGAAGGAGGGTTTTGCGCAAGAGGTAGATTAATTACATCCAAAAAATCTAAAAAAGAAATGATTTTACCACTTGGTCTAACTGATAATGCGGTATTAAAACGAGATATAAGGAAGGATGATGTAATTAGATTACACGATGTTGAGTTAAACATACCTAAAGAAGTGTTAGAGGCAAGAAATTATCAATATAATTTGATTACTGATTAATTATTAATGATAGCAAATTTTTTTTTAAAAAATAAGTTAGTTATTTTATATATACTTATTTTTTTCACGATATTGTCATTTATAAATACATTAAGCAAAGGGTTAGTAAATGGGTGTGATTTTCAATGGCAGCCCTCAGTCTTATTCTGGGAGGGGATAAATCACTATGAAAAATTTATTTTAAATGGTAAGGGAGATTTTTTGTGTCAAAATGGAGAATATGCACACATATTTCACATAATTTTATATCCTTTTTCTTTACTAGAGTGGGAAAAGGCAAGATTAATGTGGCTAATAACAAACATTTTATTTGCTTTTATTATTCCTATTATAATTTCTAAATATTTAAAATTATCAAAATATAAAAGTGCATTATTAGCTTTAATTTTTATTACCTGTTACCCTACAAGAATGACTTTGAATTATGGTCAGCAAAGTTTATTTGTAATGTTTTTCATGATGCTACCTTTTATTGCTAATTCAAAACTTGCAAATTTTTTTTCTGGATTTTCTTATGTAAAATATAGCTCAGGATATGTTATTTTCCTAAATTTTTTAGCAAATAAAGAATATAAAAATTTTTTAATTTCTACTGCACCTTATTTAATTGGTTGGGTTATTTATTTTTCATTAACTAATTCAGATCCATTAATAAATTTTTTTGAGCCAATACAATTGTCTCTCCAAAAAGGATATGTAAGAGATGCCGACTTTTATTCTCTGATTAATATATATTTTTTATCACAAAAAACTTTGTTAATTAAATTTTTAGTTATTTTTTTAATATTCTTAATAAATTTTATAGTTCTAATTAAAATTAATAAAAATAAAGATATTTTTTTTAAAATGTCGTTAATTATAATATGTCCTTTAATTTTTTTTCCTCATTCAAACTATGATTATATTTTATTATTCCCACTTCTTTGTTATTCTTTTTTGCACAACCAGTATCTTATTAATAAAATCAATATTTATTACGTAATTTACATATTTTATTTCAATAGAATTATTAATCATTTGTTAGATTTTGATGTTTTGTATCAGCCAATTTTACTGTTATCACTTAGCACAATTATTATTTTAAATTTATATTCTTACAAAAATAAAAATAATCTATTTTTTTTTAATATTAGGATAATTTAAAAACTTATATTTGTTTTTTTTCAATTAGACCTATTTTTTTCTAGCATTAAATCTAAAAATAATGATGCAGTCCATGAGAAATTTTTAGCTCCATAAGCTTCGCCAGTGTTTGTATTATAATATTCATGAAATCCATTTTCTTTAACTAAATCTATTGTTTTATCTTTAACTATTTGCGCAAATATCTTATCTTTGTCTTTTAGTCCTTGATAAATAATCCAGTTACAATTAACCCAAACAGGACCTCTCCAATATCTTTTTTCCTCAAACTTATTAAAATTAGGTTTGATGCTGGAGAAGAAAAATTTCTCCTTTGTATTATGCTTCTTAAGATTTTGAATAATATCCTTATTTATTGATTTATTTTTTAAATCAGCAAATAAAATAAAATAATTTGTTATGGAGGGTACTGTTATTTTTTTTTTATTCTTTAAATCATAATTAATAAAACTTTTTCTTTTTTTATCATATAATTTTTCAATTCTATTTTCAGATTTTATTACATATTTATGGATTTTTTTATGTTCTAGATTGAATTTTTTTAGTAATTGCAAAAGATCTTTGTTAGCTTTTAAAAGTATCGAATTAAATCCTACATCTACAACATTAAACATTGATGTTTCATATAGTTTCTTTGGATCATATTTATTTTTTCTTAAATTATTTTTGATAGTCACATATCTATCATAATCTAAATCTAAAGGTCTAAAATCTGGATTAACTAGTTTATTATCACCTCTTTTATATTTTAAATTTTTTTCAATTTTCACTTTACTTAAAGGCTGGTCCCATAACGGTGAATTATCATATCCGCTTTCCCATGGGTGTAAAATTGATACCAAACCAGAATTTGTTGGATCTCTATATTTAATTAACCATTCATGATACTTTTTAATTTTTTTTACTATTGTTTTAATTTTTATCTTTTCTTTTTTTTTAATTTCATTTTTGTGTAAAATTTTTTTCAATATAATTGCAAGAACTGGTGGTTGAGTTATCCCTGATGATTTAATTTTGTTTCCACAATTCCAAACTGAATGATTGGGGTAATAATTAGTATTTAAATCATGAAATAAAATGTGAGGCACCATACCGTCTCTCCATTGCCCTCTTAATAATGTATCTATTTCATCAAGAGCATATTTGAAGTTAAAATGAGAATATCCTAATGCTATAAAACCAGAGTCCCAATTCCATTGTGCTGGATATAGTTTATTATTTGTCGGCAATGTATAGCCTCTTTTTCTATTACCTAACAAAATCTTTTTTGCTTTTTCAATAATATTTTTTGTCAACCTTTAACACTCCCTGCTGTTAGTCCGCTTACTAAATATTTTTCAAAATAAACAAAAATAAATAGCACAGGCAGAGTGACAATAACTGAACCTGCCATTAAGTATTGTCTTGGTGTTTCGGCATCACCACTTAGATATTGAATAGCTCTAGAGAGCGTGAAAGAATTTGGGTTATCAAGAAACATTAGAGAAAATAAAAACTCATTCCACGCTATCATAAAAACATATAAAGCCACAGAAGATATTGCAGGAATACTTAGTGGAATTATAATTTTAGTAATTATCCCAAACCAACTTAGTTTATCCAATATTGCAGCCTCTTCTAATTCTTTAGGGATACTCTTAAAATATCCTTGCAGCATATATATTGCTACTGGAAGAGTTGTAGCTGTATAAACAATCAACAAACCCTCTATAGAATTTCTTAGACCTAATTGACTAAAGATGGTGTACAGAGGAATTACTAAAACTATGGCAGGAAACATGTAAATTATCAATATCGATGTTGACATAAATGTTTTTCCAAAAAAATTTAATCTAGCAATTGCGTATGCCGCTGGGATAGCAAAAATAAGCGTTATTATCACTGTACCTACAGAGACAATTGTACTAGTTAAAATATATGTTCCAAATTTGTAAGACTTAAAAATTACAAAATAAGATTTAAATAGGTCCTTAAAATCTTGGCCAAAATTAATACTGAAATCTAAAGGGTTAACGAGTAAAGCTATTTGAGTTTTAAAACTTGTTATTAACATCATATAAAAAGGAAAAAGAATTACGAATGAAAAAAATAAAATACCAAATAATGTTAAAAAATCAAAAAAGATTACTTGGGTAGAGTGTTCTTCTTTTAAGTTTTCAAAACTATATTTATTTATTTTATTAACAAAAAAATATAAAATTAAAAAAATTCCTATATTATACCATAGCGGTAACTTTTGAATAATATAGCCATCACAAACTACAAAAATTAAAGAAAAAATAATTGATTTATAAAAAATTTTAATTTTTTTACCTATTCTTAAGTTAGCAAAAGATATTAGTAGACCAAAAATAAAAATTATTTGTAAGTTAAAGTTTTGAATATTTAATCCCTGTAATGTTGCTAATATTTTCCATATAGAAATTATAAAAATCAAAAAAAATGACGATATAAGACAAAATAAAACTGAATTTTTAGTTTTCATCCACTCTCTTTCCTAAAAGTTTGAAGTAAAAAAACATAAATAATAAAAGTAAAACTACTATTACTATTGATACAGCCGATCCCATTCCAATATCAGATATCGCAAAACCTTGTTGGTAAACATTTATTGGTAAAGTTCTAGTACCTGAAGCACCACCAGTAAGTAAGAAAACATCTTCAAATTTATTAAAATTCCAAATAAATCTTATCATAAATAAAATCGATATAACTGCAGTGATTTGAGGGAGAGTTATATTAAAAAACTTCTGAAATGGGCTCGCTCCATCAACATCAGCTGCTTCATATAATTCTTTTGGAATAGCTTGAAGTCTTGCAAGAATAAATAAAAAAGCTAATGGAAAATATCTCCAAATTTCAAACATAATTACCGTTGTAAGAGCTAATCTTAATTTAAAATCAATCCCTAAAAAATTAATTTCAATATATTTTTGTCCAAGTAGATTTATTGGAGTTTCAATAACCTGATAGTTTATAAGTAAACTATTTAATGTTCCACTATTTGGATCTAATAAAAGCTCCCATGTATAAGCTAATGCAACTACCGGAGCAACATAAGGGAAAAGCAAAACACTTCGCATAAATGTTCTTCCATAAAATTTTTGATTAACCATTTGGGCTGTCAAAATACCAAATATTATAGAGCCCACAGTGCCAAAAAAAGTGTAGTAAAAAGTTGTAAGAAGTAAGTCTAAAAATTCATTATCAAATAAAACTTTCTTAAAATTTTTTAAAGTAAAATTAATATTAAGCAGTATATTATCTGAAGTTCCATCTAATTTAGGTTTTGTTGATTTAAGATTTTTTTTATTTATTTTTGAGCCATCACTCGTCTCAAATACTACCTGGAAATTTTCCCTGTATTTTGCAGGCCAGTTGCCAAATTTACACTTTAAAGTATATTTTTCAAACTCACAACGTTGGTCTAATTTTTCAATTTTAAAATTTTTTGGAAATTTATCTTGAAATGACACTTCTCTAATGTCTTGAAGTAATGAGCTATTTCTTAATTTATATAAAATTTTAATTTTTGAAGGATCTTCAGATATAGATTTAACAATTTTTTTAGCTCTTGGCTCAGGTATTCTAATATCTTTAAGCTCAACTTCTTTAAAACTAATCCAAACATTTGCAAAAATAGGAAATAGAATTATTGCAAAAACTAATATTACCGCAGGTAAGGTTAAAATATAAGCAGTTTTCTTTTCAGTATTTGCTAAGGTATCTTTCATAAAAAAAAGCGGATAAGTAATCTTATCCGCTTTTTTAATTAATTTAAATTATTAGAAACTAGCTAATCCAGCATTTATTTTATCAACTGCTTCATCAACAGAAATTTCATCATCAATATATTCTCTGGTGATTCTATTTATGAATTGTGAATTAATAATTTTAGATGCTCTAGATAGCTCACCCTCTTTAACTCCCCATCTGTTTGCAGTATCTAAACCTGCAACGATGTTATTGATAACATCTGGGTCATAAAGATCTGACAATGCAGCTTTTCTATCAACTCCAACTGGCAGTTTACTCCAAGCTTTTGTGAATGCTTCAGGATCGCTTGCATTTCCTCTTCTTACTGGAAATTTACCTTCTGGAGCAATTGACAAAGTGTTTGTATATCCTTCATCCATAGAGTACATGATAAATTGCTTGGCTTCATCAGTATCGGCATCAGCTGTTATACCAAAGTATCTAATATCAGCCCATGCTGCACCTTTTTTATTACTCGGTCCACTAAAATTAGTGATAAAACCAGTTTTAGAAGCTAATTCAGGTGATGTTGGATCACTATTTATTGTTGGTGGAGCCGAGTCTCTTAAACCTGCAAGCTCATCCATAATAAAGGGAGACCAAATAATCATTGGTGTCTTTCCAGCGAAGTAAAGCGCTCTTGATTGTTTCCAATAAAGTTCACCTGGGGGACTTGCCTTCGCTATGACTTTATAAAACTCTAATGCTTCTTTTAACTTTTTACCTTGCTTCTTAATACCACCTTTTTTAACAATGTTTACCCCATTTGCTAAAAGCACATGTTCTAAAACTTGACTCATAAAATTTTCATCAGTTTTAGTAGCAGCTACAAAACCAAATACGCCATTTACTTTAGATAATTTCTCTACAGCTTTGACGATGTTGGCATAACTTGTTGGTGGTTCTAGATCAGCGTTTTCAAAAAGATCTTTTCTGTAAACAACCATCTGTGTCCAACCATCAACTGGGACAGCAGCAATTTTTGATCCTGACTTAGCCATGTTAAGAGCTCCTGGAGCAAAAGTATTTTTGCCAAGTGCTTTAACCACAGCGTTGTTGGCATCAACATCTAAAATACCTGCTTCAGCCCAAGGTAAGACATATTGTAAAGTGTGATAAATCACATCTGGTAAATCACCAGCTGCTGCTGCAGCAGTTGCTCTGGTGCCCAGATCTTTTTCTTCAATCGGAATCACATCAACCTTAATACCTGTTTTAGCCTCAAAAGCTTTAGCCATTTCCTCTTGCTTGGCCATTCGAGCAGGTTGGACTTCAGTAGTCCAAAATTTAATATCTGCATAAACAACACTCGTAATGAATAATGATATTATGCAAAATATTCTTATTATATTTTTCATTTCCCCTCCTAGATTTTTTTTGAAAAAACTACTATATTTGTCATGATGTCGCAAATATTTGATTAATGCTGTTAACCTAGAATATTATATTATTATGGAAAATTTTAAGTTTCATCAATTTAAAGTTGTATTACAGCTTTATCCTAATCTTATTCTTGTCGAAGATTAATAAATCCTGAAGATTAAAACCAATAGTATTTCTAATCTCCATATTACTTGGAATTTTGGCACTTAATTGATTTTTATCTTTTCTGAGGTAAATAATTTTTTCGTTACCAAGGTTTTCAATCAACTCTACTTCTGGATTAAAAGAAAAATCGCTTTTATGGTTAACTTTTAAATGCTCAGGTCTTATTCCGATGTAATGTTTAGCTTTTTCAAATTTAAATTTATTAAATTTAATTTCTGAGCCAAATAATTTTAATGTATTATCTGAAACAACATTTTCCTCACTAATTTCTAATATATTCATTTTTGGTGTTCCAATAAATTGGGCTACAAAAATATTAGCAGGATCATTGTATATCTCATCTGGAGTTCCTACTTGCTCGATGTTACCTTTATTAAGTAATACTATTCTATCAGCCAAAGTCATTGCCTCAACTTGATCATGAGTAACATAAATCATATTGGTCTTAATTTGATTATGTAGCTTTGATATTTCAACTCGCATTTCTGCTCTTAATGCTGCATCTAGATTAGATAAAGGTTCGTCAAAGAGAAATATTTTTGGATTTCTTGTTATTGCTCTTCCAATAGCTACTCTTTGCCTTTGTCCACCAGATAATTCTTTTGGTCTTCTATCTAAAAGTTCTTCTATTTTCAAAATTCTTGCAGCATCTGTTACCTTTGACAAAATTTCTTCTTTTGGTCTTTTCTCGATTTTTAAGCCAAAGGACATATTTTCAAATACATTCATATGTGGATAAAGTGCGTAGGACTGAAACACCATAGCTGTCTGACGTTTTGATGGGTGTAATTCATTTATCTTTTGATCATTAATAAATATTTCACCATCATCAATATTTTCAAGTCCAGCAATCATTCTTAATAATGTTGATTTTCCACATCCTGATGGTCCTACTAAAACAAGAAATTCATCTTCTTTTCCCTCTAAATTAAAATCTGTGATTATTTTATTCGAACCAAAGGATTTATGAATTCCTTTAAACTGTATGTTTGCCATTTCTCATATCAATTATTTTACTGATGTAGATTAATTTATTTTAATAAATCATGTATATCAATTAGTAATTTTTTAGTAGATTTGTCTTAGAGAAATTATAGATAACGTCTGTTATCTTCATTAACAGCTTTCTCTAATCTTATTAAAAAATCAGGGATTGCACTTTTCACTCTACTCCAAGTAGGAATAAAAGGAGCATCCATTGGGTTTAAATAAAAATCCTCACCAGCTCTTATGATGTTGCTAGAAAATAACTCGACTGCTTTTTCTTCAGTGTGAGAGTCAAATTTTAAACCATTCATCTCTGCATCAGCCCTATAAGCATCAATTAAATCTAAAGCAGATCTATAATATGTTGCTTTTAATGATCTTAATTGTTCTCTACTAAAAGAATGACCTTGAGTTGCTAACTTTTTTATAAAAGTTTTTATAATATCTATCGACATTCTCGACAAACCTTTCTTCTGATCATCCAAAGATAAGTCTTGGTGCTTATGATCATAAGTATCTGCAAGATCTACTTGGCAAATATTTTGAGGTGAAAAGTTTCTTTGCATTTCAGACAAAATTCCAATCTCAATGCCCCAGTCCGATGAAATTCTTAGTTCAGGTAGAATATTTCTTCTAAATGAAAACTCACCTGCAAGTGGGTATTTAAACGACTTCATAAAATCTAAATAATCACTTTTACCAATAGTTTTTTCTAAAGCATTTAATAATGGAAAAACTAAAAGTCTAGCTACTCGGCCGTTCATTTTGTTGCCAGCCACTCTTGGATAATAACCTTTACAAAATTCAAAATTAAATAGTGGGTTAACAACTGGATAAAATAATTTAGCAAGCATTCTTCTATCGTAAGTTTTGATATCACAATCATGTAGTGCAACAGATCTTGCACTATCCCTAGCAATAGACATGCCTATGCAATACCAAACGTTTCTTCCTTTTCCATGTTCGTTCGGTGCCAATCCTTTTTTTTGTAATTCTTTGTCTAATTTTTTTAAATTAGGTCCATCATTCCAAAGGATAGTAAATGGAGTTTCTAATTTTTCAAAAAAAGTCCATGCTTTTCTTGCTTGTCCTTCGCTTGCTTGATCAAGGCCAATTATTATATGATGTATGTAATTGGTCTTACTTATCTCCGATACAATCTTAGGTAAAGCATCACCTTTTAATTCTGAATAAAGACATGGTAAAATGAGTTCCATTTTTCTCTCTTTTGAAAAACCCAAAAGTTCTTTTTCAATTTGCTCTAAAGATTTTGTTCCAAAATCATGAAGAGTTGAAATTATTCCATTTTGAGAAAATTCACTCATTATTAATTGTATTAATTTTTATTAATTTTAACCAGAGCCATTTTAATCACATCTGCCCAGCCCTCAGGTGATGGCTTATTTGTAATTATTAAATCATTTATTGGAATTTGATCTAATGTAAATTTGTCATTGAACACTAAGCAGGGATAATCGCTAGTTTTGAGCATATCTAAATCGTTGTAATTATCACCAACTGCTATTGTTTTTACATTTTTATTATTTTTTTTGAAAAATCTGACAAAAACTTGAAGTGCTTTAGCTTTATTTACTTTATCTGTTAAATTAATAACTCTACCACCTTCTTGTAAAGCAAGACCTTTAACCTTAACAATCTTATATAATTCATTTTTTTCACTTTTGCTTCCCTCAAAAATAAAAGGAATTGTATATTTACGATCTAAAGCCATTTTAAGTTTTTTATCCTCTAAGCCAAAAATTAAGCTTTGTTTTTTCCTATCCATTCCCGATAACCATTTACATTTATTTTGTAAGTTTTCTGGGACTGACTTTTTAAAAATATTGATTAAAATATTTTTATCTCTACTTAAAATAAGTTCTTTTGGTAAATTAGAATTTAATAAATCCAACCCATTGATAGCTGCTCCATTTTCAGAAATATAAGGTAAATTTGAACCTAATTCATTATTAAATTCTAAAATTTCTTTTTCAGTTTTGCTTGTATTGGGTATTATAAAAATACCTTTAGAAAGTAGTTTTTTTAAATAATCTTTTATTTCATCAAATTTGAATGTATCTCTATCAAGAAGTGTTCCGTCGAGATCTGTAAAAATTAAAGTTTTCAACATTCTTTAAATTTTATTAAGTATTATTTATCTTTTACGGAAGTCAATTCTGGAAATCTATCAAATAAAATATTTGCAGGTCTCTCTCCAGACCTTAATGGATCAATGAGCATTACTTGGCTAGGCATAATATTAGTTAAATTGCAGTCTGGACCAAAGAGTTTAAAATAATTAAGGACATCAGAATACCATCTTATTTCAGCTTCTTTAGGTGATGTAACTTCAAACGCTACGAGACTTTTTCCATAATGTTCTAGCACACCAACTAACACCTCTGACTTGCTATCATGAAGCTCGATTTCTTCATGATCAATAAGCATTGTAAATGCTCCATACTCAAAAAAACGATCTGCACTTTCAATGATTTTATTCAATGTAGTAGGAGTATTTTTTTTTGTTTTTCTCCATCCGCTTTCTGGATGATGCTCATAAATTATATTCATTCCATTGTTAATTGCACGATTACACCAATCTTTGACTTGATTTTCTGGTATATCTCCAAATGAATTCATGAACTCCATTGCAGAAAACCCTAAATCAGCCGCAGCATCAATAGCTTCATTTACTTTTCCCTTTTTAAAAGCTTTTAAAAAGTAACCATGGTCCAAGTAAGGTTGAATTGAATGCTTTTTGTAGATTTTAATCTTACGTTCTAACCACTCCTTTGGGTGACCCAGAACTTGCAATGTTGTAATTTTAACATGATCTATCCTATTATCAGCGACTTCTAGAAAATCTTCTAACTCCCGAAGTCCCATTCTTTCGCGATACCATGGTGCTTCATCAAAACCTACATCTTTCATCCATAGTTGTGATTTTTTTCGAGGCTTTGGTTCAATATTGCCTAAATTAAATATTTTTTTTATTGAATTTGTGGTTTTTGACATGTTTTTTATGACTTTGTATAAGTTAAAAGCACGAATTCTCAAGTATTATCAACATTTCTCAACTTACAGTTTAAATTTGCAATATACTAGTTGAAAAACCCATAATGAACAAGTTATAGTTCTATCATCAACATTCTCGAGGGGGAAAAATATGCGTAAAATTTTAATACTTATAATAATGTCGTTATTCTCATTTGTATCTGTTGCAAGTGCAGATGTGAATTTCTCAGGCAAAACAATTACATGGGTCGTACCATTTAAAGAAGGTGGTGGTACCAGCAGATTTGCAAGATTTATTCAACCTTTCTTAAAAAAATACCTACCTGGAAATCCTGATGTCCAAATCATGCATATACCAGGAGGTGGAGCTATTAAAGGTTCAAATTACTTTGAAAAAAATGCTAAAGCAGATGGAACTTTTATTTTTGGATGTTCAACCTCAGTAATAGTAAACGTTGCTACTGGAAATCCACTTGTTAAATATAATCTTAGTGAATATAGACCAGTAGTTTTGCTACCGCAAAATACTCATTGGTTCACACGTTCAGATTTAGCTGAGCCTCACGATCTATCTAAAATTAAAGAAAGAAAGTTGGTTCTCTATGCATTGAAAACTCCTGCATCTGCAGATTTATTTCACATATGGATCTATGATAAGCTTGGTATAAAAGGGGCTAAACCTATACCTGGTCTCTCATCTTCTGGAGGTTATCAAGCATTCCTAAGAGGTGAAATTCATCTAAGTTCACATGGTGCAGCGAATTATGTAAAAAAAGTTAAGCCTGAAATAGCAAAAGGAAAAGTTGTAGATTTAATGACATTAGGAATTATAGGAGCTGATGGTTCAGTTTCTAGAAATCCTTTGGCGCCAAATGCACCTACATTTCCTGAAATGTATGAGAAGGTAAATGGTAAAAAACTTGCCGGAGCTGACCTTGAAGCATATTACGCAATAGGTGCTGCATGGTCTCAAGCATCTAAAGCAATGATGCTTCCAAAAGATGCATCTGATGAAATAGTAAAAGCATACAGAGATGCAGCTATTAAAATGACAAATGACCCAGAGTTTAAGGCTAAAGCTGAAAAAGCTCTTGGACCATTTCCATTAATCATAGGAGAAGAAGCTGGTGAAATTATTAAAAAGGCTGCAGTATTTTCTGATAATACTAAAAAGCAATTAAATGCAGTTTTAAAGAAACATAAATTCACATATAGAGTTCAATAGAACAAATAAAAAAAGGGCTGCTAGCTAATAGCTAGCAGCTTTTTTTATGGAACAATTATTAGCTGCACTTTTTCAACTCTTTGAACCTACTCATTTAGCTTTTCTATTTGCTGGTACTTTACTTGGTTTAATTGTTGGTATACTTCCAGGGATGGGTGGAACATCTGGTTTAGCTCTGGTTTTACCTTTTGTTTTTACAATGGAACCATCACATGCTCTTGCAATGATGATTGGAGTTCTGGCACCAACGACGACTTCAGATACATTTCCTGCAGTACTAATGGGAGTACCTGGCACTTCAGGCTCTCAAGCAACAGTAATGGATGGATTTCCATTATCTAAAAAAGGTATGGCAGCAAGAGCATTGAGCGCAGCTTTCAGTGCTTCATTGCTTGGAGGTGTCTTTGGAGCGTTAATATTATCAATATCAATCTATTACGCCATTCCAATAATAATGGCATTTGGATTTGGAGAACAATTTCTTTTAGTAGTCCTTGCTTTATTAATGGTTGGAGCTCTTACCGGTGACAATTTATTTAAAGGTATTGCCTCTTGTTTTCTTGGGTTAATTATTGGATCAATTGGCACTGCTCCAATTACTGGAGATCCAAGATATACTTTTGATACGTTATATCTTTTAGAGGGAGTACCTCTTGTTGTCGTCGGATTAGGATTGTTTGCAATTCCTGAAATTGTTGGACTTCTCGATGCTAAAGGCTCTATTGCTAAATCACTTAATACTAAAAAGGGTTGGTTCACAGGTTTGAAGGATGTAGTAAAAAATTGGTTTTTAGTTTTAAGATGTTCTACTCTTGGTTGTCTAGTTGGAGCCTTACCGGGTTTAGGAGGAACAGTCGTTGATTGGATTGCATATAGTCACTTAAAGCAAACAACAAAAGATACTTCTCAATTTGGTAAAGGTGATATTCGAGGAGTTATAGCACCTGAGTCTGCTAATAATGCAAAAGAGGGAGGTGCATTAATCCCAACTTTGATTTTTGGAATACCAGGCTCTGGTAACAAAGTTTTATTACTTGGAGGCTTTGTATTGATTGGAATTGAACCTGGTTTAGATATGGTAACCACTAACCTAGATCTTACTTATCTAATGATTTGGTCTTTAGCTATTGCAAATATCTTAGGTGCTGGAATTTGTATGGGCTTTTCATCTCAAATTTCAAAATTTACTTTGGTTCCATATTACATACTTGCACCAGTCATGGTTTGTTTAATTTTTTTTGCAACATTTAACTTTAATAGAGACTGGTATGATTTTATTGGATTAATGTCTTTTGGTTTAATTGGTATTACCTTTAAAAATTTTGGCTGGTCTAGGCCAGCTCTCTTAATCGGTTTCTTTTTATCAACTAAAGTTGAACTTCTAAGTTACCAAACTCAAGCTGTATATGGATTAAGTTTTTTGACTCGTCCAGTTTCAATAATTCTAATAATTTTATGTCTTGCTACAATCGTTCTTTTGACGAAACAGAAATTTGACAAATATTATAGATCTGATTTTGTTAAAGGAAAGCTTACACAAATTTATTATAATATTATATTGTTATGTCTTCCTTTATCAATGATATGGTTTACGATCAATTTAGACTATAGAGCTAACTTGTTTCCAATAAGCCTCAGTCTAATAGCTTTTTTTCTATTAACATTTATACTTATAATAAAAATTGCAGATTTAAAAAATTTGTCATTTTTAAATTATACCATAATTAAATTTGCTCGATCTAATATTTTTGAAATTGGTGGTAATTTCAAAATTCAAATTTATTATTATTTAAGCTTTATTGGTTTTCTATTAATGAATTTTATTTTTGGTTTTCCTATTGCTGCAGCACTTTTTATAAATATATTTATACTTTTTCATAACAGGAAAGCTTATGTTTCATCAATTTGCATTTCTGCAGCATTAATGGTAATACTCTGGGCGTTATCCTCACTGTTGACTTTACAGTTTCCAAACGGATTGATCGGATTGTTTATCGATTTACCTTGGTGGCTGGGTGGACAATTGAACTAAATAAAAATTTAATAATGACTGAAATAACATTTCCAAAATTACCTTTCATAAAAAGAAAGGAAAAACCCCGTGAGACAGGTATAAATTACGTTAGAGCACCTGTGATGGTAGGAAATTGCATTGATGATTATCTAGAAGCGTATGCAAGCGTTGTCGATATCTTTAAGATTTCAGGAAAACAAGGTGCTATGATGAGCAAAAAGTCTCTATTAAGATTCATTGAAACTTGTAAAAAACATAGTGTTCAAATTGCATTAGGAAATCCAATTATGGATGTAGCATTATCCGGTGGCAAAGAAGTAGTAGATAATTATTTGGATACAGTTGTTAGTCTGGGCATAGATATAATCGAAATCTCAAGTATAGCTCGTTCCATAGATGATGATGAAATGTGTAGATTAATCAAGAACGCATCAAGCAAAGGTATTAAAGTTATTAATGAGGTTGGTATTGCGTTTGCACACTCCAAAGTTATCGAGGAGGAAATATTTATAGAAAGAATTAAAATGCAAACCAAAAGATTTCTCGAGGCAGGTTCATGGAAAATATTACTTGAATCTGAGGGCTTAACAGAAAATCTTGAAAAGAAAAATTATAGGTGGAATACAATTGACAAAATTATCAGTCCATTAGAATTAAATCAATTTATGGTCGAGGCTGATGACCAAGATGTTTTATCAAAATATATTGAAATTTATGGACCAGGTATAAATATGATGATTGACCATAGTAGAGTTCTTAAAATGGAAGATGCGAGACTAGGCTATGGACCATCACAATCCCTATGGGGCAAAGTGGTAAAATATTAGATTTTAAGTGAAAAAAATATTTATAGTCTTAATAGCTTTAGTTTTTTATTCTACTTCAGTAGCTGCTGTTGAAAAATTTAAATTCAAATATAACTTGCATGAAAATTTACCAAAGAAATGGGTAACAGAATTTGAAAATATAATGGATATTGTTCAAGAAGTTATGCCTATAAATGAGAACACTAACCATTGGGTTAAGAATAATATGAAATTGATGAACATGAAACAAGGCTATGGAATGGATATCTATGCATGGAAAAGAACAAAAAATCCTTTTCCTGAAAAGCGAGCTAATATGAAAGGCTCATGTATTTGTGAGACTAATTCTCCAGCACCTTGGGTGCAACTAGACTTAAACCCAAAAGATTTAGCAGACTCAAGAAATAAAATTCGTACTTACTCTGTTATTGTTCATGAGTATTTTCATGTTTATCAAAGAGCACTTTCTCATGACAAATTTTCAGATAGAAACTCTCCTAAATGGTTATTTGAAGGTGGTGCTAAGGTTTTACAAGAAATTTATGCTAGACAATATTATAAAAAATATCTTTTAAAGAGCGACCTTCAGGAACAAAAGAGATGGAGTATTAAAAAGGTTTCTAAAGAAACTAACTTATATGAAAAATATAACACATCACCACAAAAAAATGGATTTGATAGCAATTACGCTGGCTCTGCATTCATTGTGCTGGCTTTAGTTAATGAGTTAAAAAAAAATAATATTTCTGAACAAGAAGCATTTGAGTTAGTTTTTAGAGAATTCTGGATACAGAGGGGTAAAAAACCTCGGGGCTGGAATTGGCAACCAGCTTTTCAAAATACTTTTGGAATGACCGTAACTGAATTTTATAAAAGATTAAGTAAATACAAAAGAAAAGATCTTAAAAAAATTTTACCAAACAAGTCTTTGAAGATCCAAGATATCTTTAGCTAATAACTAGTGGCTATAGAGATAAAATAAATTGCTGTTTTTTATTTAAGAAGCAAAGGTTTTTTATCTTTTTTACTTTTTACCTCATTTTTTTGATCACAATATCTCTTAAGAGCATAAGCTGCTGATACACCACCAATTAGTATAAATTTTAATATCTTTAATTTAATGAGTGTTTTAATCATGATTAAATATCAAACTTTTCTAATAAGAAGTGGATTACTAAATTGTAGAGAAATACAAAACAAGAAATATAGAATAGAAAAATTATTCCTTTTGAATTAAATATATATCCAGTCGAGGTTAAGAGTGCAATAAATAGGCTGATTGATAAAGCGAGCTTTGATTGTGCTTTTTTTTTTAAGTGAGATTTAACTATATCTTTTTTCATCAATTATAACCATAATTATTAAAAATATTTATTCATTATTAATTTTGTCCTACTTAAACATTCTAACTGTTCGTTAATATTTATAAAATATTGAAATAAATAACAATTTTACTTATTAGACTTGTTGAATTATAAATATTAGCATAAACACTCATGAAATTCATTAATGCCCTCGCGGTGAAATTGGTAGACACAAAGGACTTAAAAGGCAGAGGATTCACAATTTAGTTAGTCTCTGGTAGTCTCATAGAGTTTTAAATACCATCAAATCTTTCACTTTAAAAAAACCTTTAATTATTTTTATTAGAAAATATGAATAATAAATCCTCTCCAACTAGAAGCAGACTAGAAGTCAGGAGGATAAAATATTTAATTTAATTATTTAAAGTTAATTTGAACTTGTTCATGTATAAAACTATTAGATGCGAGTATATCAGTTGAATCGATTTTCCATTCATTACCACTTGGTTGGGTAACCAATCCTCCAGCTTCTTTAACAATTAAAACTCCTGAACACATATCCCATAAACTTAGATTTCTTTGATAAAAAGCATCAGTTTTTCCACTTGCTACTAAACTTAGATCAATTGCTGCTGAACCTGTGCATCTAAATCCCGCACATTTTTTGGCAACATTGTCAATTTCGTTTAAATAATTTTTGTATCCACGATTAGCATGTGGAATTGTTGCTCCAATTAAACTGTTAGCAATTTCTTTATTTTGTGAAACCATCAATTTTTCATTATTACACCAAGCACCTTTATCTTTAGTTGCAAAAAATAACTCATCAGACACTGGGTTAAATATAATTCCATCAGTAATTTCTTCTTTATGAATTTTAGCAATTACTATTCCTATAGAAGGAATTCCGTGAATAAAGTTAGAAGTTCCATCAATTGGATCAATAACTATAGTTTCATCGTTTCCTTTAAATGGATCAGATTCCTCTGTTAAATATGAAGAGTTTGGAAAATGTTTTTTTAGTATATTCAGTAAGATATTCTCAGTCTCTAAATCAGTGTTAGTAACGAAGTCACCTAAATCTTTTGTTTGCACTTTGGATTCAGTTACTTTACCAAATTCTTTATTGATTAATTTTCCAGCTTCTCTTGCTGCACTTTCAAATATTTTTACTACTTCAGATCTTTTTGACATTAGAATATTAATACAATTTATAGTTTAAATATCGAATAACTAAATAATAAAGTTCCGTTTAACTAGTTTAGAATGGATACAAATAACTTGTATCAAACCTTTTATCTAGATAATATTTTATTATTAGACTTTAACTATGGAGGAAAAATGACTAAAAAAAAAATTATTAGTTTAATTACTTCATTCTTTTTTGGACTGACTTTATTACTTCAGCCAGTTGTTTCATCTGCAATGACTTTAGATGAATTGATTGCGGCAGCTCAAAAAGAAGGAGAAGTAAACACATATTGGCACTCAAGCCGTATGGGTAAAAAAGTTGCAGCAGCTTTTGAGGCAAAATATGGAGTAAAAGTAAATGCAACTAAAATGAAAGACTCTGAAATGACAGAGAGAATAGTAAGAGAAGTTACTTCAGGAAATGTTATCGTTGATCTAGTTGGATATGATGATGGACCGTTTTTAGATACTGTTTTAACTCCAAAAGGAATGGTTGAAAATTATGTTCCACCTTATGTTGCTAAAGATATTCCTGCTGACAGCAGTAAACCACTAATATATCTGTGGCAGCCTTTTGTAATTGGATATAATTCAGAAACTTATGGAAGTAGTTGTCCAATTAAATCATTATGGCAATTAACTGAAAAAGACTGGTCTGGAAGATTTCATATGTGGGATCCTCGTATAGCTTCTTCAATGCTTCAAATGTTTTCAGCAATGGAAGATAGATCAGATGAGCTAGCTGCATCATACAAAAAACATTATGGAAAAGATCTTAAAGTTACTGAAGCAAATGCAGGGTTAGAATTTGTTAAGAGATTAGCAAAAAATAATCCGGTTTTATATAATGAAGATTATGAAATAGCAGTTGCAGTTGGAACAAAAGGTCAAAGTAAAGCTCCAATTGGAATTTACTCTTTAGGGCGTCATAGAGAAAATGCTAAAAAAAACCTAGCATTGGCTTTATGTGATGTAGATCCATTTAAAGGTTTAAACCAACCAACATATATGCAAATTGTAAAAGGAGCTCCGCATCCTAATGCAGCAAGATTACTTGCATATTATGTTCTTACTCAGGAAGGCGCAAACCCATGGGTTGGAGTAGTAGGAGCGTATTCATCCAACTCATCTCTTGGTTCAAGTGCTGATAACCCATATCCTACAGCAGAAGCTTGGAAAGGAACTTTATTAGTTTCAAATAATACTAATGTTGCTAACCGTAGAGCTGATCTGATGGATTTTTGGATTAAACACAGTAATTAATAAGTTAGCTTTATATAAAGGCGGTGTAATTTTACACCGCCTTATAAATCTTTTAGAGAGGTTAAATTGGTTTCTTTAAATCCTACAAATCAAAATTCCTTATTAATTAGTATAAAAATAAAAATTTCACAGTTGTTATTACAACCTAGTTTTATAATTGGATCAATTCTTGTAATAATCTTAACTTATCTTGTTATTGCGCCAATAATTTCAATATTTTCTAACTCTGTATCCTTAACAATGATGGATGCAATGTTATCAGGGGGTAAAGATGGAGCGTTTACTTATAAGTACATAGACAGAGTTTTTACATCATCGATAAGTGAAAAAATTTTTTGGACGCCTTTAAAAAACTCTATAACTGTATCTTTTTTTGCAACTTTAATTGCATTAGCATTAGGTTTAATTTTAGCCTCATTAGTTACTAGCACTAATATTTTTGGAAGAAGATATTTAGGATTTTTATTGATTATTCCGTACATGCTCCCTTCACAAGCTATGGCTACTGCATGGCTTACAATGTTTAAAAATAGAAAAATAAGTGGCCCACCTGGTATGTTAGAGTCTTTTGGATTTACACCTCCAGATTGGCTTGCATATGGACCGCTACCAATTTCTATTTGTATGGCATTAAGTTACTTTCCATTTGCTTTTCTTCTATTTTCAAGTGCACTTAGTAAAATAGATATACAGTTAGAAGAAGTTGCTTCAACTCTAGGAGCAAAAACAAAAGCTATTTGGACTAAAATTATTTTACCACTGTTAATTCCAACTACTATGTCAGTTTTACTTTTAACAGTTGCAAGAACTTTAGGAACCTTTGCTACACCATATATATTAGGAACTCCTGCTAAATATACATTACTTTCAACTTCACTTTACTCAAGTGTTAGATCAAATGAGTCAGGTGTTGTTGCTGTACTAGCAATTGTATTAAGTTTAATTGGTGTAATGTTGCTACTTGTTGATATTTGGGTAGTAAGAAAGTGGCAAAGATTTGTAACAGTAGGAGGGAAGGGTATAAAACGACAACCATCTAAATTAGGATTATTTAGAACACCAACCACAATATTTGCATGGCTAATTTTTTTATTAGCTGCTCTTGGACCATTTGTAGTTTTAGCATTATCGACTTTGATGAGAGAACCAGGCAATTTTTCGTTTTCTAATTTTGGTTTAGCATATTGGACTGGTGTTAATGTGCCAGGAATGGACCAACCTGGAATGTTTACAAGTCCAGAAGTTTTGACTGCACTTAAAAATAGTTTTCTTATTGCTGGATCTGCATCAATAATATGTGGTGCATTAGGTTTACTAATTGGTTATGCAGTTGTTCGTTTGCCTGGAACATTAATATCTGGTTTTTTAAGACAGATATCTTTCCTACCATATTTAATGCCAGGTCTAGCATTTGCAGCAGCTTACCTTTCTTTATTTGCTGTAGCTAGAGGACCTATTCCTGCATTGTATGGATCAATTAGTTTATTAATTCTGGTAATGGTAGTAACCTATTTACCTTATGCATCGAGATCAGGTATTTCAGCAATGATGCAAGTTGGACCAGAACCTGAGGAAGCCGGTATGGTTTTAGGTGCTGGTTTTTGGAGAAGGATAGTTTCAATATTGGCTCCATTACAAAAATCTGCACTTGTAATTGCAATAATTCTTCCATTTATAACAGGAATGAAAGAGCTAAGTTTAGTTGTCATGTTAGTAACTCCTGGAACAGAGCTACTCACAACTCAATCTATAAGATTTTTAGATTTTGGATATACTCAGTTGGCAAATGCAACTATATTAATAATTGGTGTAGTGGTTATGATATCGGTTTTAATTTTGAATAGAGTTACAAAAACAAATTTAGCTTCAGGATTAGGAGGGTAAATGTCTGAGATAAAATTAAATTCTTTGGTTAAAAATTTTGGAGGAAATTCTTTAGCTGTTGACAATCTTTCAGTCACTTTTCCTTCTGGTGAATTTGTTTGTTTATTAGGGCCTTCTGGTTGTGGAAAAACAACAACATTGAGAATGATTGCTGGATTAGAAAGACCTGATAGTGGCGAAATATTCTGTGGAGATCAAACCTATTTTTCATCTAATACAGGAGAATATTTAAAAACTGAAAAAAGAAACTTAGGTTTAATGTTTCAAAGTTATGCGCTTTGGCCTCATATGACTGTATTCCAAAATATTGTTTTTGGCCTTGATATGAAAAATGTGTCTTCCTCTGAAAAAGATAAAAAATTTGTAGAATTAGAAAATCTTTTCCAACTTAAAAATCTTAAAAATCGATATCCGTCTGAGTTGTCTGGCGGACAACAACAAAGGGTTGCTCTGGCAAGAATGTTGGCGGTAAATCCTAATTTATTACTATTAGACGAACCTCTCTCAAATTTAGATTCAAATCTTCGACTAGAAATGAGAGCAGAATTAAAAAGGTTACATCAAACTTTAGGCTGCACTATAGTTTTTGTTACACATGATCAAATGGAAGCGATGACTTTAGCTACATCAATAGCCGTTATGAATAAAGGAATAATTGAACAGCTAGCAAAACCAATGGAAATATATAAAAATCCAAAATCTCTTTTTGTTGCAAAATTTGTAGGAAGTCCCCAAATGAATATAGTAGATTTTAATGATGGTGAGCAATTAGCTTTAAGTTTATTAAATAAAACAAAGTTTGATAGAAATAATGTTAAAACATTAGGCATAAGACCAGAGTCTATAAAATTAACATCAAAAGATAATGGAGATATCAATGGTAAAATCGAAACTATTCAACCTACTGGAGCAGATTGGATAGTTGGACTTAATATTTCTGGTAAATCAATATTTGCAATTAGTTCAGACCAACCTCCTGGAAATGAAAATGATATAATTGGTTTATCTTTTAAATTAGATGGTTTGCATACATTTGATAGAAATGATCTCAAACTAGAAGCAGACAAGAAGTAAGAGAGATAAATTAAAAAAATTTTACTTATTCTTCTTGTTCAATTATAAATATTAGCATAAATACTCATGAAATTCATTAATGCCCTCGTGGTGAAATTGGTAGACACAAAGGACTTAAAATCCTTGCCGCTTGCGGAGTGCCAGTTCGAGTCTGGCCGAGGGCACCATTAAATGAGTAAACTTCAAATCATTTCAGATAAAAATAAAAAATCTCTCACAATTAAAAATATACTCACAAAAAAGATTGAAACTAGTCAATTTAAAAAATCTAATCTGGTAATTGTTATAGGTGGTGACGGTTTTATGCTTCAAACACTAAAGAAAAATAAAAATTCAAAAAAGGAATTTTATGGAATTAATTCAGGAAATTATGGTTTTCTAATGAATATATTTTCATCAAAAAATATTATTAAAAATTTAACAAAAGCTCATATGATCTCGATTTCTCCTTTAGAAATGACAGTTAGAAACAAGAATAACAAATTAAAAAAATCACTAGCTATTAATGAAGTTTCTATCCTAAGACAAAGTAGACAAGCTGCTTCACTATCAATTAAACAAGGTTCAAGACAAATAATTAAAAAATTAGTTTCTGATGGTGTTTTGGTGTCTACTCCTGCAGGAAGTACTGCTTATAATTTATCAGTTCATGGTCCAATATTAAGTTTAAATTCTAAAAAATTATCTATTTCACCAATTAGCCCCTTTAGACCTAGAAGATGGAAAGGGAAAATTGTTAATGATAAATCAAAAATTACTATTACTAACTTAAATCCAGTTAAAAGACCCATAAGTGCAGTCGCTGATAATCTAGAAGTAAGAAATGCGAAGTCGATAACAATTAAAACTAATACCAAAATTAAATTTAATCTTCTTTATGATAAAAATAGAAGTTTACAAAAAAAAATAAAAATTGAACAATTAAGAGGAGAAACAATTTAATTATGAAAAAAATTCATCCAGTTGCTTTGGTACTAATTGTTCTAGTAGTTGGTTTTTTTTCATTTAAAATTATGTCATTCCTAGGCTGCTATGTTCGTATCGAAGATGTATCTAAATGTTTGAAACTAACAGCCTGGTAAGAGATTATTATAAAATATTGATAATTGATGGTGCCCCCGCACGGATTCGAACCGCGGACGTATTGATTACAAATCAATTGTTTCAGTTTAAACAAACTTTTATTATTAAAAGTAATTCTGAAATATTATTATTCTGGTTATACTCTAGTCACAATGGTAAAATACTAAATCATGAATATTAATATTCAAAAAGCGCTTAAATTTCATAAAGAGGGTAATCTCAAAGATGCTGAAATTTTTTATAGAAAAATATTAAAATCTGATCCAAAACTTAGTTTTATTCATTTGAATCTTGGTGTCTTACTATTTGGACTTGGTCGATTTAATGATGCTGAATTAAGTATGAAGAAGGCAATTGAATTAAAGCCAGATTATCCAGAAGCTTACAACACACTTGGTACTGTATTACATAAAATTAAAAAAACAAATGAAGCTGAGGCTTGTGTTAAAAAAGCATTAATACTTAAAAAAGATTTTTCTGAAGCATATATTAACTTAAGTTTTATTTTACGGGAGTCAGGTAGGCTAGAAGAAGCTGAAAAAATTTATAAAAAAGCTATAAAACAAAATTCTAATTTAAGTATATTTTTAAAAGGTTATTCAAGAAATATATCTTATATGGAAACAGCAAAATACGCTGTTAAAAAACTTGAGAAATTGTGTTTAGAACACCATGATAAAAATAATTCAGCAATAAAGTTACCTCTAGCTATTCATTATTTTTTAAATGGTGATTTAAATAATAGTAGAAAATTAGTTAATTCTTATTTTGCAAATACATCAAATATTCAGAAAATTAAGAATAAAGATGGAGACAATTATTGGATATGGTTAAATTATTTATTAGATTATCATGAGAACATTGAACAACATAATGAAAATAATTTTCAATCAAATATAATTTATGTGATTGGTGATAGTCATGCATTATCAAGTCATGGTATTAAAATTAAAAAATCAAAAAATAATTTTTTATCTAAATGTGAATGGATTTGGGGCTGTAAACAATGGCATCTTCAAAAGGCGCATAATAATAAATTTAAATATAAATTTGAAAAAATAATCACATCTATACCATTAAAATCAGAGATTCTTATGTCAGTAGGTGAGATTGACTGTAGAATTAATGAAGGTATTCTTGTTTATAATAAAAAAAATCCTAAAGAAGATATTAATTTACTAATCGAGAAAACTATCAATGGTTATTTGAGCTACATAGTAGACACAGTTTTACCTTATGATCACAAAATTACTATACAAGGAATTCCCTGTCCAAATTTAGATAAATCTAAAATAAACGAGTTAGATATTTTAAACTTAGCTAAACTCATAAAAAAATTTAACAAGGTACTAAAAGCAAAATCCATGTCCTTTGGATTTGAATTTTTGGATTTAGGCGTCATCACAGACAATGGTGAAGGAATTTCAAATAAAATCTGGCATATTGATCAATATCATATTTCCCCTTCTGGAATAAAAGAAGCGTGGCAAAAACAATTTTAGCTAGTTATTTTTTCAAGAGTGATGGTGCCCCCGCACGGATTCGAACCGCGGACCTATTGATTACAAATCAATTGCTCTACCAACTGAGCTACAAGGGCATGCGCAATAACTATTAACTATTTATTAAATAATCAACTCTTTTTTTTAATATAACTTAAATGATGAAATACAATAGCAGCACTATTAGAGATATTTAAACTTTCAATATTATCATTCATATTAATTTTAACAAAGAAATCAGCATATTTACCAGTATGTTGTCTCATACCAAAACCTTCAGATCCAAATAATAAAATATTATTTCCTTCCCACTTGATGTCTGTAAAATCCTTTTCACCCCTCACATCAAAACCATAAACCCAAAAATTTTTTTCTCTAAGATTTTTTAGTGTTGAATTTATATTAGATACTTCAAAAATATTTAAATGTTCCATACATCCACTAGCAGATTTATACATTAGCTTACTATCACTTGGAAAGTGCCTTTCTTTTACTATCAAACCATCAATATTAAATGAAGCTGCACTCCTAATTAAAGAACCCATATTTCTAGGGTCTGTTACTTCATCTAAACAAACAAATGTAAGATTATTTTTGTCTTTTATAAATTGTTTAAGATCAGGTTGATCTAAATGTTCTATTTCAGCAACGTAACCATTATGCATTAAATGTTCTTTAGATGAATATTTGTCCAATTCTTTTTTTGATTTGAAATAAACTTTTACATCTTCTAAAAGATTTTTATTCTGGTTTTTTCTGTGAATATTTTTTTTTGCTTCTTCAGTTAAAAAAACTCTTAAAACCTTTCTTTGTGGGTTTCTAAGAGCCTCAATAACAGCATGTTGACCAACAATAAAAAATGAGGATTTGTTCATAAATTATGATGAGTTTTACACGTTTTTTTGAATATTTGGCTATTAAATCACGTGTTGCATTTGCATAAATAAAATATATAAAACGCATGTTGTTTAAAGCTTTATTGAACAGGGGACACTTCCCCAAAAGGAGGGGTTCCAGAGCGGTCAAATGGGGCGGGCTGTAAACCCGTTGACTTCGGTCTTCGAAAGTTCGAATCTTTCCCCCTCCACCATTCAGTAGAATTTTAAGTGACAATGGAGTGTTACTCTTGGGGTTGTGCGGGTGTAGTTCAATGGTAGAACGCTAGCCTTCCAAGCTGGATGTAAGGGTTCGATTCCCTTTACCCGCTCCAAGAAAAAAAATTAGTAATGAAACAAATAAAACTGAGGTAAAAAAAGTAATGTCGAAAGAAAAATTTGTAAGAAATAAACCCCACTGTAACATTGGGACTATTGGTCATGTCGACCATGGCAAAACAACTCTTACTGCTGCAATCACAAATGTGTTAGCACAAGCAGGTGGTGGAACTGCGGTTGCTTATGATCAAATTGATAAAGCGCCGGAAGAAAAAGAAAGAGGGATAACAATTTCAACTGCTCATGTTGAGTATGAAACTGAAAAGAGACACTATGCTCACGTAGATTGTCCAGGCCACGCTGACTATGTAAAAAATATGATTACGGGTGCAGCGCAAATGGATGGTGCAATTTTAGTTGTAAATGCTGCAGACGGTCCAATGCCGCAAACCAGAGAACATATTCTTTTAGGAAGACAAGTTGGTATTCCAGCAATCGTTGTTTATTTAAATAAAGTTGATCAAGTTGACGACAAAGAAATGATTGAACTTGTAGAAGAGGAAATTAAAGAGCTTTTAACTTCTTATAAATATCCTGGTGATAAAACACCAATCGTTAAAGGTTCTGCTTTAGCAGCTGTTGAAGGAAGAGATGACGAAATTGGAAAAAATTCGATTTTAGAATTAATGAAAGCTGTTGACGAGCATATTCCGCAACCAACAAGAGAAGTAGATAAACCTTTTTTGATGCCTGTTGAGGATGTCTTTTCAATTTCAGGAAGAGGAACAGTTGCAACCGGTAGAGTTGAATCAGGAATGATTAAAACCGGTGAGGAAGTTGAAATAGTTGGAATTAGAGAAACTAAAAAATCGGTTTGTACTGGTGTTGAGATGTTTAGAAAGCTTTTAGACTCTGGAGAAGCTGGTGATAATGTGGGTATATTATTAAGAGGTATAGAGAGAACTGATATTGAAAGAGGTCAAGTTCTGTGTAAACCTGGATCAATTACCCCACATACTAAATTTGAAGCTCAAGCGTATGTACTTAAAAAAGATGAAGGTGGTAGACACACTCCATTCTTTACTAAATACAGACCACAGTTTTATTTTAGAACAACAGATGTGACAGGTGAAGTTGAATTACCAGCTGGAACAGAAATGGTTATGCCAGGTGATGACGCTAAATTCACGGTTAAATTAATTACACCGATTGCAATGGCTGAAAAATTAAATTTCGCTATTCGTGAAGGTGGAAGAACTGTTGGAGCAGGAGTAGTAACTAAAATTATAGAGTAACTCTATAAATAGGAGTGTAGCTCAATTGGTAGAGCGCCGGTCTCCAAAACCGGAGGCTGAGGGTTCGAGTCCCTCCGCTCCTGCCAATTTGAGCTTAAATATATGAGAAACCCGATTAAATTTATTCAAGAAGTAAAACAAGAGGCATTTAAAGTTACTTGGCCAACTTGGAAAGAGACTCTGCAAGGTGCCTTAATGGTATTTGCAATGGCTGTTGTCATGTCTCTATTTTTCTTACTTTTAGATCAGGTTTTAAAGTTTTTCTTGGAACTTTTACTTAAGGCGAGTATTTAATGAAAAACTGGTATATTGTTCAATCTCATTCTAGCTTTGAAAATAAAGTTGCTTCACTAATTAAAGAAGAAGCAGATAAAGCTAAAATTAGTGAAAAATTTGAGGAAATCGTTGTTCCTACCCATGATGTTACAGAAGTAAAAAGAGGAAAAAGAATTCAAAGGAAAAAGAAATACTTTCCTGGATATGTATTAATTAAGAGTGAAATGGATAACAATATCTATCACATGATAAAAAACATAAAAAGAGTGAGTGGTTTCCTTGGTACGAAGGGTATACCAGTTCCTGTTTCAGATAAGGAAGTGGAAAAGATTTTAGGTCAAATAAAAGATGGTGTAGCTCAGCCTAAATCTGGTATAGAATACAGCGTTGGAGAAAAAGTTCAGGTTGTTGATGGCCCTTTCGCATCATTTAGTGGAATGATTGAAGAAATAGATGAAGAAAAGTCTAGACTTAAGGTGTCAGTTTCTATATTTGGACGGCCAACACCGGTTGATTTAGAATATAATCAAGTTGAGAAAGCAAGTTAATGGCAAAAGAAATTAGTGGATTTATAAAATTACAAATTAAGGGTGGTCAAGCTAACCCAGCACCTCCGGTAGGACCTGCTTTAGGTCAAAGAGGTGTCAACATCATGGAATTTTGTAAAGCTTTCAATGACAAAACAAAATCAATGGCAGGTAAACCTGTTCCTGTTGAAATCACAGTATATAAAGACAAAAAATTTGATTTTAAAATTAAGTCACCTCCTGCATCCTACTATATTAAAGAAGCAGTAAAACTAAAAGGTGGATCGAAAGAACCAGGAAGAAATATTGTAGCTTCAATTTCAAAAAAACAATTAGAGGATATTGCTAAAGAAAAAATGAATGATCTTAATGCACATGATATCAATGAAGCAGTAAAAATTATAGCAGGATCCGCAAGATCAATGGGTATAGAGGTAAAAGAATAATGTCCTCTAAAAGATTTAAAAAGTTACCAGAAAAAACAAAGGATCTCAGTGCTGAGGCTTTTGAAAAATTATTACCTGAACTTAAAAAAAATTGTACGACCAAATTTGATGAGTCTTTAGATTTAAGTTTTCAAATAAATAATAAACAAAAGAAAAGTGAAGTTAATATTAGAACAGTCGTTAATTTACCAGGTGGCACAGGTAAAAAAGTAAAAGTTGCTGTTGTATGTGAAGAAAATAAAGCTCAAGAAGCCAAAGATGCTGGAGCAGATATTGTGGGCAGTGATGAATTTGTAGAAAAAATTAAAGGTGGTGAATTAAATTTTGAAAAATTAATATGTACGCCTGGAATGATGATAAAGCTTTCAAAGTTAGGTAAAGTTTTAGGACCAAAAGGTTTAATGCCAAATCCAAAACTTGGTTCTGTTTCTGATAACATTAAAGAAGCTGTAACAAATGCAAAATCAGGTCAAGTTGAAATTAGAAATGATAAAGATGGTAATATTGGTGTAAGTATTGGTAAAAAATCCTTCAGCGATGAGGAATTAATGAAAAATTATAAAGCTGTTTTAGAAACTTTAGAAAAAGAAAAATCAAATAATACTCTAAAAGGTGATTTAATTAAAAATGTTTTTGCAACATCAACAATGGGTGTTTCTTATAAAGTTAAATTAAGTAAATCGATATAGTTATGATGAATAAAGATCAAAAGAAAAATTACATTGAAGAAATGACTTCTAAATTTGAGAATAGTAAAGCTGTTATGGTTACTCATTATCAAGGTTTAACCATGACTCAATTAGATGACTTAAGAGCAAAAATGAGAGAGCATGGAATTGTTTTTAAAATAACAAAAAATAGAATTACTAAACTAGCATTAGAAAAAACTAAATGTAAGGATTTGACTAATTTGTTTACTGGTCCGACAGCAGTTGCTTTTGGAGAAGATGCAATTATGTCAGCAAGGATTCTCTCAAAATTTGCAAAAGATAACGAAAATTTAAAATTAATTGGCGGTATAATGGATAATGAGGTCTTAGATCAGGCCGGTGTCCAAAATGTAGCAAGTTTACCAACTTTAGACGAAGCTAGAGCCAATATTGTTGGTATTTTAAACGCACCTTCATCTAAATTAATCAGCATTTTACTTGCACATTCGGAAAAAATGAGTAGTTTGACCGCAGAAAATTCTGAAACACAACCCAAAGAGTAATTGATATGCCTGACCTTAATAAAATTATTGAAGACCTTTCAAGTTTAACAGTTGCAGAAGCAGCTGAACTTTCAAAACAATTAGAAGAAAAATGGGGTGTAACACCAATGGCCGCAGCTGCTCCAGCAGCAGCAGGTGGTGCAGCACCAGCAGAAGAAAAAGATGATTTTACAATTATGTTAGTTTCTGCAGGAGATAAAAAAATTAATGTGATTAAAGAAGTAAGAGCAGCTACTTCGTTAGGATTAAAAGAAGCTAAAGATCTAGTTGAGGGAGCACCAAAAGAAGTTAAATCAGGTGTTAACAAAAAAGAGGCTGAGGAGATCAAAGCTAAATTAGAAGCTGCAGGCGCTAAAGTAGAACTTAAATAAATTAATAAGAAAGAATTCAAATACTGGTTATTTTTAATCAGTATTAATAAATATAAATGCAATTATCTTTTACTGAAAAGAAAAATATTAGAAAAAGTTTTGGAAAACTTAAAGAAAGTTTATCAATACCAAATTTAATAGAGGTTCAAAAAAATTCATATAAAGAATTAACAGAATTTAATGCTGAGGCAGTAGAATTAACAAAAGGTTTTGACAGAGTATTTAAAAGTATATTTCCAATAGAAGACTTAAATGACAAAGCGACATTAGAGTATGTTTCATATAGATTAGAAAAACCAAAATTTGATGTTGATGAATGTATTACAAGAGGTCTAACTTATTCATCTGCTTTAAAATGTACTCTAAGATTAGTTGTTTATGAAATAGATCAAGAAAACAATACAAAAGATATACTTTCAGCAAAGGAACAAGAAGTTTACATGGGTGAGGTTCCAATGATGACACATAGTGGAACATTTATTACTAACGGAGTTCAGCGTGTTGTTGTTAATCAGATGCATAGAAGTCCTGGAGTTTTTTTTGATCATGACAAAGGTAAGACCCATGCAAGTGGAAAACTTTTATTTAATTGTAGAGTAATACCCAACAGAGGTTCTTGGTTAGATTTTGAATATGATGTTAAGGATTTTTTATATTTTAAAATTGATAGAAAAAAGAAAATTTTTGCATCAACTTTACTTTTAGCACTAGGTTATACTAAAGCCGAAATAGCCGACGAGTTCTACGAAAATGAACAGTATATTTTTGATACCAAAACAGAAAAATGGAAAACGAAATTTAATCCTGAAAATTACAAAGCTAAAAATTTTTCAGAAGAAGTAATTGACGCAAAAACTGGTGATGTTGTAATAAAATTAGGTGAAAAAATTAATTTTTTAAATGCAAAAAAACTAGCGAATAACGGTCTCAAAGATATTTTAGTTTCAAGAGAATCTTTATTTGGTAAAATTTTGCATAGAAATATAAAAGTAAATGATGACGAAGGTGGAATATTTAAAATTGGTACCGAATTAAACGATACAGTAATCCAACAAATTTTAGACGCAAATATTCATTCTATTCAGATTTCAGTTACAAACTCAATTAATAAAGGCCCTTATTTGCTTACTACAATTTTGAATGACAAAAATAATTCTAAAGATGAAGCAATAACTGAAATTTATAAAATGTTAAGGCCTGGTGAGCCACCAACAATAGAGATTGCTACACAAATATTTAATAACTTATTTTTTAGTTCAGATCGATACGATCTTTCTGATGTTGGAAGAGTAAAGATGAATTCTAGATTAAATCAAGAATGTTCAGACAAAATTACAATATTAAGAAACGATGATATTATAGCTATCGTTCATAAGATGTTAGATTTAAGAGATGGCAAAGATGAAGTTGATGATATTGATCATTTAGGAAATAGAAGAGTTCGATCTGTGGGTGAATTGGTTGAGAACCAGGCTCGGATTGGCGTATACAGAATGGAAAGAGCAATTAAAGAAAAGATGACCACTTTAGATGTAGAATCTGCAATGCCTCAAGATTTAATTAATGCGAAACCATTAACTGTTTCCTTAAAAGATTTCTTTGCAAGCTCTCAACTTTCACAGTTCATGGATCAAACCAATCCACTTTCTGAAATTACACATAAAAGAAGAGTATCAGCATTAGGACCAGGGGGTCTTACTAGGGAAAGGGCAGGATTTGAAGTTAGAGATGTCCACCCAACTCATTATGGTAGAATTTGTCCAATCGAAACACCAGAAGGACCAAACATCGGATTAATAAATAGTTTATCTACTTATGCAAAAATTAATAAGTACGGGTTTATTGAAAGCCCATATAAAAAAGTTAAGGACGGATTTGTGCAAGACAAGGTTGAGTATCTTTCTGCTATGGAAGAAACAAAATACACAATTGCTCAAGCAAACACTAAACTTGATAAAAATGGAAAAATTATTGAGGACTTAGTTTCATGTAGGCAAAATTTAAACTTTCTTTTATCAAAACCTGACACAATTGATTATATTGATGTGTCACCTAAACAACTAGTTTCAGTTGCTGCATCTTTAATTCCTTTTTTAGAAAACGATGATGCTAACAGAGCTCTAATGGGCTCAAATATGATGAGACAGGCTGTTCCATTATTAAAACCAGAGTCACCACTAGTTGGAACAGGTATTGAGAGCGATGTTGCTCTAGACTCTGGTGTAACTATTGTTGCAAAGAGAGATGGAGTTGTTGATAAAATAGATGGAAAAAGAATTGTTATTAAAGTAACTGAGGAAACAGACTTTAGCGAATCTGGGGTTGATATCTATAATCTTCAAAAATTTAAAAGATCAAATCAAAATACTTGTATCAATCAAAGACCATTAGTTAGAGTTGGTGATAAAGTCAAATCTGGAGATATAATTGCAGATGGACCTTCAACTAAGTTGGGTGAACTAGCATTAGGCAAAAATGTGACTGTAGCCTTTATGCCTTGGCAAGGTTATAATTTTGAAGACTCGATCTTAATTTCAGAAAGATGTGTAACAGATGATGTATTTACATCTGTTCATATTGAAGAATATGAAATTATGGCTAGAGACACTAAACTTGGTGAAGAGGAAATTACAAGAGATATTCCTAATGTTAACGAAGAGGCTTTAAAAAACCTAGATGAGTCAGGTGTAGTATATATTGGTGCAGAGGTAAACGCAGGTGATATCCTTGTTGGGAAAGTTACTCCAAAAGGTGACTCGGCATCGGGTCCTGAAGAAAAATTATTAAGATCAATATTTGGAGAAAAAGCTATTGATGTAACAGATACATCTCTAAGAATGTCTAGAGGTAGCAGCGGAACAATTGTTGATGTGAGAGTATTTAACAGACACGGAATTGAAAAAGATGAAAGATCGATAACTATCGAAAGAGCTGAAATTGAAGAAGTTCAGCAAGATAAAATAGTTGAAGAAGAAATTTTAGAGAGAAGTATCAAACAAAGAGCAGCTCAGATTTTATCTGGAACATCATTAGCTAAAAAGGTCAAGGATTTAGTTGAAGGGACAAAACTTGATTTTGAGACAATAAGCAATATTTCAATTAACGATGTTTTTAAAATTTCTAATGGAAACGTTGCAAACGAAACAACTCTGTTACAATTAAAAGATCAGTACAATAAAGCAAAACAAGATATTACTGAAAGATTTGAAGATAAAGTTCTTAAAATAAGAAGTGGAGATGACTTACTTCCAAGTGTAATGAAAATGGTAAAAGTGTTTGTAGCTATTAAAAGAAGATTGAGACCAGGTGATAAAATGTCTGGAAGACATGGAAACAAGGGTGTTGTAAGTAAAATCGTTCCTGTTGAAGATATGCCTTACCGAGAAGATGGTAGACCTGTTGATATAGTTCTTAATCCACTAGGTGTTCCTAGCAGGATGAATGTAGGTCAGATTTTAGAAACTCACCTGGGTTGGGCGTGCAAAGAGTTTGGTGAAGAAGTTAAAAAATTAGTTAATGAAAATAGTAAAAAAATTGAAAAAACTGATAAAATTGCAAGTTTCTTAAAATCTGTATATGGGGAGGAAATATTCAACGACAAAGTTGATAAGTTGAGTAAAAATGAGTTTAAAGATTTGTGTGAAAATTTACAAAACGGTATAGCAATTTCAACTCCAGTATTTGATGGAGCAAAAGAAAAAAATGTTACCGAAATGCTTGAATTAGCAAAACTACCGGGTTCTGGTCAAACTTATTTATGGGATGGAAGAACAGGTGAGAAATTTGATAGACCAGTAACAGTTGGAATCATCTATATGCTAAAACTTCATCATTTAGTTGAAGATAAAATACATGCTAGATCAACAGGGCCTTACAGTTTAGTTACACAACAGCCACTTGGAGGCAAAGCTCAACTTGGTGGTCAAAGATTTGGTGAAATGGAAGTATGGGCACTCGAGGCTTATGGTGCTTCATACACTCTTCAAGAAATTTTAACTGTTAAATCTGATGATGTAGCGGGTAGAGTAAAAGTTTACGAGACAATTGTTAAAGGTGAAGAAAACTTTGAGTCAGGTATTCCGGAGTCTTTTAACGTATTAGTTAAAGAAATTAAATCATTAGCGTTGAACGTGGAGCTTAATTAAATGAAAAAAGAATTAACAGATCTATTTAAAAACACTGAAATATCTGAAGCTCAAAACTTTAATAGTATTAAAATTTCTCTGGCTAGTCCTGAAAAAATAAAGTCATGGACTTATGGTGAAATTAAAAAACCTGAAACAATAAACTATAGAACTTTCAGACCTGAAAAAGACGGTTTATTTTGTGCAAGAATTTTTGGTCCAATTAAAGATTACGAATGTTTGTGCGGAAAATACAAACGAATGAAATTTAGAGGAATTATTTGTGAGAAGTGTGGTGTAGAAGTTACGAAATCAAATGTAAGAAGAGAAAGAATGGGCCACATTAATCTTGCTACACCAGTAGCACACATATGGTTTTTAAAATCACTACCTAGTAGAATTGCACTAGCTGTAGATATGAAGCTAAAAGAAATAGAGAGAGTTCTTTACTTTGAGAATTTTATTGTCATCGAGCCTGGTTTAACTGGATTACAAAAAAATCAATTGTTGAACGAAGAAGAATTAGCGAAATATCAAGATGAGTTTGGAGAAGAGTCGTTTACTGCAGGAATAGGTGCTGAAGCAGTTCTCGAAATGCTTAAAAATTTAGATTTAGAGCAAGAGAGAAAAAATTTAGTTAATTTTATTAAAGAAACAAAATCAAAAGTTAACGAGGAAAGAGCAATTAAAAGACTAAAATTAGTAGAGTCATTTATTGAAACAGGTCAAAAACCTGAATGGATGATTATGACAGTTGTACCTGTTATTCCACCTGAATTGAGACCGCTTGTTCCATTAGATGGGGGGAGGTTTGCAACTTCAGATCTTAACGATCTCTATAGAAGAGTTATCAACCGTAATAATAGATTAAAAAGATTAATGGACCTAAAAGCTCCAGATATTATTGTTCGTAACGAGAAAAGAATGCTTCAAGAGTCTGTTGATGCATTATTTGATAATGGAAGACGAGGAAGGGTAATTACTGGTACAGGAAAAAGACCTCTAAAATCACTTGCTGAAATGCTTAAAGGTAAGCAAGGTAGATTTAGACAAAATTTATTAGGAAAACGTGTAGATTACTCTGGTAGATCTGTAATTGTTGTTGGTCCAGATTTAAAACTTCATGAGTGTGGTTTACCAAAAAAAATGGCTTTAGAATTATTTAAGCCATTTTTATACGCAAGATTAAATAAATTAGGTTTAGCCTCAACAATTAAACAAGCTAAAAAACTTGTTGAAAAGGAGTCAAATGCAGTCTGGGATGCACTTGAGCTAATAGTTAGAGAACACCCTGTTTTACTAAATAGAGCACCAACACTTCATAGACTTGGTGTACAAGCATTTGAACCAAAATTAATTGAGGGAGACGCAATTGAACTTCACCCTCTAACATGTGCAGCATTTAACGCTGATTTTGATGGTGACCAGATGGCGGTGCACGTACCATTGAGCCTAGAGGCTCAGCTAGAAGCAAGAATTTTAATGTTATCAACAAATAATATTCTTTCACCATCAAATGGTAAACCTATTATTGTTCCAAGTCAGGATATGATCCTAGGGATTTATTATCTATCACAAGAGCCAGTTACTGGTAAACCTGCTGGTTACTTTGTTGACTCTGATCAAATTGAATTCGCATTATCTTCTGGACAGATAAAAGTACACAGTACAATTATATCTAGATTTGAAACTATAGATGATAAAGGAAATAAAAAATTTGAAAAATATACCTCAACAGCTGGGAGATTTTTACTAGCAAATTTATTACCAAAAAATAGTAATATTAAATTCTCTTTAATAGATAGATTGTTACCTAAAAAAGTAGTTTCAGAAATTATTGATATTGTCTTTAGATTTTGTGGTCAAAAAACTACAGTTATATTTTGTGATAAGTTAAAAGATTTAGGTTTTAAGCATGCGTTTAAAGCTGGAATATCATTTGGTAAAGATGATCTAGTAATTCCAGAGAGTAAAACACAGTTAATTGATGATACAAAAAAATTAATTGCTGACTATGAAACACAGTACGCAGAAGGTTTAATTACAAGAGGCGAAAAGTACAACAAGGTTGTTGATGCTTGGTCTAAGTGTACAGATAAAGTAGCTGGTGAAATGATGAAGGGTATTTCTGCAACTGAGAAAACATCGGAGGGATTAAAAATTAATTCAGTATTTATGATGGCTGACAGTGGTGCAAGAGGTTCTGCTGCCCAAATGAAACAGTTAGCTGGAATGCGTGGTCTAATTGCAAAACCATCTGGGGAAATTATTGAAAGTCCAATTACTTCCAACTTCAAAGAAGGTTTAACAGCTCTTGAATATTTTAATTCAACTCATGGTGCTAGAAAAGGTCTTGCTGATACTGCGCTGAAGACTGCAAGTTCTGGTTATTTAACAAGAAGACTTTGTGATGTTGCACAGGACTTAACTATTACAAAAGTTAAATGTGACAATCCAGGATTTATTGAACTTTCAGAGATTTTAGAAGGTGGAAATGTAGTTGTTAGTTTATCCGAGAGAGCATTAGGAAGAGTTACAGCTGCAGATGTTAAAAACCCATTAAGCGGTGAAGTAATAATTAAAAAAGAAGAAATGATTGATGAAGCTGGCTGCGATAAAATTGATGCTGCTGGAGTAAAATCAATAAAAGTTTATTCAGTAATGACATGTAGCTCAAAAGAAGGTGTTTGCTCAAAATGCTATGGTAGAGACTTATCTAGAGGAAAGATGGTTCATGTTGGTGAAGCAATTGGTATGATATCTGCCCAATCTATTGGTGAACCAGGGACGCAATTAACAATGAGAACTTTCCACGTTGGTGGTACCGCATCAGTAAAACAAGACTCTCAGATTGTAACTAAAAGTGAAGGAACATTAAAAATTTTGAACTCAAATATTCTCGAAGATTCTAAGAAAAACTTAATTGTAATGGGAAGAAATACTCAACTTTCTATAGAGGATGATAAAGGAGTTCAAATAGCAGTTTATAAAGTTGCTTATGGTTCAAGATTATTTTTCAACAACGGAGATAAAGTGAAAGCTAATACAAAAATTTGTGAATGGGATCCATATACAACACCAGTTATAGCTGAGAAAAGTGGTGAAGCTAGTTTTGTTGATTTGATTGATGGTGTTTCTATTCAAGAAACTACAGACGATGCAACTGGTATTTCTTCAAAATCTGTAATTGACTGGAGAGGTCAATCAAAAAGTACTGACTTAAAACCAAGAATTACTTTAAGAGATGAAAAAGGAAATGTAATTAAAAAAGCTGACGATAATGAAGCTAGATACTATTTAGTTCCAGATTCAATTTTATCTGTAAAAGACGGCCAAAAAGTTTTTGCAGGAGATGTTATTGCAAGATTACCTAAAGAGACTACTAAAACAAAAGATATAACTGGAGGTCTTCCAAGAGTTGCTGAACTATTTGAAGCAAGAAAAGCAAAAGACAGTGCAATTATTGCTGAAAATGATGGTCAAGTAGTTTTTGGTAAAGAGGTTAGAGGAAAACAAAGAGTTTCAATTGTACCAGAGGATGGATCAGAACCTTCAAATTATTTAATACCAAAAGGTAAGCACATTAACTTTAACCCTGGTGAAAAAATTCAAAAGGGTGAATATCTTCTCGATGGTCAACCATTACCACATGATATCTTAAGAATTTTGGGTATTAAAGAATTAACAGAATATTTTGTCAACCAAGTTCAAGAAGTTTACAGATTACAAGGTGTAATCATCAATGATAAACACATTGAAACTATTTTAAGACAAATGTTGAAAAAAGTTGAGGTCAAAGTATCTGGAGACTCTTCTTATTTACCTGGTGAAATTGTAGATAGAATTAAATTTGAAAATACAAATGAAAAACTGGTTTCTGAAGGTAAAAATCCAGCTGTTGGTGAAAGAGTTTTAATGGGAATTACCAAAGCATCATTACAAACAGAGTCATTTATTTCTGCAGCATCTTTCCAAGAAACTACAAGAGTATTAACTGATGCAGCCATTAAAGGTAAAGTTGATCCATTAAATGGTCTTAAAGAGAACGTTATTGTTGGTAGATTAGTGCCTGCTGGAACTGGAAATATTAAAAATAAATGGAATAAAAAAGCTCTTGAAGACGATAATAACTTCTTATCTGAACAAGAAAAAACTGAGAGCCCAGAACCTTCTGAAACACAGGCAAATCAATAAAAAAATCGCTTAATACTTGAACTTTTAGTTTGACAATGGTCAATTAATAAGTAATTTGGCGATGTTTTTGGTTGGAATGTAGTGCTTTTAACAGTGCTAAACGCTGCCACAAAATAACCTGTCAGTTATTTTCATCTAAAAATTTATTAATTAATTTAAAAAAAATTTATGCCAACAATTAACCAATTGTTAAGAAAAAAGAGACTTAAACAAGTATCAAGGAACAAAGTTCCTGCTTTACAGAAGCAACCTTTGAAGAGAGGTGTTTGCGTTAAAGTTTACACTACCACTCCGAAGAAGCCTAATTCAGCTTTAAGAAAAGTTGCAAGAGTAAGATTGTCAAATGGTTTTGAAGTTACAGCTTATATTCCAGGTGAAGGTCATAATTTACAAGAACACTCTGTAGTTCTAATTAGAGGTGGAAGAGTTAAAGATTTACCAGGAGTTAGATATCATATCCTTAGAGGAAATCTTGATACACAGGGCGTTGCTAACAGAAAACAAAGAAGATCTTTGTACGGAACAAAAAAAGGTAAATAATGTCTAGAAAAAAAACTCAACCCAAAAAAAACGTCGTTCCAGATCCAAAATTTAACTCAATAATAATTCCAAAATTAATAAACAATATTATGTACGACGGCAAAAGAGGTGTTGCTGCAAAAATTGTTTACGATGCAATTGATAAAATTAAAACGAAAAGTAAAGATGAGCCAATTAATATCTTTAATGAAGCTATCAATAACATTAAACCAACAGTAGAGGTAAGATCAAGAAGAGTTGGTGGTGCAACTTATCAAGTTCCTGTAGAGGTAAAAAGTAAAAGAGCACAAGCTTTAGCAATAAGATGGTTAGTAGATTCAGCAAGAAAAAGAAAAGATAAACATATGTCGGACAAAATTTTTAATGAGCTTTTTGATGCATACGAAAAAAAAGGTGCTGCAGTTAAAAAAAGAGAGGATGTTCATAAGATGGCTGAGTCAAATAAGGCTTTTGCACATTTTAGGTGGTAAAAAATTATGGCTAGAACTCATACTTTAGATAAATATAGAAACATTGGGATTATGGCCCACATAGATGCTGGTAAAACAACCACTACTGAAAGAGTTTTATATTACACTGGTAAAAGTCATAAAATTGGAGAAGTTCATGATGGTGCTGCAACAATGGATTGGATGGAACAGGAGCAAGAAAGAGGAATTACTATTACATCAGCAGCTACTACTTGTTTTTGGAATGATCATAGAATTAATATTATTGACACTCCGGGTCACGTAGATTTTACAATTGAAGTTGAAAGATCACTTAAAGTTTTAGATGGAGCAGTTGCAGTATTTGATGGTGTAGCAGGCGTAGAACCACAATCAGAGACTGTATGGAGACAAGCAGATAAATATAAAGTTCCTCGAATATGTTTTGTTAACAAATTAGACAGAACTGGTGCTGATTTCTTTAGATGTGTAGATATGATTCGAGACAGATTAGGAGCAAAACCATTAGTTCTTCAAGTACCCATTGGTGCCGAAGCATCTTTAACAGGTGTTGTTGATTTAGTAAAAATGAAAGCTCAAGTATGGAAAAACGAGGCTCTAGGTGCGGAGTGGGAATATAAAGACATTCCTGATGATCTTAAAGAAATTTCCGAAAAATATAGAACAGAATTAGTTGAAACAGCAGTTGAGCAAGATGAAAAATTGATGGAAGCTTATTTAAATGGAGACGAAATCAAAGAAGAAGATTTAATTAAATGTATAAGAAGCGGAACTTTAAATTTTAGTTTTGTACCAGTTTTAACTGGATCAGCATTTAAAAACAAAGGTGTACAACCTTTACTTGATGCTGTTGTGCATTACTTACCAAGTCCTGTTGATATTGGTTCTATTAAAGGAACTAAATTAGGATCAGAAGACGAAATGGAAATGAAATTTGACGATAATGTACCATTTTCAGCTTTAGCATTTAAAGTTGCTAATGATCCATTTGTAGGCTCTTTAACTTTTATTAGAATTTATTCAGGAACAGTTAAAACTGGAACTGCTGTATTTAATTCTTCTAAAGAGAAAGAAGAAAGAGTTGGAAGAATGCTTTTAATGCATGCCAACTCTAGAGAAGACATTAAAGAAGCTAACGCTGGTGATATAGTCGCTTTGGCTGGATTAAAAAATACTATTACTGGTCATACCTTATGTGATGAAGAAAATTCTGTTTTACTTGAGCCTATGGAATTCCCTGATCCAGTTATTGAAATTGCAGTAGAACCTAAAACAAAAGCTGACCAAGAAAAAATGGGTGAAGCATTAGGCAGATTAGCAAAAGAGGACCCATCGTTTAGAGTTACTTCTGACGAAGAGTCTGGACAAACAATTATTAAGGGAATGGGTGAGCTACACTTAGATATTATTGTTGATAGAATGAAAAGAGAATTTAAAGTAGAGGCTAATGTTGGTGCTCCTCAAGTTGCATATAGAGAAACCATTGAAGCTGCATCTGAGGTTGAATACACACATAAAAAACAAAGTGGTGGAGCAGGACAATTCGCTAAAGTTAAATTATTAGTTGAGCCACAAGAAGCTGGCAAAGGAAGAGAAGTCGAAAGTAAAATTAAAGGGGGAGCAATTCCTAAAGAATTTATACCTGGTGTAGAAAAAGGAATTGAAACAATATCAGATGGTGGAATTTTAGCTGGTTTCCCAATGATAGATTACAAAGTAACAATTTTAGATGGACTTCATCATGATGTTGACTCTAGTGTTTTAGCATTTGAATTAGCTAGCAGAGCTTGTTTCAAAGAAGCGTGTACAAAAGGTGGTTTAAAGTTATTAGAACCAGTGATGAGAGTTGAAGTAGTAACCCCAGAAGATTATATGGGTGATGTTATAGGTGATCTAAATAGTAGAAGAGGTCAGATAAGCACTCAAGAGCAAAGAGGAAACGCAACTGTAATTACAGCAATGGTACCTTTGGCAAATATGTTTGGATACATTAATAATTTAAGATCAATGTCACAAGGTAGAGCACAATATTCTATGTTTTTTGATCATTATTCTAAAGTCCCACAAAATGTACAGGACGAAGTAACTAAAAAGATTGCAGGGTAATTATGGAAAAACAGAATATTAGAATTAAACTTAGAGCCTATGATAACAAAGTATTAGATGCATCAACTGAAGAAATAGTTAATACAGTCAAAAGAACTGGCGCTACAATTAAAGGACCAATTCCTCTACCAACAAGGATAGAGAGATACACTGTACTAAGATCTCCTCATATTGATAAAAAAAGTAGAGAGCAATTTGAGACTAGAACGCACAAAAGATTAATAGATATTATTGAACCAACACCACAAACAGTAGAAGCACTAATGAAGTTAGACTTAGCTTCTGGTGTAGATGTGGAAATAAAAATTTAATTATGAGTGAAATAGCTTTAATAGGTAAAAAAATTGGAATGACTAGGGAATTTTATAAATCTGGTCAGATAGTACCGGTTACAGTTTTAAAAGTTGAGAAGGCTAGAGTAATTCAAGTTATTGAAGAAGAAAACCGTGGATATAAAGCAGTGCAGCTTGGATATGGTAAGATTAAAAATTCCAAGCTATCAAAAGCTATGAAAGGTTTTTTTGCTAAAAAAAATACTGAAGCAAAGAAGAAATTGAAAGAATTTAGGGTAAATGACACTTCTGTATACAAAGAAGGTAATGAGTTTGGTTTGGAAATTTTTAAAGATACTAAATTTGTAGATACAAGATCAAAAACAATCGGTAAAGGTTTTGCAGGTGCTATGAAAAGACACAATTTTGGTGGCTTAAGAGCTAGTCATGGAGTATCTATTTCTCACAGAGCACATGGTTCGACAGGTCATAGCCAAGATCCAGGAAAAGTTTTCAAAGGCAAGAAAATGGCTGGTCATATGGGAGATAAATTAAGAACTATGCAAAATATTGAAATTATCAAAACAGATTTAGAAAACGAACTACTTTATTTAAAAGGATCAATTCCGGGGTCAAAAAACTCAGAAGTATTGGTTAAGGGTTCAGTAAAAAATATTAGTAAAATGACTATAACTGAAAAACTAGCCGCTGCTGAACAAGCAAAAAAAACACCTGATAAAAAGAAAAAATAATGAAATTAGATAAAATTAGTATTGATGGAAAAAAAGATAGCATTGAGGTGCTTGATAAAATTTTCTCAGCAAAAGTTAACAATAAACTTGTTAGCAGCGTACTTTATAAAACAAATGCAAATTATAAAGGTAGACATGCAAAAACTAAGCAGCAAAATGAAGTAAGGGGCCCAACATCAAAAATATATGCACAAAAAGGTACGGGTGGAGCTAGACATGCAAGTAGAAAAGCTCCGATTTTTGTTGGTGGTGGTGTAGCACACGGACCAAAAGGTGAACTAGCCTATAAAAAAAGAAAATTAAATAAAAATGAAAAAAAATTGAGTGTAGCATCACTAATTACGGAAAAAAATAATAATAATAATTTATTAATTTTAAATGACTTTAGTTCTGAAATTAAAAAAACTAAAGAAATGAGTTCAATAATTAATAAACTAGAAATTTCAAATTCACTGTTAATACTAGATAAAAATTCTAAGGAAAAAATTGAAAAATCAGCAAGAAATATCCCAAACGTTAAAGTTACAGATGTTAATCATTTTAGTGCCTACGACATAATTAAATTTAAAAAAGTTGTATTTACAGAAAGTTCAGTAAAAGAACTAGAAAAGAGATATTCTTAAAATGGATAAAATACATTTATACGACAAAATTCTTTCGCCAGTTGTTACAGAGAAATCAACAAATTTGTCTGAGTTAAATAAGATTACATTTAAAGTACCTGATGGTGCTAATAAAAAAAATCTTAAAAAAAATATTGAAAAAATTTTTAAAGTAAATGTTACAAAAATTAATATTATAAATAAGCAGAACAGAACTAAAGTTACTAGAGGAAAAAAAGTAAAAGTTTCAGGATACAAAAAAGCAATAATTACACTTAAAAAAGGTCAGAGTATAGATCTAACAACAGGAATTTAGTAAATGGCATTAAAAACTTTTAAACCATACACAAAATCTACTAGAGGGACTATTTTAGTTGATAGAACTGGACTATGGAAAGGTAAACCTTTCAAGTCGCTTGTTTCACCTAAAAATGCCATGAAAGGTAGAAATAATAATGGTCATATTACTTCAATAAACAGAGCCGGTGGTCACAAAAAAATGTACAGACATGTTGACTTTTATAGAAAGAAATTTGATATGGAAGCTACTGTTGAAAGAGTAGAATACGATCCAAATAGATCATGCTATATTATGTTGGTTAAGTTTGAAGATGGAACTCATGCATACTTTCTTGCACCTCAAAAAATAAAAGTAGGTGATAAAATTGAAAGTGGATCCAAAAAAGAGATTAAAATTGGAAACTGTATGCCATTGCAAGATATTCCAGTTGGTATCAATATTCATAATGTTGAAATTCAACCTGGTGGTGGTGGAAAAATTGCTAGATCAGCAGGATCTTCTGTAACAATAAGTGGATTAGATGGAAATTACAGTTTGATTAAACTTGCATCAGGTGAAGTTAGAAAAATTGATTCTAGAGCTTTAGCTACAATAGGAATTTTAAGTAATCCAGATCAAAAAAATATTAAAATTGGAAAAGCAGGTAGATCAAGATGGTTGGGGAGAAGACCGCACACAAGAGGTGTTGTTAAAAACCCTGTAGACCACCCACATGGAGGTGGTGAAGGTAAATCTGCTGGTGGTAGACATCCTGTTTCACCTACAGGTCAATCAGCCAAAGGATTAAAAACGAGAGATAATAAGAGAACAGATAAATTCATAGTTAAGAGAAGAAACAAAAGGAAGGATACTAAATAATGGCTAGAGCAGTTTGGAAAGGACCTTTTGTGGAAGAAAGTTTAATGAAAAAAGTTGATAAATATAAAGATGACCCAAAAAAAATTCCTATCAAAACATGGTCAAGAAAATCAACTATTTTGCCTGATTTTGTGGGAGTAAGTTTTCAAATTTACAATGGAAAAAAATTTATACCAATTACAATATCGGAAGATATGGTTGGACATAAGCTAGGTGAGTTTGCACCAACAAGAACATTTTTTGGTCATACGCCTGCAGATAAAAAAGCTAAACCTGCTACAGCAGAGAAGAAATAATTATGGGTAAAAAAAAGAAAATTGATAAAAATAACGATAAGACTGTAAAGTCTATTAATAATGGTGTGAGATCAAGTGTCAGAAAACTTAATCCAATACTAAAAAGTATTGTTGGAAAAAAAGTTGATGTAGCAATTAGAGATTTACAGTTTTCTGAAAAAAGAATTACAAGAGATATTAGAAAGACTATTAGTTCAGCTGTTGCAAACGCAGAAAATAATTTTCAGTATGACATTGATAATTTGGTTGTGAAAGAGGCATATTGTGGAAAAAAAATAGTTATGAAAAGATTTAGACCACGTGCAAAAGGGAGAGCTGCTCCTATTTTGAAACCTTGGTCGACGGTTACAATAATTTTATCAGAAATAAAAAAAATGGAGAATGATGGGGCAAAAAGTTAATCCTGTAGGTTTTAGGCTAGGTGTGAACAGAGGCTGGGACTCTGTTTGGTATGCTAAGAAAAAAGATTTTGGTAACTACTTGATCGAAGATTTTAAAATTCGTGAATATATCAAGAAAAATGTTATCAATTCTGGCGTATCTAAAGTTATGATTGAGCGAACATCTAACAAGTGTTATGTGACTATCTATACCTCAAGACCTGGTTTTGTGATTGGTAAAAAAGGAAGTGACATTGATAAAATAAAAAATAATCTCTCAAAATTTACCACTAATGAAGTTAATTTAAATATTAAAGAAGTTAAAAAACCCGAGACTAATGCTTATCTAGTTGCAGAAAATATCGCACAACAGCTTGTTAAAAGAATTTCCTACAGAAGGGCTATGAAAAGAGCAATGCAATCTTGTATTAGACTAGGTGCAAAAGGCATCAAAGTTTCTGTTAGTGGAAGATTAGGTGGAAATGAAATCGCTAGGACTGAGTGGTTAAGAGATGGAAGTATACCTTCACACACATTAAGAGCAGATATTGATTACGCTGAAGCAGAAGCTTTAACTACTTATGGAATAATTGGAATTAAGGTTTGGATTTATAAAGGTGAAGTTTTTGCTAGAGAATTTAGCCAAGAAACAAATAAAGCAACACCACAAGAGGGCAAACAGTAATGTTACAACCAGTAAGAACAAAGTGGAGAAAAGCTCACAAAGGTAGGATTCATGGCACCGCTACAAGAGCAAGTTCTATAAATTATGGAGCGTATGCATTGAAAGCTTTGCAACCAGAAAGAGTTACTGGTAAACAAATTGAAGCTGCCAGAGTTGCTTTAACAAGACACATGAAAAGACAAGGTAGGGTTTGGACAAGGATTTTCCCGAATATACCAGTTTCTAAGAAACCGATCGAAGTCAGAATGGGTAAAGGAAAGGGATCACCAGAGTATTTTGCTTGTAGAGTTAGACCGGGCAGAATTTTATTTGAGGTTGATGGCGTTTCAGAACAAATAGCAAAAGAGGCTTTGTATAAAGCCTCTGCAAAATTACCGATTAAAACAAAAACAATTAAGAGATTTGCATAATGAAAAAGCAAGAAATTAAAAAATTATCAAAGGATGAAGTTTTGAAAAATATTGATAAACTTAAAAAAGATCTTTTCAATTTTAGATTTCAGAAAATGAACTCACAAATAACTAATCCAGCAAAAATTGGAGAAACAAGAAAAACAATAGCTAGATTAAAAACTATATTAAAAGGAAAAATTAATGCCTAAAAAAATATTATCAGGTGTAGTTATAAGTGATAAGCCAAATAAAACTGTAACTGTTATGGTTGAGAGAAAGTATTCACATCCTGTACTTAAAAAAGTAATAAGAATTAGAAAAAACTATAATGCTCATGATGAAAATAACAAATTCAAAACTGGTGATAAAGTATCAATAATTGAAAGTAAGCCTTTTTCAAAAAATAAAAAATTTCAAGTTATGGAGAATACAAAATAATGATTGGTGTACAAACAGAATTACAGGTTGCTGATAATACTGGTGCAAAAAGAATAGAATGTATTAAAGTTCTAGGTGGATCTAAAAGAAGATATGCCAGTATTGGTGATACTATAGTTATAGCTGTTAAGGAAGCTATACCTAAAGGTAAGGTCAAAAAAGGTACAGTTCATAAGGCAGTTGTTGTCAGAGTTAAAAAAGGAATTCATAGAAATGATGGTTCAAAAGTAAAATTTGACAATAATGCAGCGGTCTTAGTAGATGACAAAGGAGAACCAGTTGGTACTAGAATTTTTGGTCCTGTTACAAGAGAGTTAAGAAGCAGAGGTCAAATGAAGATCATATCATTAGCACCGGAGGTTTTATAAGATGATTAAAAAAGGTTTAAAAGTGAGAGTTTTGACTGGTAAAGATAGAAAAAAAGAAGGCGAAGTTATTGAAATTGATAGATCAAATAATAGAGCAAAAGTAAAGGAAATTAACATGGTTAAAAAACATGTTAAAACAACTAAAGAAAAAAAAGGTGGTATTTTTCCAAAAGAGAGCTTTATCCATTTGTCTAATTTAAAATTAATTGACGAAAAAGCTGCGAAAAAAAAAGAGGCTAAAAAATAATGACACCTAGATTAAAAGAAATATTCAATAAAGAAATTCAGCCAGCACTGAAAGATCAATTTGGATTTAAAAATATTTATATGGCACCTAAAATTGAAAAAATAGTTTTAAATATGGGTCTTGGTTTAGATGCTTCAGATGCAAAAATTCTAAAATCATGTGAGGAAGATATGGCCAAGATCACTGGACAAAAACCAGTTACAACAAAGTTTAAAAAGTCAGTTGCAAATTTTAAAACAAGAAAAGGATCTAATGCTGGATTAAAAGTTACACTGAGAAAGAATAAAATGTATGAATTTTTAGATAGATTAGTTAATATTGCACTACCCAGAATTAAAGATTTCAGAGGATTATCTCCAAAAGGGTTTGATAAATTTGGCAATTACACTTTTGGCATCAAAGAACACATAATTTTTCCTGAGGTTAGCTTTGAGAGAGCTGATAAGGTAAGAGGTCTAGATATTATTATTGTAATCAAGGCAATCAGTAAAGAACATAGCTTTGCATTATTAGAAAAAATGAATTTTCCATTTATCAAAAAAGGAGATAACTAAACATGGCTAAATTGAGCGCTGTAAATAAAAATAAAAGTAGAATTAAATTATCTGATAGGCTTTACAAGAAAAGAGCAGCTTTGAAGAAAATAGTGATGGATAAGAAAATCACACTTGAAGAAAGATTCAAGGCACAACAAAAATTATCAAAATTACCGAGAAACTCAGCAAAAACAAGAGTCATGAATAGATGTGAAATAACAGGAAGACCGCATGGAGTTTATAGAAAATTAAAAATTTCGAGAATTGCATTAAGACAATTAGGATTACAAGGAAAGATACCAGGATTAGTTAAATCTAGCTGGTAGAAAGGATAATTATGAGTTTAAGTGACCCGATAGGAGATATGATTGCAAGAGTTAAAAATGCTCAAGCTAGAAATCATAAAAAAGTAGAATTGCCTTCTTCTAATTTTAAAACAAAAATCGCTGATATATTAAAAAATGAAGGATTTATAAAAGATTTCAAAATAAATTCTGAAGACAAGAAACCTACTTTATCATTAGAATTAAAATATCATTCAGGGAATCCTGTTATAAGTGCTTTTGAAAGAGTTTCAAAGCCTGGAAGAAGAATTTTTTCAAGTGCAAGTGGTCTACCAAAAATTAATAATGGACTTGGTATTGCTATAATCTCTACACCCAAAGGTGTTATGACTGATATCGATGCAAGAAAACAAAAAGTTGGTGGAGAAATAATCTGTAAGGTATTTTAATGTCTAAGATAGGTAAAATTAATATATCAATCCCTGAAAAAGTAAAAGTTGCTTTAGCAGGTAATGTTATCAACATTGAGGGTCCGTTAGGTAAAAAATCAATTAATATTGATCTTGAAATGTTTAATTTAGACATCCAAGAGGGAAAAGAAATATCAATCAAACCAAAAAAAGTTGATCAAAATTCAAAAAGACTCTGGGGCATGAACAGAAGTTTAATAAACAATGCAGTTATAGGATCTAGTGCTGGTTATGAAAAAACCTTAGAATTAGTTGGTGTAGGGTACAGAGCTGCTCTTAAAGGTAATCAATTAAATTTACAATTAGGATATAGTCACGATATTAATTTCGATATACCTGAGGGGATTAAAATTGCAGTTGAAAAACAAACAACTTTAAAAATTACAGGATCAGACAAGCAACTTGTTGGCGCTGTTGCATCAAAAATTAAAACTTTAAGAAAAATAGAACCTTATAAAGGCAAGGGAATAAGAGAAAAAGGTCAATATGTTCTTAAAAAAGAAGGAAAGAAAAAATAATGAAACTAAACACAAGTATTAGAAAAAGGTTTAGAGTAAGCAACAAAGTTAAAAGGGTTGCTACAAGCGACAGATTTAGATTGAGCCTCTCAAGATCAGCAAAAAACATTTCAGCTCAAATAATTGACGACATGAAAAAGATTACATTATTGTCTGCTTCTTCACTTGAAAAAGATCTTAAATCTGGAGAAAAAGTTAATAAAACCGAACAATCTAAAATCGTTGCTCAAAAGTTAGCAAAAAAAGCTCAGGAAAAAAACATTACTAAAATTTATTTTGATAGAGGTTCGTATAAATATCATGGCAGAGTTAAAGCCTTTGCTGAAACTTTAAGAAAAAATGGAATGGAATTTTAATATGGAAAATTTAAAAGATAAAAAAAACGACGATATTCTTGAAAAACTAGTTCATATAAACAGGATTACTAAAGTTGTGAAGGGCGGTAGAAGATTTGGTTTTTCAGCTCTAGTGGTGGTTGGAAATCAAGCTGGAAAAATTGGTATCGCTCACGCAAAGGCAAAGCAAGTTCCAGACGCTATTAAAAAGGCTAATGAAATGGCCAGAAGAAATCTAACTCACATTCCCCTAAGAGAGGGCAGAACAATACATCATGATGTAAAAGCAAAGGATGGTTCTGGTAGAATTATTTTAAGAGCAGCATCTAAAGGAACTGGAATTATAGCAGGTGGACCTGTAAGAGCGGTTTGTGAGGTTTTAGGCGTCAAAGATATTGTGGCAAAATCAATGGGTACTTCTAATGCACACAATGTTATTAGGGCAACAATGAAAGCCCTATTGAAACAAAGTTCGCCCAAACAAATATCTGCAATAAGAAGTAAGAAAATATCTGAAATAGTTGAAAAAAGAGGATAATGATTAGTTTAAATAATAGAGAAAAGATTAATAAGTCTA
>CACBBX010000005.1 GCA_902537575.1 uncultured Pelagibacteraceae bacterium
TCCAGCAGATTTAAATAAAATGTTTTATACCATATGTGGTTCAACTGCTGTAGAGACAGCAATTAAAATTGCAGTCGCTTATCATAGAGCAAAAGGAAATGCGCATAGATTTAGATTTGTAGGTCGTGAACGTGGATATCATGGAATGAATATTGGCTGTGTTTCAGTTGGAGGAATGATCAACAATGTTAAAACTTTTGCAAGTATTTTAATGCCAGGCGTTCAACACATGAGACATACGCACTTACCGGAACATAAATTCGTTAGTGGTCAACCAGAGACAGGTGCAGACTTAGCTGACGACTTAGAAAGAATAGCAAATAACTTTGGACCTGAGAATATTGCAGCATGTATCGTTGAACCGATTGCTGGATCAACTGGAACTTTAGTGCCACCAAAGGGTTATTTACAAAAATTAAGAGACACATGTGATAAACACGACATACTTTTAATTTTTGATGAAGTGATTACAGGATGGGGTAGGACAGGTTCTGTATTTGCTAGTCAAGAGTTTGGGGTAACACCAGATATCATGACGATGGCTAAAGCAACAACTAATGGAGTAGTTCCTATGGGTGTTGTTGCATGTAAAGATGAAATTTACGATGCAGTGATGGATGCTTCACCTATGGGTTCAGTGGAATTATTTCACGGATATACTTACTCGGGAATACCAGTTGCAGTAGCTGCAGCTTTAGCAGTTCAAGATATTTTTGAAAAAGAAGATATATTTGAAAGAGCAAAAAACTTAGCTCCTTATTTCCAAAAAGGTTTATTTTCACTTCAAGACTTAGAAGCTGTAGAAAATATTAGAGGATATGGAATGATGGGTGGAATAGATATGAAATTAAACACTAAGCCAGGTAAAGCAGGTTATGAAACTTTCAAAGCTTGTTATGAAGCAGGAGTTAATTTCAAAGCTACTGGAGACTGTCTAATTATAGCTCCACAATTTATATGTGAAGAAAAACATATAGACGAAATTATCGATAAACTTAGAACCGGTATAACTAATTATCAAAAAAACCAAAAAAATTAGTTAATTTAAAAAAAGCTTATGAAGATAGGCGTGCCTAAAGAGATAAAACCTCAAGAGAACAGAATTGGCTTAACCCCTGAAAGTGTAAAAATTTTAGTTTCTGAAGGTCACGATGTTATTGTTGAAAACAATGGGGGCTACGAAGCTGGTTTTGAAAATGAACAATATATAAATGCTGGGGCAAAAATTGCTTACACTGCAGCAGATATTTTTAATGATGCTGAAATAATTGTTAAAGTTAAAGAGCCTCAAAAAGTTGAGGTTGATATGATTAAAGAAAACCAAATTGTTTATACATATTTACATCTAGCGGCAGCCAAAGAATTAACTGAAGGCTTGATTAAATCAAAAAGTATTAATATCGCTTATGAAACTGTAACTGATAATAATGGTAGATTACCTTTGCTTGCTCCTATGAGTGCAGTTGCTGGTCGCATGTCAGTACAAGCTGGAGCTCATTGCTTAGAAAAAAATCAAAACGGAAGAGGTCTTCTATTAGGAGGAGCACCTGGTGTAACAGGAGCAACTGTTGTTATTTTAGGTGGAGGTGTGGTAGGAGAAAATGCGGCGGTTATTGCAACCGGAATGCAGGCAAAAGTACATATTGTTGACAAATCGGAGGAAAGATTAAAACAACTAACAAAAATTTTTGGTAATAAAATTATTCCAGAACAAAGTGATAAAATTGATTTAACTAAATTACTGTCAGAAGCTGATCTTTTGGTTGGAGGCGTTTTGATTCCAGGGTCTGAGGCACCAAAATTAGTTACTAAAGAAATGTTAAAATTTATGAAACGTGGATCTGTAATTGTTGATGTTGCTATTGATCAGGGGGGGTGTGTTGAAACAAGTAAACCAACTACCCATGGTGATCCAACATATATAGTTGATGATGTTGTGCATTATTGTGTCGCGAATATGCCAGGTGGTGTACCAAGAACATCAACATTAGCCTTAAATAAAGCTACACTTCCATTTTTAGTAAAACTTGCAAATAAAGGTTATCAAAAAGCCTTAGGTGAAGATAAAAATTTTTTAGCGGGACTAAATGTTCACAAAGGTCATGTAACCTATAAAGCAGTTGCCGATGTTTTTGGCCATAGTTTTGTTGAGCCTGGAGAAGCTATCAAAATTTAGTGATGGATAAAAAGTATCCTTCAAGCACAAAAGTTGCTGTAATCGGTGGTGGAGTTATCGGAAGTTCTGTTGCTTATCACTTAACGAAGTTTGGGTGGAAAGATGTTATTTTATTTGAAAGAGATCAATTAACATCCGGAACAACATGGCACGCTGCAGGATTAGTAAGTCAGTTAGGTCCATCTGCTGCGGTAACTAAAATTAGAAAATATACTTTAGATTTATATAAAAACCTGGAAAAAGAAGTTGATCACTCAGCAGGGTTAAGACTTAACGGAGCTCTTTCAATTGCACAAACTGATAGTCGTTGGCAGGAACTTAAAAGACAAGCAACTACTGCACAACTATATGATGTCGATTTAAGGATACTTAATAAAGAAGATATTAAAAAAAATTATCCAATAATGATCACCGAAGATTTAAAAGGTGGAGTTTTCATGCAGGGAGATGGATCTGCTGATCCAAGTGGGGTCACTCATATGCTTGCAAAAGGTGCAAGAAAAGGTGGAGCAAAAATATACGAACAATCACCGGTTGAAACTATATTGACTAAAAATGGTAGAGTTCATGGAGTTCGAGTTAATGGTCAAGATGTAGAGTGTGAGTATGTAGTCTTGGCAACAGGAATGTGGTCAAGACAAATTGGTCAAAAGATTGGAGTTAGCATTCCTCTTTATCCTGCAGAACATTTTTATGTAATTACTGAACCAATAGAAAAGCTCTCACCAACGCTACCTGTTATAAGAGATTTTGATAGCAGTGTTTATTTTAAAGAAGATGCTGGGAAATTATTAATTGGAATATTTGAGGGTAAATCTATACCTGCATTTAATAATACTAATAAAGTACCAGAAGATTTTTCTTTTGGAGAATTTCCTGAAAATTTTGAGCACTTTGGGCCTTATTTAGAAAAATCTATGAAAAGGTTTCCTGTTTTAGAAAAAATAGGTATTAGAAAATTTTTTTCCGGTCCAGAGTCTTTTACTCCAGACACTAATTCTTTATTAGGTGAAGTTCCTGATGTAAAAAATTTATTTGTCAGCTGTGGTTTAAATAGTATTGGAATTGGAACTGGGGGAGGTGTTGGAAAGATAACTGCCGAATGGTTAATAAATGGTCATATTAATGAAGATATTTTAAATTATGATATCAAAAGGTTTCAAAAATTTCATTCAAATTTAGGTTTCATTAAAGATAGGATTACAGAGTCTCTAGGGGATTTATATGGAATGCACTGGCCATACAAACAATACATTACGTCGAGAAATATTAAAACTTTACCTCATCATGACTTGTTGAAAAGTTTTGGTGCGTGTTTTGGTGTATCAGCTGGATATGAGAGACCTATGTGGTTTGCTCTTGATGGCGAAAAAACTGAATATGAATATAGTTATAATTATCAAAATTGGTATCCATCTGTTGAATATGAAACAACCAATACTCTTAAAAACGTTGGTTTATTCGATTTAACACCATTTTCAAAATTTGAAATCAAGTCAAATAAAGCTCATGAAAATTTACAAAAAATTTGCACAGCAAATATTAGAAACGAAGTTGGAAAATGTACATACACACAAATGTTGAATAAAGATGGTGGTATAGAAACCGACTTAACAATAGTATGTATTGATAAAAATCATTTTAGAATTATTAGTTCAGCTGCAACAAGAGAGAGAGATAAATTTCACATTAAAAAACATTTATCAGATGGAATTGATCTTAAAGATGTAACAGATGATTATTGTGTTTTTGGTGTTTTTGGTCCAAAAAGCAGATCTTTGATGCAAGAAATAAGTAAAGAAGATTTTACAAATGAAAATTTTAAATTTGGTTATTCTAAAAATATTAAAATCAATGATTCAACAATTTGGACCCAGCGATTGTCTTACGTTGGAGAACTAGGTTATGAATTGTATGTAAAAATATCTGAGGCTAAAAAAATTTATGAACTACTTATTGAAAAAGGAGAGAAATTTAATCTCTCTAATTGTGGTATGCATGCTTTAGATACGATGAGAATGGAATGTGGTTTTTTGCATTGGGGTTATGATATTTCACCAGAGGAAAATCAATTTCAATCAGGCCTAGCTTTCACCATTAGTAATAAAAAAGATATTAATTTTATTGGAAAAAAAGCTCTACAGAAAATTAAAACAAAAAAAATTGATAAAAAATTAGTTATGCTAACACTTAAAGTTAGTAAACCTGGTTTTCCGTTGTTACTTCATGACGAGCCTATTTATTTTAAAGATAAAATAATAGGAAGAACAACCTCTGCTAATTATTCATTTAATTTTAAAAAAAATTTATCTTTTGGCTACATTGATAATTCATATTCTAAAGATGATTTAACTGGAGATCACATTTACATAGAAGTTGAAAAGCAAAAATATCAAGCCGAGTTAATTCAAAAACCCTTAAAACAAAATAATTTCAAAAATATTTGAGATTATTAAAAAAAATATTAATTGTTTTTAAATCAATTTGATGATTAAATTATCATTTAAAATGTCAGATAATACTAAAGAATTTACTAAAAATATTTATCCTGAAAGAAGTGATGCAGATAATGAGATTAAGACAACTAATGTAAATATTTTATTAAACAGAGTAAGAGAAAATAAAAAAAAAACTTTTAAAAAAAGAATATTCTTTTCTTTATTATTGGCTGCACTAATAAGTTCATTTGCTGTTTTTTTAATTGTTTAGAAAAAAAAAGTATTTAAAAGTTTATTGAAACAATAAAGATTTATATTATAAGTCATCATGAAAGTTTGGCGGGGTAGCTCAGTTGGTTAGAGCGCAGGACTCATAAGCCTGAGGTCAGTGGTTCGATCCCACTTCCCGCTACCAATTAATGTCCTGGAAAAATTAATTAAGTTTATACTTTACAATTTCTTTTCACTAAATTATCGAAACGTATAATTGTTAATTACTTTATATAATTATCTATTTTATAGACTTGAGTGTTACAAGAATTATCAAGATTGGTTAATATGTTTCTGCAGAAATAATTAAGTTCTATATATGAGTTAGTAATTTTCATTAAAGGACTTTATTAAATATGGAATAATTATTTTAAGATAAAAATAAAATTACTAAAGCATAACAAAAGAAATACTTATAATTCTAAATCAAAATAGTATTTTTTTTATTATTTTCAAAAGTAAAACACTAATTTTTTTTTTGAAAAAAAATTAAAAAATTAATCCAGGCAAGAGAATGACAAAATAAGACTAATTATATCCTGTAATAAATTTTTTTAGAAATAAATAATACCCATAGTAAAACTTAGGAAGTTTTTGTTGACGGTAGTTGGCTATCTTGGTAATTAAAAATATTTAAAAATTGATTGTATTATGAATATAAACCTCATTAAAAAAGAAAATATATTCACTATAATTACTGTTAGAACAAGTTCAAAAAGATTACCAAAAAAATGCTTAAAAATTATAAATAAAAAAAAAGTAATTGAAATTATTATAAAAAGAGCAAAAAAAATAGGTTTTCCAATTATACTTGCTACTACGAAAGATAAAGCAGATCGTATTTTATGTAATATTGCAACCAAAAATAAAGTTTCCTATTTTAGAGGGTCAAAAAAAAATGTTCTAAAAAGGTGGAATGATTGTATCTTAAATTTTAATGTATCTATAGCTTTGATAGTTGATGCAGATGATTTACTTTTTGATTATATCGAATATAAAAAAGCAGTTAATATAATTATAAAAAAAAAATATGATTATATTAGATTTAATAAAGACTCTATAACTGGTTTGTTTACTTATGTATTTAGATCTGAAGTTTTAAGAAAAATTCATAACAAATATAAGAGCAAAAACATAGAATCTCCAGAACCTTTTTTGCCTAAAAATTTTAAATTTCATTCTTTAAAATTAAAAAAAGATAAAAATATAAGACTTACTCTTGATTATTTGGAGGATCTAAATTTTTTTAAAAAAATATTTTCTAAGTTTTCCTTTACTGTTAAAACAACTGATGTAATCAATTATTTAAAACGTTTTAAAAATATTAGTAAAATTAATTATCATAGACAAGATGACTATATAAACAATCAAAAGAAAATTTATGAAAGATTATAAAGGTTGGAAATTTAAAGGAAAAGAATTGAGTTACATAAAAGAAGTTTTATCTTCTGACTTTAAAGCAAAATCATCAGGAACTATGAATGAAAGATTAGAGGTAAAATTTGCAAAAATACATAATCAGCGTTATGCAGTTACTGCAAATTCAGGAACCTCAACTCTACACATGGCTCTAAATGCTTTTGGTGTAGGACACGGTGATGAAGTAATTATACCAGGGTTAACGGTTGCAATGTGTGGATATGCTGTCTGGCAATGTGGTGCTGTACCAGTTTATGCAGATATAAAAAAAGATACTTTTTTAATAGATCCTGAAGATATTCAAAGAAAAATAACAAAAAAAACCAAAGCTATAATGGTGGTCCATCTTTATGGTTTAATGTGCGACATGACAGAAATAATGAAAATAGCTAAAAAACATAATTTATTTGTTTTAGAAGATTGTGCACAATGTGTTTTTGCTAAAGATGAAAAAAAAAGAATTGCAGGAACAATTGGAGATGTTGGGAGCTGGAGCTTTGAAAATTCAAAACATATAACTACTGGAGATGGTGGGATTGTAACAACTAATAATAAAATTTTAGCCAAAAAAATGAGGGAGTTTTCTTGTGCTGGTTTTAGAAATGTTACAGCTTCAAGTGGAAAAGTAAGAATTGATAGAAGTAAATTTCAGGACCCTAATTGGAAAAGACACAACACTTTGGCATATAATTATAGATTACCAGAAGTTGCAGCAGCAATAGGCTTAGCTCAAATTGAAAGAAAAGAATTTTTTTTATCAAAAAGAATTTTAATGGGTAAAAAATTTAGAGAAATAATTAAATCAAGCAAATGTGATATTTTAATAAATCAAGTTATTCCAAATAAATACACTCACAGCTATTACACTTTTCCATGCAAATTCAATGGAAAAAAATATGGGATAAGTTGGCAAACATTCAGAAAAAAATTTATTTTTTTTGGTGGTGATGGCATCTACTCTGCTTGGCAAACCGTAAATAATGAACCAGCATTTAAGAGGGCTAAAGAAAAAGGTCTTTACTCCGGTTCAATGAAAATTTCTAATTCATATGGATGGGGAGAGGTCAAAACTGGAGAAAAAATTCAAAAAGTCTTAATGCAATTTACCACCAATCAAAGAAATTTATCAGAGATGAAAAAGCAAGAAATAGCATTAAAAAAAGTTTTAAATTATTATAGGAAAAAGTTTAACTTAATTTAAAAAAAAAAATCTAATCAATAATGAAAAAAATACTTATTATTACTGAAAGAAGAGCCGACTTTAGTAGATTTAAACCAATTATAAAACTTATACAAAAAGATAAAAAACTTGATTACCAGCTAATTGTAACAGGTCTACACTTGGTAAAAAAATATGGATACACCATTAATGAAATCAATAAAGATAAATTTAAAATTTTTTCAAAATTTAAAATGTTTGATAGCGAATATTTTATAAAAAATGACGGTGCTGAAATGGTAAGAGCAATAGGAAAAGTTTTCATAAATATTTCTCATTTATTAAAAAAATCAAAACCAGATTTAATTTTATCTGGTTTTGACATTGCTGCAAACTTTGCTATTAGTGTTGCAGGAGCACATATGAATATACCTGTGGCTCATATTCAAGGTGGAGAAGTATCTGGTACAATCGATGAGTCTATAAGACATGCAACATCTAAATTTTCAAATTTTCATTTTACTGCAAATAAAGAAACTAAGAATAGATTAATTAAACTTGGAGAGATTCCAAAAAACATATTTTCTGTTGGATGCCCATCCATTGATGCTCTATTGTCTGAGGATTTAATCAATAAAGAGTTAATTAAAAAAAAATTTAAAATTAACTTAGATGAAAATTTTTTATTAGTAATTCAGCACCCGGTGACCAGTGAGCAAGACACTTTGTCCCAAATAAATAAAACATTAAGTGTAATTAAAAATTCTAAGATGCAGCACTTAGTGGTATTTCCTAATAACGACTCAGGTTCAAAAAAAATTTTACAAGAAATAAAAAAAACAAATCTTAATTATGTTCCGACTTTAACTCTATCTGAGTATCGAACTTTATTGAGTGGAAAAATGATACTTATAGGAAATTCAAGCTCAGGTATACATGAGGCCGCATCATTTAAAGTCCCTGTTATAAATATAGGATCAAGACAAAGTGGGAGATTTAAACCAAAAAATGTTGTTAATGTAAATTATAGTAAACAGGAAATAGAAAAAGCAATCAAAAAAGTAAAGAGCCAAAATTTTTATAAAAAAATTAAAAATATTAAGAATCCTTATGGAGATGGAAAATCAGCCATAAAAATTATTAAAATTATCAAGAAACTAAATTTAAGAAATTTTGATACACAAAAAAAATTGACATATTAAATTGAAAACTGTTTTATTAATTGGATCATCTGGATTTTTAGGGTCTCATCTTAAAAAAAGATTAAAAAATAAATATAAATTGATATGTGTAAACAGAAAAAAACAATTTGATATTGGAGATTTTAATCAAGTTAAAATTTTATTAAATAGAAAGATAGATTTTATAATTAATTTATCTGGACAAGCCTCAACTAAAAAAAATATGTTTAATACCATAGTGAGAGGTAATGAAAATATTACCAATGTAATAAAAAATAAAAAAATTAAACCAATGGTTTACTTTATTTCAACAACACTTGTGTATGGATTTTCTAATAAATTATTAAATGAACAATCTAAATTAGCTCCATCATTAAACTATTCTAAATTTAAAAAAATATCGGAGCTTCATTATTTAAAATCTAATTTAAATTTTAAGATACTTAGAGTGGCGAATGTCTATAGCTCAAAAAAAAATGGAATTATTAAAAATTTAATTAATTGTTTTCTTTATAAAAAAAAATTAAATGTTACAAATATAAAATCATATAGAAATTATATTCATGTTGATGATTTCACAAATATAGTAGACAAAATGTTAAGAAAAAAATTACATCACAATATTTATAATATAGGGTATGAAAATTTTAGTATACATGAATTAATTAAAATAATTGAAACTAAATTTAAAAATAAACTTATCTATAATAATAATAACTGTAAACTTTCAGAAATCTCTTCTCATAAAATAAGTAATCCTAGGTTATTGTCTGAAATAAATTATAACCCTCAAATAAAAATGAAAAAATTCTTAATAAAAGAAATTAAAAATGAAACTTGATTTTTTAAAAAATAAAAAAGTTCTAGTTACTGGAGGAACAGGTTCTATTGGATCTTTACTTGTTTTAACTCTTATTAAATCTAAGTGTAAAGTGATACGCGTAATGAGCAATGATGAAAATGGCCTCTATGAACTTTCTAGAGAAATCAACGACAAATTTACTATTAATTATAATTTATTTTCTAGTCAGATGAAAAAACAAAAAGTTAGATTTTTCCTAGGTGATGTAAGAGACATCAAAAGATGTCATGAGGTTACAAGAGATGTTGATATTGTTGTGCACGCAGCTGCTATAAAACATGTTAATATTTCTGAATACAATCCATCTGAAGCAATGCAAACAAATTTACAAGGAACCAAGAATATGGTTGCAGCTTCAATATACAATAATGTTTCAAAATTTTTATTTATAAGCACAGATAAAGTAGTTGCATCAACTAATATTATGGGAAAATCTAAATTATTAGCTGAAAAATTTATCATTAATTCTAAAAAAATAATAAAAAATAAAAAAATAAAAATATCTGCAATAAGATTTGGTAATGTGATTGGTTCAAGGGGGTCAGTTATACCTAATTTTATATCTTTGCTACAAAATAAAAAAAATATAAACGTAACAAGTAAAAAAATGGCAAGATTTGTAATGACACCGGAAGAGTCAATTGATTCAATACTAAAAGCTTTAGGACAAATGAATGGTTTTGAAATATTTATTAAAAGAAGTATGAAGTGTTTTAAAATTATTGATTTAGCTAGAGCTTTGCTTACCTTTTTTAAGAAAAAAGGTAATAAAACAAGTAAGATTATTATATCTCAGAAAAATATAGGTGAAAAATTTGAAGAAGAGTTATTTTTAGTCAATGAAATACCAAAAATACATATAGATAACGACATGTTTGTAATTAATAAAAAATTCAGTATTAGACGAAATAAAAATGTTGAAAATATAAGTAAATATAGAGTGAGTAATTTTAATTTTATGAACCAGCAACAAATAATAAAACTGCTAAAGAATTTGAAGTTATTAAGTTAAATCTGTTTTAGAAAGTTTCTAAAATGTTGGGTTCGTATCAACTACTGCTATTCTTTAATGCCCAGGAAAATCCATCAAGTTTTCAACTTTATAACCCTTTTTAACCAAATTATCTGAACCACCAAGGTCAAAAAGATTAATTGCAAAAACAAATGTAGCAACTTTTGCATTAGACATTTCTACAAGTTTAGCTGCAGCTTCGGCAGTACCACCTGTTGCTATTAAATCATCTATAATCAAAACTGAGTCATCTTTATCAATTGAGTCTTTGTGGGCTTCAATAGTCGCTGTTCCATACTCTAATTTAAAATCAACAGAATGTGTTTCACCAGGAAGTTTGTTCTTTTTTCTAAACATAATAAAAGGTTTTTTAAGTAGATATGAAACTGCAGAAGCAAATACAAATCCTCTTGACTCAATTGCAGCAATTTTATCTATCTTATAATTTTTAGCTCTTTTAATTATTTGATTAATGCATTCTTCAAATGCATCTGTATCCTCTATTAAAGTTGTAATATCTCTAAATAGGATTCCTTTTTTAGGATAATCTTGTATCGATCTTATGTAATTTTTTAAATTCATTATAAATAATTAATAATATATAATATTTAAAGAATTTTATTAATATGGCAAATAATAAATTAGCAATAATTGGTGGAAGTGGTCTTTATGATGTTGAAGAATTTAAAGATAGAGAATTATTAGATTTGCATACACCATGGGGAAAACCTTCAGATCAAATATTAAAAACAAATTACAATAATAAAGAAGTTTATTTTTTACCAAGACATGGTAGGGGACATTTTATTTCTCCCTCAAAAATTAATTTTAGAGCAAATATAGATGCACTTAAGCAGTTAGGTGTTACAGACATTGTTTCAGTTTCTGCTGTAGGTTCTTTAAAGGAAGATTTACCGCCAGGAAAATTTGTAATAGTCAATCAATTTATTGACAGAACATATTTAAGAATAAAAACTTTTTTTGAAGATGAAATTGTAGCCCATGTTTCAATGGCTCATCCAACTTCTAATGGTTTAATGAATGCATGTGAGGATGCTATAAAAAAAACAAATATAGAATATCAAAGAAATGGAACATATGTTGTAATGGAAGGTCCTCAATTTTCTACATTAGCTGAATCTAACTTATATCGATCTTGGAAAGCGGATGTAATTGGCATGACAAATATGCCAGAGGCAAAATTAGCAAGAGAAGCTGAAATTAGATATGCGTCCGTCTCCATGGTTACAGATTTTGATTGTTGGCATCCAGATCATGAAAATGTTGATGTACAGCAAGTAATTAAAGTTTTATTAGGTAATGCTGAAAAAGCAAAAGTTATGATTAAAAATTTAATAGATAATTTTGAGGATCATATTGATCCTAACGATCCAACAAACAATTGTTTAGATGTAGCAATTATAACATCTCCAGAAAAAAGAACTAAAAAAACAATTGAGAAACTTAAAACTATAGCGGGTAGAGTATTATCTAAATGAAGATTGAAGGTAAAGAATATCGAACAATATGGTACGATGGAAATGTTGTAAAAATAATTGATCAAACTAAACTTCCTCATCAATTCATTATTAAAGAGCTTAAAAAAGTTCAAGATGCAATTAATGCAATTAAAATAATGGAGGTTAGGGGTGCACCATTAATTGGTGGAACAGCAGCTTACGGTATTGCTCTAGCAGTTAAAGAAAACAAAGATCCTAAATTTATCAAAAAAAATGCTGAAAAATTAATAAAATCAAGGCCTACCGCTATAAATTTAAAATGGGCTGTTGATCGAATGATGGAAAAATTATCAGGTATCAATAGTGACAAAATTTTAGACATAGCTTTAAACGAAGCTAAAGAAATCTGCGATGAAGATGAAAAATTTTGTAAAAATATTGGCGTTAATGGGCTCAAAATAATTGAAGAAATTTTTGATAAAAAGAAAGAGACAGTAAATATTTTAACTCATTGTAATGCTGGATGGTTAGCAACAATTAATTGGGGTACAGCTACATCACCAATTTATCACGCTCACAAAAAAGGTATCCCAGTTCATGTATGGGTAGATGAAACAAGGCCAAGAAACCAAGGTGCAAATTTAACTTCATACGAACTAAATGAAGAGGAAATTTCAAATACCATTATTGCTGATAACACTGGTGGAATTTTAATGCAAAGAGGCGAAGTTGATATGTGTATTGTAGGAACTGATAGAACACTATCAAATGGAGATGTTTGCAATAAAATTGGAACTTATCTAAAAGCATTAGCTGCCCATGATAATAACGTTCCATTTTATGTAGCTCTCCCAAGCTCAACAATAGATTGGAATATTAAAGATGCAAAAGAAATTCCTATTGAGGAAAGGAATTCAGAGGAATTATCTCATGTTGAGGGCATTGATGAGAACAATCAACTTAAAAAAGTTTTGATATATCCTAAAAAAAGCAAGGCAATAAATTTAGCTTTTGATGTTACACCTGCAAAATATGTTACAGGTTTGATTACTGAAAGAGGGATTTCTGAAGCTTCTTCTGAGGGACTAAAAAGGTTATTTAATTAAATTATCTAAGGGAAGCAGCTATATTTCCACCATCAACAGTTAATACTGCTCCGGTTGTTTTTTTTGATACAGCTAGATGAAAAAAAGCTCTTGCAACATCCTCTACTTTTACTTCGTTTAAAAGCAAGTTTCCTCTCATATATTCATCAGTTGAAACTTCTCTGGCCTTAGCTCGAGATTTAATCATTCCATCATTTAAAAGACCACTCCTAATTCTATCAGCATTAACTCCATTTGATCTAATGCCAAGTGATCCATAATCAACCGCATATTGCTTACATAAACTTAATAAAGCTGTTTTTGGGAGACCATAAGGACCAAAGTTTTTTCCAGGATTAACTGATTGTTTCGAAATATTAAACAATAAGCATCCTTGAATATTTTGTTTTTTCATTATTTTAATAGTTTCTGAAGCACAATTTTGATGAGAGAAAAAATTATCTTCAAAGCTTTGTCTTAAAATATCATCATTCACTTCAGCAATTGATCCACCAACTGCTGTTCCAGCATTTGATATTAAAATATCGATACCACCATATTGTTCACAAATCTTTTTAAAAGCATTTTTTACACTATTTTTGTTTGTTACATCACAGTGCAAACATAAATCTTTAATTTTATTTTGCATTTCTTTAACTTTTTTAGAATCGTAATCAAGTAATACAATTTCTGCACCATAACTTTTAAATAGTTTGTAAGTGGCTGAACCAATTGCACCAAATCCACCAGTTATTACAACAACATTTCCTTGGAGAATTTTTTTAGTTTTTTTTATTTTAGCTTGTTCTAGCGACCAATATTCAACATCAAACAAATCCTTTTCAGGTATGAATTTATATTTTGTAGTTTCCTCTACTGATGAAATTACTCTTGCATTAGTTTCTGTCAAATCTCCAGCTATTTTGGAAGCACTAAGACTATCACCTACACTAAATAAACCAACGTTTTGTACCAGGATTACCCTAGGTGATGTATCTAACATTGTTTTTTTACCTTTAACTTTTTTTTTGTTTATGTTGAAATATTTTACATATTTTTTTCTATAATCTTTGAAACTTTTCTCAGCTATTTTTTTGAAATCTTCAATAGTTGAATTTTGTTTTGGTGTAATTACTAATGGAAAAGGTTTGACTCTAATAACATGATCAGGAGTGGCAGTTCCAATACCAGAATATCTTTTAACCTCTTCACCATTTATAAAATAATCTAAAGTTTTGTTTGACTTAAAATTTAGTATAAATTTTTGATCTTTATTTTCAGTCAACAACCCTCTTAAAATTGGTGCAATTTCATGAGGTTTAAACTTAGTGCTATAATTTTTGATTTGTTTTATTTTTTTTCTTTTTAATTTTTTTACAGTTTTTTCTGCAATTGAAACATATTTAATCATTAAGTCATAAGATCTTTTAGCATCATTATCAAAAGTAAATATTCCATGGTTTAAAAGTATTAAGCAATTAATATTTGGATTTTTCTTATATACTTCATTAATTTTTTGAGCCAAACCAAATCCAGGCATTACGTAAGGTACTATACTAACCTTGGGTCCAAAAATTTTTTTACAAAGATCTTTACCATTTGGCCTATTTGTTACATCCATAATTGCATCAGAATGGGTGTGATCAACAAATTTGAAAGGTAAAAAGGCATGTAAAAAAGTTTCTACAGATGGATTAGGTGACTTAATATCGATTAAGTTTCTTTTTTGATATGCAACCATATCTTCATCGCTTAAATATTTTTTATTTTTAAGAGCTAAAAGTGGATTTAATTTTACTGCAGGTAAACCAGCTGGCTCTATTTCAGCCATGTCCCAACCACTCCCTTTAACACAGAGTACCTCGTAATTTTTGCCATCAATATCTTTAATTGATGTTTTTACAGAAGTATTTCCACCTCCATGAAGAACAAGCTCACTATTTCTACCTAATAATCTGGTTGTATAAACTCTTAAAGCCATGTCTTTTGAATGACCAAGTTTTGTATACTTTTTAATGTATTTTTTTGCTTCTAAATTTGACCAATTGTTTTTCACAGTTACAACCTCAGCGAAGTATTATAATAGTTTTTTGTTTGAAAGAAGCAAAAAATTTGATTAGTAAGGTTTTATCAAGCACATTATGACGAAAGTTGGTGAACATATTACTCTAGATATAATTGGAACTACTAAAGAGTATGATCCTTCTTTATTTGAAAAAGTAATTCATGATATTGCAAAAGCTGCAAAAGTAACAATCTTAAATATATCTAAATATAAATTTGAACCTCAAGGTTTTACAATTATTGCTTTGCTGGCTGAAAGCCATATTAGTTTTCATACTTTTCCAGAAAAAGGAATTATTAGCTTTGATTTCTTTACTTGTGGAAAAGTAAGTCCCTCTGTCGCGATAGATATTATTAAAAAAGAGTTTGAACATACAAGAATAGTTAAAAAGGAATTCAATAGAGATACCAAGTCTCTTTATCATGATATTTATAGCTCACCTGGTTTACAAAAATCATATGTAGTAAATGATGTTTTAGAAGACTTTAAATCTAAGGTAGGCCAACACATTGAAATTTTAGATTTAGAGCAATTTGGAAAATCTTTATTTATAGATGGCGAAATACAAGTGGCTTCAACAGACGAACATTTATATAGCTCAACATTTATAGGCTCTGGGTTAGATTTAAATAAAGACAATGAAAGAGCCGCAATAATCGGTGGTGGAGACGGTGGAGTTGCAAGAGAATGTATTTCAAAAAATTTTAACTTTATAGATTGGTATGAACTAGATCCTGAAGTAGTTGATGTTTGCAACAAACATCTTGGAGACATAGGAAAAAAAGCAACCGAGAAGAATTCTGTAAAATGTGTTTGGGGCGATGCATTTGAAAGTATTAAATCAGTAAGTGATGATACTTATGATCATATTTTTGTAGATCTTAATGATGATCAATTTTGTATAGATTTAGCTGCAAAAAATATGGATTCGCTTGTAAGAATTTTAAAGCCAAAAGGAGTTATTACTGCACAAGTTGGTAGTCAGGATAAAAAACCACAGCAGGTTGAAAATTGGTTGAATGTATTTAATCAAAACTTTGGAAATGCAAAATTATCTAGAGTTTATATACCTAGTTTTGATTGTTCTTGGAATTTTTCATCATCAATAAATCATTAATTTTTCTTTTTTCTTTTTTAAATTTGTGAAATAATTATTTCTAATTAAAGGAGAAAATAATGAATATATTCAAAAAAACTATTTTAACAGTTCTTGCTTCTTTATTTATCATTGGAAACGTTTCTGCTGAAAAAATAAAAATTGGAACTGAAGGCGCTTACCCTCCATGGAATTCAAAAGATGCTTCAGGTAATCTTATTGGTTTTGAGGTAGAGCTTGCTCAAGAACTTTGTACAATTATGAAGTATGAGTGTACAATCGTTGAACAAGATTGGGATGGTATGATCCCAGCCTTAGTAATGAGAAAGTTTGATGCAATAATGGCTGGAATGTCTATTACTGCTGAAAGACAGAAAACTATTACTTTTTCACAAGGTTATGCTGATGAAGTAGCTTCTCTTGCTGTAATGAAAGGTTCAAGTTTAGAGGGCATGGATACACCAGAAGGTATTAATTTATCATTAGGTGGATCTGATGTTAAAAAAGCTCTTAAGACATTAACAGGAGCACTTGCTGGTAAAACTGTTTGTACTCAAACAGGAACAATTCACCAAAACTTTTTAGAGTCAGGTGATGTTGGAAGTGTAAATGTTAGAACTTACAAAACTCAAGACGAAGTTAATCTAGATCTTACTTCTGGAAGATGTGATGTAGCTTTGGCTGCAGCAGTAGCGTTTACAGATTATGCAGACAAATCAGGTAAATCAGTTGAATTAGTTGGTCCAACTTTTTCAGGTGGTGCATTTGGTAATGGTGTGGGTGTTGGTATCAGACAAGCTAGCGATAGTGCTATTGGTAAAAGAGATGCCAAAATCTTAAAAGACTTCAATAAAGCAATTAACAAAGCTAGAAAACAAGGAATTATTAGCAAACTTGCTATTAAACACTTTGGTTTCGACGCTTCTATGTAATTAATTTAAGATTAGGCGACTATAATATATAGTCGCCAATCTATATGGAACTTCTCGCATTTGGTAAAACTGGTTGGGGTGATGAACTATTTTATGCCACCTTAATGACCATAGCTGTCTCGGTCACAGCAATGTTAATTGGATTTTTTTTTGCTCTTATATTTACACCTTTAAAACTCTCGAAATTTAAGTCTTTTAATTTAATTGGAAATTTTTACACAACAGTTATTAGAGGTGTTCCTGAGCTTCTAGTAATTTACCTTTTTTTTTTTGGAGGAAGTGGAGCCATTATGTATGTGGCATCTATTTTTGGATATTTTGAATATATTGAAATTAATGCATTCATTACAGGATCCTTGGCTATTGGAATAATTTCAGGTGCATATTCTACAGAAGTTTTTAGAGGCGCAATTCAGTCTATTGATAAAGGCCAGTTTGAAGCTGCTAAAGTTTTGGGAATTAATAAATTTACTCAGTTTTATAAGATCATTTTACCCCAAATGTTAAGACTAGCAATTCCAAACTTAAGTAATGTTTGGCAAATTACTTTAAAAGATACATCTTTAATTTCTGTGACTGGACTGGTTGAAATTATGAGACAATCCTACATTGCTGCAGGGTCTACAAGGGATCCTCTACTCTTTTATAGTATTGCTGCAGTTTTATACTTGATGCTTACATATTTAAGTATGAAAATTATTAACAGATTAGAGACTAAATATAGTAAGGGGTATTGATGGATTTTAATCTAATGGTCAGTAGTTTCCCCAAACTTTTAGGAGCAACCGTTATAACTTTAAAATTATTATCAGCATCATTATTCTTTGGATTAATTGTTGGGCTTTTATTTGCAATATTAAGATTAAACAAAAATATTTTTATAAATAAATTTGCTTATGGATATTCTTATTTGTTTAGAGGAACTCCTTTATTAGTTCAAATTTTCATAATTTATTTTGGATTAGGACAAATAGAATATTTAAGGTCAACATTTTTATGGGTTATACTAAAAGAGCCTTATTGGTGTGCAATTATAGCTTTTACTTTAAATACAGGTGCCTATACATCTGAAATATTAAGATCAGCATTTCAGACAATAAAGCCAGGTATAATTGAAGCTGGCCAAAGCCTAGGGATACCAAATAAAATTATTTTTTATAAAATACAAATTCCAATTGCTATTAGACAATCTCTTCCAGCTTATGGAAATGAAATTATATTAATGATGAAGGGAACATCTCTAGCAAGTACTGTAACGTTAATGGACTTAACTGGTGTTGCAAAATATATAATATCAACAACATTTAAGCCAATAGAAGTATTTATTGTTGCTGGTGGAATATATTTATTTATGACTTTTATTATCCATAACTTTATTAAATATTTGGAAAAAAAATATAGCTTTTCTCAATGACGAAGCTTACCACAGAGCAAATAAATCATTATAGAAATAAAGGATACATCTCTTCAGTAAGTGCCTTAACCTCTGGAGAAGCAAAAGAAATTAGAGAAGAAATTGAAAAAATTGAAAAAAATTGGCCAGGATCATTGGACGGAATTAATCGTAATTACGTCCATTTAATTTCTCCTATATTAAATAAAGTTTGTTTAAATAAAAATATTCTAGACGCGGTTGAGAGTATTATTGGTAAGAATATTCTTATTTGTGGTACTACGCTTTTTATAAAAGAAAAAAACGAAAAAGGATTTGTTAGTTTTCATCAAGACGCAAAATATATAGGTTTAGAGCCTCATAATTGGGTTACAGTTTGGCTAGCAGTTACTGACTCCAACGAGAAAAATGGTTGTATGAGAATGTTGCCAGGCTCTCACAAAGATAATTTAAAATATCATGAACAAAAATTTGATAAAAATAACTTATTAACACGTGGTCAAACAATTCAAAATATTTCTCTGGATGAAACAGATCCTGTAATCCTTAAAGCAGGAGAAATATCATTACACCACCCTTTGGTTATTCATGGGTCAGGGCTTAATTGCAGCAAAGATAGAAGAATTGGCTTTGTTATTCAAAGTTATATAGGAACCAATGTTAGTCAGGTTATAGGAAAAATGTATGTTCAAAAAGCAAGAGGTGAAGATAAGCATAATTATCATGAATATTCCGAAATACCTTTAACACTTATGGGTAAAAATGAAATTATTTCTCAGAACAAAGCAAATAAAGAATTATCAAAAATTTTTTATAATGGCTCAAACAAAATAGGTAAATTTTAATTAAAAAGATTAATAATTAGTATATTCCTTAATTTCTTTAATTTTTGAACCAGTAAGGTTATTAATTTCTAATTTAATTTTAGCTCTTTCGTCGTTTAAAAAATGAACATCCCTTGAAAGTTTAATGAATTTTTCTGTAAAATCTTTATCTTTTTCACATTGTCTTTTATTATCCTCTATTATCCATAATTTTGCATTAATTTGTTTTAAAGCCTCAAAAAGTTTATTTACCTTTTGATCAGATCTTACATTTTTATTTAATTGATCTTTAAGAATTGAATGTTCTTCATCAATAAATTTTAATTTTTTGGCATCTTTGATTTTTTCTTGTTTAATTTCGAGGATAGAAATTTTGTCTAATAACTCACCAATAGATACTTCAACTAGAATTTTATTCATAAAAAAATATACTATGTTAAGTTGTTGTAAATATGTCCAATATTTTAATCATTAAACATGGTTCTTTAGGTGATATAGTGCAAGCATGTGGAGCAATTCAAGATATTTTTGAAAATCACAGAGGTGATGAATTATATTTATTAACAACAAAACCATTTTTTGATTTATTCAAAAAAAACCCCTATGTTTCAAACGTAATTTTAGATAAGCGATTATCAAGATTTAATCTCATCTATTTATATTCATTGATGAAAAATATTAAGAAATTTAAATTTACTAAAGTTTATGATCTTCAAAACTCTAGCAGAACGTCATTCTATAAAAAAATATTATTTCCAAAAGCTACAAAAGAAGTCTGGTCATCTACAGAAACCACATTACCAGAAGGTACTACAAAGCAAGATTTTGATAAAGGCTCGGTATTATCTAGATTTGATCATCAATTAAAAAGTTCTGGAATTAATACTAATCATACTTTAAGCCCTAATTTTTTATGGAGTGCATCAGAAATTTCTCAAATAAAAAATTATTATCAACTTGAAAAATATATTATCCTTTTTCCTTTTTGCTCACCACATTTAACATTAAAGAAGTGGCCATATTATAATAATTTAATTTCTATGATTAATGAAAAGGCAAAAGACAAATTTAAAGTAGTAGTAGCACCTGGACCAGATGAAATTAAAGAAGCATCAAGTATAAATGCACTGTGTGTTTTAGATAAAGGTAAAGCTTTAGATATTTCACAGTTATCAGCATTGATAAAAGATAGCTCTTTTGTTGTTGCAAATGACACTGGTCCTGCTCATATGACAGCTCATTTAGGATCAAAAGGAATTGCTTTATTTGGTGCACACACAACAGCACATAAAGTAAGTATAGAGAGGGAAAATTTTAAAGCTATTCAAGTAAGTGATTTATCAAAATTATCTGCTGAAAAAGTATTTGAAAGATTAAGTAGATCTCTTAATGAAAATTAAGTTAAAATATTATAATAAACTTTTTTTTACAAAAACATTTCCAGACATTATTAGTCTTGCATTTCTTGTGGTAGTAACTTTTATGTCTTCGATCATCTCATTTTTATAGTTAACCTCATAATCAATTTTTAATAAACCAGAAGGGTGTTCAAGTGTAAAAGGTCCACTTTCGGAAAAGTTATTATAAAATTCTGAACAGACAGTATTTTTTGATTTGCACGCAGCTAATAAAGCCATTGATCCTGTCACCGCGTAAGCTGGATGACAATTCCATGGCATAAAATATCTTGAGCTTATGTCTGCCAAATTAGAGTTGTTTACAATTGCAGTTTTAGGGATCACAGAATTTGTTACATCACCTAAGCCAACTTCTTTAGCAATCTTTATTCTTATAGAATCCATTTTATTTATAAGATTTTTATCAACATCTAATTTCTCAAATGTTTCATTGTCCTTTAATCCTAATTCATAACTTTTAAAAATAACCATAGGAACTGCACAATCGATAAGAGTGAAATTAATTCCATCAATTTGATCCAGTGAATTACCAGTTGGAAATAATTTTTTTGTTTGTGAGCCAATAATATTTAAAAATTTTAATTTTATAGGTGAGCCAGGTGTTGGAACTCCATCTATAAAGCAATCACCTTCATACTGTACTATTTTATTAGGTGTTTTAACTATTTGCTCTATTTTCATACCAGTATTTTTATCTCTCACTATGACTGAGGTTTCTCCATCTTTTGCATTAACTAAACCTTTCTCAATTGCAAAAGGCCCAACCCCAACTAAAATATTTCCACATGAAGGTTTAGTATCTACAATTGGCTCATCAATTTTTACTTGGGCAAAATAATAATCAACATCAATTCCATCCTCTTTCGACTTATCAATAATAGCTACTTTACTTTTGACTGGTTCAGCGCCACCTAATCCATCAATTTGCCTAATATCAGGTGAGCCCATAACTGCTAGCAGAATTTTATCTCTTTTTGATGTATCCTCTGGTAAATCTTTTTTTAAAAAATACGGCCCTCTTGAAGTACCACCTCTCATAAACATACAAGGTATTTTAATTTGATCACTCATTATAAAATTTTTTAATACAAAAAATGTTTAAAGTACATCAAATATATAGGGTGCTGCTAATTTGTTGGAATATTTAATGCCAAAAATTACTATTGAAAGTTACGAAAAATACATCTAATTTTTTCTAAATTTAAATTAATAACAGGGGATAATAAATGTTAAAAAAAATACTAGCAGTTTTAGCTGCCTCATTGTTTTCAGTTACTGCTGCATTAGCAGTAGATTATTCTGGAAAGACTGTAACTATGTGGATACCATTTAAAGCAGGTGGTGGTTCTGATACATGGGCTAGAGCAATCGGACCTGCTTTTAGTGCAAACCTACCAGGCAATCCTACAGTCGTTGTAAAAAACGTAACTGATGGAAAAGCTATCGGTGCATCAAATAAATATTTTGCCGAACATGGAAAAGATAAAGATGGTATGGTTGTATTCGGAACGTCTGGATCAGTTCAAATGCCATTTATCTTTAAAGATGAAAGAGTAAGATACAACTATAAAAATATGGTTCCAATTTTTGCAAGTGGTACAGGCGGAGTTGTTTATGTTAGAAAAGAAATGGGAGTAACTGATATAATAAAAGACTTCGATAAGTTTAAAAGTTCTAAACTTGTTTATGGGTCTCAAGGGAAAACTTCTTTAGACGCTGTTCCAATTTTAGCGTTCGATATGATGGGTGTAGACGTAAATGTTGTCTATGGCATGAAAGGAAGAAAAGCAGGAAGAGCAGCAATCTTACGAGGTGAAACAACAGTTGATTATCAAACCACAGCATCATATTTAAAACATGTAAGACCTTTAGTAGAAAAAGGAGAAATGGTTCCTATAATGACTTGGGGAGCACCAATTGGTGGTAAAGTTGAGAGAGATCCTAACTTTCCAGATCTTCCAGCATTTCCAGAAGTTTATGAAGCGGTAACAGGAAATAAATTTAAGGGAACAGAAGCTAAATCTTGGACAGCATTATTTTATGCTGGTTTTGCAACACAAAAATATGTGATGCTTCCTAAATCAGCTAAAAAAGATGTTGTTAAAGCTTGGCAGAATGCAGCTGCAGCAATAGTAAATGATCCAGCGGCAATGAAAGTTTTAAATAAAAAACTAGGTAAGTATGATCAAGTTACTGGTTCTAAAGCTTTAAAATCTGCACTAAAAAAAGCTACTTCTATAGACAGTAAGTCTGAAAAATTCTTACAATCTTGGAAAGATACCAAGTAAAAGCTTAATACAATTATCTAAAAAAAGGGGGCCATGCCCCCTTTTTTTTTATATGATATAAACATTATGTTTGAAGCATTATTTGCTGCACTTGCTACTATTGTTTCAGGTCCGTCATTATTTTTTCTGATTCTCGGTGTTTTAATTGGTTTAGTAGTTGGAGTAATTCCAGGATTTGGTGGAACCGTAGGGTTGTCTTTGTTGCTTCCATTTGTCTTTGGAATGGAACCAGTTTCTGGAATAGCGATGATGATGGGATTATTATCGGTTGTAGCAACCTCCGATACTTTTCCAGCAGTTTTAATAGGAGTTCCAGGTTCAGTTTCTGCACAAGCAACTGTAATGGATGGCTTTCCTTTGGCTAAAAAGGGACAAGCAGCAAGAGCGTTGTCAGCTGCTTTTTTTTCATCTTTGTTTGGTGGGCTTTTTGGAGCAGTTCTACTCACCATGGTTATACAAATTGCAAAACCAATTATTTTAGCTTTTGGAACTGGTGAGATGTTAATGTTGGCAATTTTTGGAATTTCAGTTGTTGGAACATTAACTGGATCAAGTATTTTCAAAGGATTAGTTGCAGCATGTCTTGGAATGATAATTGGTTGTATAGGTATTTCACCAGCAAGTTCAGAGTATAGATTAGATTTTAGTACCATATTAGAGGTTCAAAACCCTGTTGTAATGTATTTAGGAGGAGGTATCCATTTGATGGTGGTTGCAATTTCTATCTTTGCGTTCCCTGAAATTGTAGAACTTTTGAGATCAAATAAAGCTGTATCTGAAAAGGCAGAGTTAGAAAAATCTGGATGGTTTAAAGGTTTAAGAGATTTTTTAAGTAACAAGTTTTTAGTACTAAGGTGTTCTTTTATTGGAAGTCTTATTGGTTTGATACCTGGTATTGGAGGATCTTGTATAGACTGGATAAGTTATAGTCATGCAAAAACAACTGTAAAAAATAATGAAAATTTTGGTAAAGGTGACATCAGAGGTGTTATTGGACCTGAGTCTAGTTCTAATTCCAAAGAAGGTGGAGCACTTATACCCACATTATTATTTGGAATTCCTGGATCTGGTGGAACTGCAATTTTAATGGGTGGACTAATATTACTAGGTGTTGATCCAGGTATAACAATGGTGGATACTCAATTAGATTTAATTTATACAATAATTTGGTCATTAGCAGTTGCGAATATATTTGGTGCAATAATTTGTGTAGCTATGGCTAAACCAATTTCACAGTTAACAACTATAAATTTCACAATTCTTGCACCATTTTTAATTTCATTAATATTATTTGCAATTTTTAATTCAACAAGATCATGGGGTGATTTGATATTTGCAACTTTTATTGGAGTAATTGCTGTTTATATGAAACGATTTGATTACTCTAGAGTTGCTTTAATGATTGGTTTTGTCTTAAGCGATAGTATTGAAACATACTTATATCAGACAATGCAATTTTATACCTTTTCTGAGCTTTTTATTAGACCAATTTTTTTAGTTTTAATTTTGATTTCTGCGTTTTCAATTTATTCAGGAATTAAAATAATTAATAAAAAAGATAAAATAGCCAATACTAAATCAGACTTACTAAATGCTAAATCTAGGCCGCAATGGATTTTTTTAATTTTGTTGTCAGTAATATCTCTTTATACAATATTTGTAACAGATCATTTACAATATTTAGGTAAAATATTTCCAATTAGTGTTGGACTATTTATGTTTTTATTTTGTATCATTATAGGAATTCAAATGTTTATAAGTAAATCTGGCTCAAAGGTATTCCACGATGTAGAAAATTTACTTTTGGAAAATACAGAAATTAGAAGTCAGTGGCTAACTATTTTCTGGTTTATCTCTCCATTATTTTTATCAGTATTTATAGGATTTTATATATCTATTGGTTTATTTGTTTTTATATTTTTATCTAAAATTGCAAGAGTAAGTTTTAGATTTAGTTTAATTAGTTCAATTGGTGTATGGATCGCTCTTGCAGCAATTTCTCATTTTATGATAATGGATTTTCCTCCAGGAATTTTACAGAGTTATATTGAATTACCTTGGCCGATAAATTAATTTAGTGTCTTTTTATATTCTTCTATAATCTTTGACCATTGAAATTTGTTCACAAATTCTTTGGCATTCTTACCATACTCTAAATATTTCTTATTTTGTAAAATTGCATTTGTAGATGAATAAATATCATCTAAATTATTCCCATCACAAATTAAACCAGTTCTTTGATGATCAATTGCATCTGCTGCCCCTCCATCTTTACCTCCTATAGAAGGTATTCCATATTGAGCTGCCTCAACATATGCAATTCCAAATCCTTCAACAGATGTTTTGTGTATTACTGAGGGCATTATAAATACATTAGATTTTGCAACTAGGGCATTTTTCAGGTCATTACTTATATCTTTAAAGAACATTACTTGTCCTTCTAAATTTAATTCTTTTACTAGGTTTTTAATATTTTCTTCTTCTTCGCCGTAACCTACGCAAATATAAACTATATCAGGGTAAATTTGTTTCAAATTTCTTAAAGTCATAATTATTTTTTCATGGTTTTTTCTTTTATCAAACCTTGAAACAGTAATTAATCTTGGTGTTTTTACTTTTAACAAACTCTCAACTTTATCCAGAGTTTTTTTATCTAATTCTTTTTCTGGATCTACTCCAGGATTAATTACAATTATTTTATTTTCATTGATACCACAGTTAATTGCTAAATTTTTTGTAAATTGTGAATTTGCAATTACTCTCTCAACATTATTTAAAATATTTAAAACTCTTTTATTTAAATTTGAACCTTTTGGATGATTAATTTCTTTACTATGAATTAAGCAATATTTTTTTTTAGGTGATTTAATTAGTTCCAAACTTTTCCAGTGATCAGCAATTATTCCATCTATCTTGTTATCTTTAATAAATTCATTTATTAACTGAGCTTTTCTGTATTTTCTTAAAAGTTTGATTCCTCCAACTCTTTCGATTGAAAAAGACGCTTGTTCATCAAATTCTTTATGACCCTCGATATAATCTGCAAAAACTTTGATCATAAAGTTTTTCGATAATTCTCTTGAAAGACCCCACATTAAACTTTGCATTCCACCAAGCTCTGGTGGGAAAGATCTAGTAACAACTAAATACATTAATCATATTTCCATTTAATGCCACAGCCAGCACTTGGAATTTGTTCTTTTGGACCTTTGCCTGTTTCAGCTATTTGTTTCATTGCTTGGAATAGATCACTTTCCACACTTCTAACTGGAATAAGTTTTTTTAATTCTCTAATTCGACCTCTGTATTGAAGTTCTAAATCTTTATTATATCCAAAAAAATCAGGCGTACAGACAGCGTTATAAGATTTAGCAACTTCTTGTGTTTCATCAGTTAAATACGGAAAATTAAAATTGTTTTCATATGCAAATTTAATCATGTTTTCGAATGAATCTTCTGGATAATTAACTGCATCGTTTGAACAGATCGCAATAGAATTTATCCCAAACTTTTTTAGGTTGTTACAATCTTCAACTATATCTTTTGTAACTGCCTTAACATACGGACAGTGATTACAAATAAACATTATCAAAGTTCCATTTTCACCTTTAAAATCATTAAGTTTTAAAATTGTTTGATCAGTCGATTTTAGTTCAAATGGAATGGCTTTTTTACCAAAATCACATATTGGAGTTTGTATTGGCATAATGTAGTAATGTATAAATTATGTTTTATGATTTGAAAGATAAAAAACCAAAAAACTCTGGCGAAAATTGGGTAGCACCTAATGCAACTGTAATAGGGGACGTTACTTTAGAGCAAAATACAAGTATTTGGTTTAATGCAACTTTAAGAGGTGATATTGAAAATATTCACATTGGAGAAGGATCAAATGTTCAAGATGGAAGTGTTTTGCATACAGATCCCGGCTATCCATTAAAAATTGGAAAAAATGTAACGGTTGGTCATATGGTTATGCTTCATGGATGTACGATAGGGGACAATAGTTTAATTGGAATTGGAGCAGTGATTTTAAATAATGCTAAGATAGGAAAAAATTGTATCATTGGAGCAAAAACTCTTATTACTGAAAATAAGGAAATACCTGATAATTCCCTTGTGATTGGTTCACCTGGAAAGGTTGTACGAGAAGTAACTGAGGATGAAAAGAAAGCAGTTTTTGATAATACAAAACATTACCAAAATAACTGGAAAAAATATTCTAAATCAATTTTTTAATTTCTTCATAAACAGATAGACAATTAAGGAACTAGCCAATTATCTTTATTTTTTTCCAGATCAAATTTGGCTCTTCGGTGTCCCTTAGCTGCTAAATATAACCATTCAATAGACTTAATTTTACACTGAATGACAGTAAAATTTTTATAACCTTCTTCGCTTTGTTCCTTTGTATAATCGAAATTATCAAGCTCGGGTTTTAGACCAGAAGTTGGTTTATCTGAAATAGTGCCAGGACCATTATCAACTAAATAACATTTTCTACTTATATGTTGAGTTTTTTCCCAGGATTTTTTAGTGATATCATTTTTATGATTTATAGTACAATCTACTTTTAATCTGAGCTGAATTTTTTCCTCTTTATCATAAAACAACATTGCTGCATTAGAATTTTTTTTAAGTATTTCAATCTTATCTGATCTGATATCGCTGTGAAATTGAACCAAATTATTTTCTTTTTCAGTTTTTCTTAAAACAACTATTCTACCATTTATATCTGGCCCATGACCACATATAAAAGTAGGTATTCTAAATTGAGAGTTACGGTTTGAAACTGCATCCTCTAAAATAAGCCAAATCTTTTTTTTTATTTCACTGAAATCTTCATAGTATGCCGGCTGCATACTTTCTATTTTCTAAACCTTCTTATTAAACTTGAAGTATCCCATCTGTTGCCACCCATTTCTTGAACTTCACCATAATATTTATCAACCAACTCGGTTATAGGTAACAGAGAACCATTATTTTTAGCCTCATCCATAGCAATTTTAAGATCTTTTCTCATCCAGTCCACAGCAAAACCAAAATCAAACTTATCATCTATCATAGTTTTATATCTGTTTTCCATTTGCCACGATTGAGCTGCCCCCTTTGAAATGACCTCAATTACATCTTCCATATTTAATCCAGCCTTCATGCCAAAATTGATTGCTTCTGATAAACCTTGAACTAAGCCAGCAATACATATTTGATTAACCATTTTAGCAAGCTGACCGTTGCCAGGACCACCAAGTAACTTCATTTTTTTACTGTAACAATCAATTTTATCTTTAGCTTTGTCAAAATCAATTTGATCACCACCAATCATAACTGTGAGAGCTCCATTTTCTGCACCAGCTTGGCCACCAGATACTGGTGCATCTAAAGAACCAAAACCGTTTTTTTTTGCATACTCATGAATTTCTTTCGCAATTGTTGCTGAAGCAGTGGTGTTATCGATATAAACAGACCCTTTTTTTATAGTTTTAAAGACACCATTTGCACCAAATGTTACTTCTCTCAAATCGTTATCATTTCCAACACATGTAAAAATATATTCAGCATCTTTGGCGGCTTCAGCTGGTGTATTTGCCATTTTACCTTTGTATTCATTTATCCATTTTTCTGCTTTGGATTTAGTTCTATTAAAAACAGTTACATTGTGTCCTGCTTTTGATATATAACCTGCCATTGGGTAGCCCATAACCCCAAGACCTATGAAAGCAACATTACAAGTCATAATTTTTATTTATGTTTAAAAGTTTAAGTTTAAAAGTAATTATATTTGGTTTTATTTTTACATTTTTTTCAAGCTTTGGACAGAGTTTTTTTCTTGGACTCTTTAACTATAGTATTAGAGAAGCTTTATCAATTTCCCATGGACAATTTGGCTCAATCTATGCATCAGCAACTTTATTAAGCAGTATTATTTTAGTTTGGGTAGGTAAAAAAATAGATGATGTAAATATTTTAAAATTTGCATTATTTGTAATTATATTTTTATCTGCCTCGTGTTTTATTTTTTCTAAAATTTCTTCAATTATATTTTTATTTATTGGAATTTTTTTAATGCGTTTAGCAGGTCAAGGATTATCTAGTCATACTGCTACAACAACAATTTCACGCTTTTTTGAAAAAAATAGAGGTAGAGCGTTAAGTACAGGCTGGCTTGGATTATCTTTAGCTGAATTTACTCTTCCAGTTTTAATTGTTTTTTTATTAACCTTTATTGAATGGAGAAATATTTGGTTATTTATATCAATTTTAGTAATAATCATTTTACCAATTATTTCTTATGTTCTTGTTAAGGATGTTAAATTAGAAACTAGAGAAAAATCTAGTGATAATGAAATTACTAAAGAAATAAGACAGTGGAAAAGAATTGAGGTTTTAAAAGATTATAGATTTTACTTAATATCTATGACCATGTTAGCTATGCCATGGATTGCGACAGGTTCATTTGTTTATCAATCATTTATAACTACTTCAAAAGGATGGGGACCATATATAATTGCACAATCATTCATGGTTTATTCAATACTTTCCGTTGTCACATTATTTATTTCAGGTTTTTTAATAGATAAATTTTCAAGTAGAAAATTATTAATTTATATGAATATTCCACTATTGTTTTCTACTGTTGTACTCTTTTATTTTAATGCTCAAATCTCATCATTTTTTTTCTTTGGACTATTAGGAATTACCAATGGACTTGCTAATGTATTGGGTTCTTCTACATGGGCTGAAATTTATGGAGTAAGATTTATAGGATCTATTAAATCTTTAACCACAGCCCTAATGGTTTTTGCTACTGCTTTTGGTACTGCTTTATTCGGGATTTTGATTGATTTTGGTTTTAGTATAGAGCAAATAGCTGTTATTTCTGGATCATATATTTTAACCTCAATAATTCTTCTCTATTTAATTAAGAACAAGTTAAATCCTCAATATTTATAAAATCTACTTGATTTTTTAGTACGCACTGTATAGATACTCCGCATGGCAAGAGTAACTGTAGAAGATTGTATAGACAAAGTAGATAGTCCTTATGAATTAGTATTAGTTGCAAAAGAAAGAGCAACGCAATTAAATTCTGGCGTTGAACCTACAATTGATAAAGATAACGATAAAAATACTGTTATTTCATTAAGAGAAATTGCAGATGAAAAAATCAAAGTTTCTGATTTAACAGACAGTGCAATTTATAAACTTAGAAAACATGTTGAGCAAGTAGATGATATTGCTGAAGATGATGAAGATATAGGCGATGATTTTGAAAACCTATATAAAGGTGAAATTTCAAAAAGTGGAACACCAATTTTACCATCAAAAAGAGCTAGAAAAACTCCTGAAAAAATTCAGGTAACAACAGAGGATTTATCAGAATTGTCTGAAACAGCTAAACCAGATATTGATGATACAGTTAGTGATGAAAAAATGAATGAAGATGGTGAAGTTTCATTAGAGGAAGTTTCAGAGGTTGAAAATCAAGAAAATGAAGTAGAGTCTGAACAACAAGATTCTTAAAATTTAAAAAAAATATTTAAAATTAATTATCTTATTGGATTATCACTTACAATTAGTTGATCCTTAATTTTTTCTCTTAAATAAATATAAATTCCAGCACTTATTATAATTGATACACCAATTAAAGTTTTTAAAGTAGGAATATTGTCAAACAATATATAACCAGTAAGTATTGCCCAAACTATTAAAGAATATTCATATAAAGAAACTACCGATGGAGATGCAAAACTATAAGCATTTAAAATAAAATAAAAAGCCAAAACACTAATAAATCCCATGGCCACAATAAAGGGCCAAGAATAACCTGGATTAGAAAACCATTCTCTAAAAATAAATTGAAATGTTGGATCACTATAAATATTGAATTGACCTTTTCCTGTAAAAATAAAAAATAAAATACTTATCACTATTGCTCCCAGGTATAGATGTAGCATTTGAGTATAAACATTGTCTTTATCAGATGTTATTTTGGTAATTGTCATTGATATTGCATAACAAAATGCACATGCAATTGGAGCTAGTTTCATATAATCAAAATTATTAAAATTTGGATCTAGTACAATAAATACTCCAATAAACCCTGTGGCAATAGCCAACCATCTTCTTATTCCAACTTTTTCCTTAAGAAATATTACTGCTAAGATTGATACAAAAAAGGGGCAACAAAAAAATAAGGCATTAGCCATTGCTAAAGACATATAAGTTAATGAAATATAAAAGAAACTAAATCCAAAAAAAAAACAAATAACTCTGATTGAAGTTAAAACTGGATAGTATGTTTTAAGTTCAATCTTCTTATTTGAGAATTTTAAAAAACTTATTAATAAAAATAATGCAGCTATAGTTCTTCCAAAATATAACTCATATAAGGCTGCATCATTATAAACAAACTTAATTAAAGCATCTTGAACTGAAAAAAAACCCATTCCTATGAGTATAAAAAGTATACCTTTTGGATTATTTTGAGCTTTATGCATTAATTGAGGATAAAGTCTGCTGCTCTTTCAGCTATCATTAATGTTGGTGCATTAAGATTTCCACTCGTAATCTCTGGCATTACTGAAGCATCTGCAACTCTTATATTCTGTAATCCATGAACTTTTAATTTTTCATCCACAACTGCCATTTTATCTATTCCCATTTTTAAAGTACAAGAGGGATGATAAGCTGTTTCTGCTTTTGACCTAATATACTCTTTAATTTCTTCCTCGCTATGAGCGTGATCGCCAGGGCCGATTTCTTTACTAGCGTATGGTTTCATTGAATCTTGTTTTAATATCTTTCTTGCAACATGAATACATTTAACTGTTTCATTAAGGTCATATTCATTTTCTAAATAATTAAATTGAATTTTAGGATGGTCATAAGGATTAGAACTATTTAGCTCTATACTTCCACGACTTTTTGGTTGATTTAGACTTGCATGTAACTGATATCCATGCCTATCAGGATCGACTTTACCATGGTCGATAACAAATGAGGGAAAAAAATGAAACTGAATATTTGGATATTCTTTATCAGGTGATGATTTACAAAACCCTCCTGCTTCTAAAAAAGATGTTGAGCATGGACCACTTTTGTTTAAAAACCACTGAATGCCTGCTTTAACCATATTAAATTTATTTATATACTTAAATAAAGTATCTGGGGTTTTACATTCTTGTTGAATATAAGTTTCAAGATGATCTTGTAGATTTTTACCTACACCTGGAATATCTTTAATAATTTCAATTCCTTTTTCTTTAATATGATTAGCCGGACCAACTCCAGAAACCATAAGTAATTGTGGTGAATTTATTGACCCACTACTCAATAAAATTTCTTTATTCGCATAAATTTTATTAATTTTGCCATTTATATTAACCTGAATGCCTATAGCTTTTGTGCCATCGAATATAATTTTTTCTACAAACGACTTAGTGAATATTTTCAAATTTGATTTATTTCTTACAGGGTTTAAATAATATTTTGATACACTTGCTCTTTCACCTTTATGAATTGTAACATCGTACATACCAAATCCTTCTTGATCCTCCCCGTTCATATCTTTATTAATTTTATGACCAGCTTCTTTGGCCGATGCTAAAAATGCTTTAAATAATGGATTATTATTTTGAGATTGGTTAATAGGGAGTATGCCATTCCCGCCTCTAAACTCATTTTCTCCACCTGACCAAGTCTCTATTTTTTTAAAATAAGGTAGAACTTTTTCATAATTCCAATCTTTTAAACCAAATGATGCCCATCTTCTATAATCTTCTTTATTTCCTCTCACATAAACCATTCCATTGTGAGCTGAACATCCTCCAATCATTTTTCCTCTGGGACAAAATAATCTTCGATTATTCAGATGAGGCTCAGGTTCTGAATAATACTTAAAATTATATTTCGGATCATGCATTGTGTAAAGCAATGCTAAAGGCATGTTCACCTTCCAAATATCACTATTTCCACCAGCTTCAAAAATTGCAACACTGTTTTTAGAGTTCTCTGAAAGTCTATTAGCAAGCACACAACCTGCGGTTCCTGCACCAATAATTAAATAATCAAACTTCAAAACTATTTACCTAAAGAGGATGATCGCCTTCAATAGCAATACGATCCATTACTCTTTCGTATCCTAAACCTCTTCCTGGAAAAAAATCCGTAAGACCTTGATGTAAGGTACTTCTATTATCCCTTATTGCCACTGCGTTTTCAGACCATTTAAATCTGCATGTAAAATCTAACCTCTCTTGATGTATAAATATTTCATTTAATATCTCATCACTTTCTTGCTCATCAGTATCTAGAATTTTTTTTGTATACATTGAGTTTACATATAAGATTTTTTTACCAGTTTCTGGATGTGTTCTTACTATAGGATGTGCGTTCGAATATTCATCTAAATTTCCATTTCCTTCCATAGCTTTATAGGCTTCTGTAAATGCTGCTGCGCCAAGAGAACTATGCACAGCTTTTTTATTTTTTATTTTATTTTTAAGTTTTGCATCTAATGTTTCATAGGCTATTTCCATATTTGAAAACATTGTATCTCCACCCACTGGAGGAATTTTTAAAGATCTTAAAATAATAACTTTAGTTGGTTTAGGGTTATAACTAACATCTGTGTGCCAAGTTTCACCCCATTGACGCTTTTCATCTGGTTCTTTTATTATCCTTAAAATCTCAGGATAATTTTCTCTACCTTTTACATATATATGTCTTTCTAATGGACCAAATCTTTTAGCAAGATTTATTTGCTCTTCAGAAGTAATATTTTGATCTCTAAAAAATAGTGCTTTATGTTCTAACAGAAGATTATTAATTTTATTCCAATTTTCAAAAGAGGAATCTTTTAAATTAATACCTGAAACTTCAGCTCCAAGAGCGCCTGATAGCATTTTAATATCCATTATAATCAACTTAATACTAGATCTTTATTTTGTCAAAATGTATAAGCAACAATGACTTTAGCTCAAGCATATGTATTATTAGCTATAGCTATAGCTGGTGAAATTATTTCAACAGGTACACTTAAAGCAACAGAAGGTTTCACAAAGTTTGTTCCTTCATTAGTATGCGTAGTAGCAATAATAATTTGCATGTATACGATGTCTCATGTAATGAAAATTTTGCCTATAGGAATTACTTATGCAACTTGGTCAGGTGTAGGCATTGTAGCTCTATCACTGCTAGGTATTTTCAAATATAAACAAGTTCCAAATATTCCAACAATTATAGGTTTAGCTTTAATTATAATTGGTGTTTTTATTGTAAATACCATGAATAATAACCAATAAATTATTTTTTTAGTTTTGATAAAAATTTTAAGTCATCTTTATTAAAACTATTTTCATTTTTATTAATAAAATTTTCCATTAGATTTATCTTTTCATTTTCAAACTCTGAAACTTTTCTTTTTTTAAGGTCAACATATAAAGATAATAATTCTATTGTTGCGGATAATTTCTTTGATGATTTTTCGATCATTTCCAATCTATAATGTAGTCTTTTTTTATCGTGATTAAAATAAGTTAAAAATATTTCAACTTCTTCACCCTCTTTAACTTCATTCTTATAAGTTATGTATGTTTCAACAACCATCGTACTCATTTCAGCAGTTTTTGCAGAATTTTCTCCCATTTTAAATTTTTGTAACATTACTTCCCAAGCTTCATCAAATACCAGCACATAGTAAGCCACATTCATATGTTTGTTGTAATCGGTCCACTCTTTTTTGATAATTTTGTTTGTAATATGAAATGACATTTTTTTATTTCCCTTGAGAATTTATTATATTATATACTGATACTAGAATGAGCAATAAGGTTTTCATATCATGTGCTATCACAGGATCTGGTGATACAGCAAGTAAACATCCTGATTTACCTAAAACACCTGAACAAATTGCTACAGCTTCAATTGAAGCAGCAAAAGCTGGCGCAGCAATCGCTCATATTCATGTTAGAGAAGAAGACGGTACTCCAAGTAGAAGATTAGAACTTTATAAAGAAGTTGTAGATAGAGTCAGATCGAGTGATACTGATGTAATTTTAAATTTAACAACTGGTATGGGTGGAGACCTGGATATTGGACAAGGTGATAATCCTTTAGATTTTGGTCCCATGACAGATATGGCAAATGTTATGGAAAGAATTGCCAATGCAGAACAATTTTTACCAGAAATATGTACTTTAGATGCAGGAACTTTAAATTTTGGAGACAGTTCAGTTATTACAGTTAATACTCCAAATGATTTAAGAAAAGCTGCAAAGAAATTAAAAGATATAAATGTTAAGCCTGAAATAGAGGCATTTGATTTAGGAAATATGTGGTTTGGAGCACAACTTTATAAAGAAGGGTTGTTAAGTGACCCACCAATGTTTCAAATGTGCCTAGGAATTCCCTGGGGAGCACCAGCAACAACTTTAGCGATGCAAGCAATGAAAGATATTATGCCAAAAGAGGGTATTTGGTCTGGTTTTGCAATTTCAAAAAATGAAATGCCGTTTGTTGCTCAAACAATATTAATGGGTGGAAATCCAAGGGTTGGACTTGAAGACAACTTATATTTATCAAAAGGAAAATTAGCAACAAATGCACAGCTTGTCGAAAAAGCAATTAGAATTGCGGATGAAATTGGTTTTTCACCAATGACACCTGCAGAAACAAGAGATAAACTAAAGCTTGTTAAACACAAGTAATGTCTAACATAAAAAAGGTTGCAGTCATTGGAACTGGAGTAATCGGAACAGGGTGGATTATTAGATGTTTAGCGCATAACAAAATTGTTAATGCATTTGATAAAGATCTTAAATTAAAAACAAGTTTAATAACTGAAATTAAAAGAACTTGGCCTTATGTAAAAAAACTTTTTAATAAAAAAAATCTTAATCTTAAAAATTTAAAATATTTTACGTCCATTGGAGAAGCGTTAAAAGATGCAGATTTTATTCAAGAATGTGCTACAGAAAACTATACATTAAAAACTAATTTAATAAGTTCAATTGGTAAATATTCTAAAAAAAATGCTATTATAGCTTCAAGTTCATCTGGTTTATTACCAACCAGAATTTACTCAAAATGCAAAAACCCTAAAAGAGGATTAATAGGTCATCCATTTAATCCAGTATATTTACTTCCAGCGGTTGAAATTGTACCAGGCAAAAAAACTTCTATGAAATTTGTAAATAAAGCAAAAAAATTTTATAAATCTATTTCAATGAGTCCAATAATACTTGAAAACGAGCTGCCAGGATATCTTTCTGATAGATTACAGGAAGCTCTATGGAGAGAAGGGCTTCATATAATAAATGAAGGCTTTGCAACAACTAAAGATCTTGATAGAGCAATAGAAGATGGACCTGGATTAAGATGGTCTTTAATGGGAACTTTTCTGACCTTTCACCTAGCAGGAGGCAAATCTGGAATGAAACATATGTTAGAGCAGTTTGGTCCAGCATTAAAACTTCCATGGACAAAGTTGAAAGCTCCAAAGCTTTCAAAAAGATTGGTTAAAAGATTAGTTGAAGGAACAAAAAAACAATCTAAAGGTAAATCAGTTGAAAAAATTTCAAATATTAGAGATCAGTACTTGGTTGAACTACAAAAACTTAGAAAAAAATACGAAAAAAAATTAAGATAACTTAATCATTTCTCTCTGTATGACCATCTACGGAGATTACTTGTCCAGAAACTCTAATCGATTCGTCTGAAATTAAAAAAGAACACATTTTTCCAATATCTTCCTCCATTATCCACTGTTTCATTGAACTCATCGAAATAAAATCTTTTTCAATCACTTTGGCCGAAACTTTAGTAAATTTAGCCTTATCTTTTATAACTCTTTTCATTCTATCTCCTTTTATTGTTCCGGGACATACAGCATTAACTCTTATATTAAATTTTCCAAGTTCCATTGCTAATGTCTTTGTAACGCCAATAATTGCCCATTTACTTGCTGCATATGGAGATCTCAATGGAAAACCAAGTATTCCAGCGGTTGAGGAAATATTAACTATTGATCCATTTTTAGATTTTTTAATTAATGGGATAGCCTGTTTTGTAAAATAAAAGTGACTATTGATATCTGTATGAATTGTATTTTCCCAGTCTTTAGATTTTAATTTTTCAAGTGATCCTGTAGGCCCTGCAATACCTATATTATTGATTAACGCATCAATCTTTTTCGTTTTCTTTTTAACATTTTTGAAAAAATTTAATACTTGATCTTCATTTGATGCATCACACTCATGAACGAAAAGTTTTTTATTATAAAGAGCATGTTTTTTTGTTTTAATTAAATATTTTTTGTTAATGTCGCAAATAAAAACAGTGGCCCCTCTAGATAAGCATAATTTTGTTGTAGACCAACCAATTCCAGACGCACCAGCTGATATTAATACTTTTTTATTTTTTAAAGATTGATTGATCATTTTTTATCTTAATATTTTATTTTTAAAAAAAAAACTAAATTTTCAATTTAAAAAGATAAAAAAAAAGGCCCTGGTTATCAGGGCCTTAATTTTAAATATATATTAAACAATTAATTAGGTAACCAACTTTTCCATTTATCAGGATTGTTGTCTAACCATTCGTTAACTACTTCTTTAACATCTCTTTTTTTGATATCAACTTGAACTAACATCTTAGCTTGGTCAATATTTTCTAATTTCATTTTTTCAAAAAAAGCTTTTGCCTCAGAATGTTCCGATTTAGCAAAAGTAGCAGGATTTCCGTAGTTCATGGTATAGTCTTTGTCCCAACCAGTTGCTGGCCATCCTTTTGTGCCACAAGTTTTCCAGTTATTTGCTTCAGTAAATGTATCACCTTCACATGTTTTATACTCTGGAAGTTGAACACCTACCATGTCAAACTCTCCAAAAAACCAATGTGGTGACCATAGGTATAATAAGAAAGGTTCTTTTCTCATGTAAGCAGCTTTTGCTTCCGCAATTGCAGCAGCTTCCGTACCTAGCTCATCTGCTTGGAAATCAATTCCTAAAAGATCAAGTCTTTTTTGGTCATGACAGTTCCAACCAGCTACTGGACAACCAATTAGCCTTCCTTTACCACCAGTCTCAATAGTCGCAAA
>CACBBX010000006.1 GCA_902537575.1 uncultured Pelagibacteraceae bacterium
AATAAAGTCGGTACCGCCTCTATATCTTTTAATTTTGAGTAATTAATACTAATGCCCATCTGATCAGCATTTAACATTTCAATTCTTGCAATAGGTACACCATACTGAATAACTTGTTGAGCAGTCATGACAGCATCTTCTAAGGAGGGGAAGTGACATACCGCACTCATAATACTTTCTGGTATAGGGGATAATCTTAAATGAACTTCGGTGATGATACCTAGTGTTCCCTCAGATCCAATAAATAAATTTGTTAAATTGTAACCCGCTGAAGTTTTTTTAGTTCTACCTCCTGTGTTAATGATATCTCCATTTGGCAAAACAACAGTTAAGCCAGAAATAACTGTTTTCATGGTTCCATATTTTACAGCCATTGTTCCTGATGCTGAAGTTGAAGCCATACCACCTAAAGCAGCGTTAGCTCCTGGATCAATTGGAAAAAAAACTCCATCCTCCCTTAAATAATCATTAAGTTGTTCTTTTGTGACGCAAGCCTGAACTCTACAATCAAAGTCTTCAGCATTTACACTTAAGATTTTATTCATCTTCTCTAAACTTATAGTTATACCTTTTTCATTTCCTACTACGTTACCTTCTAAAGATGTGCCTGTACCAAATGGAATTACTGGAACTTTGTTTTGATTACACAATTTTAATATTTTTGAGACTTCTTCATTGCTTTCTGGAAAGACTACTGCTTTTGATAAAATCGGATCATAGGTATCTTCTCCTCTAGCATAATTTCCTCGAGTAGACTCTGATGTAGAATATCTATTATTTAAAAGATTTTTTAATTCTATTTCGACTTGTTCATTCATAATTCGAATATTAGTAAAAAAAGATAAAAAAATACAGCTTATTTAGAAAGCATCTTGCCTATATTTTCTAAGGCCTGCAGTATATTATCTCTGGATGCGGCAAAGCTAAATCTCACATAATCTTGACAAGTTTTACCGAATGCTGTCCCTGGAACTATAGCAACTCCAGCCTCATGCATAGCTTTTTTACAAAATTCAGAACCATTCATGCCTGTGCCTATTACTTTTGGAAAAGCGTAAAAAGCTCCACCAGGTAAACTGCACTCAATTCCAGGCAAATCATTTAGTCCTTTATGTATTAAATTTCTTCTCAGAGTGAATTTATCTAACATATCATTAATTGAATCATCTGGACCATCTAATGCAGCTATACCTGCAAATTGTGCGGCGGCATTTACACAAGATACACTATTTATTAATAACTTGTTAACATGTGAAACCATTTCTTTAGGCCAATAACTCCAGCCTAATCTCCAACCAGTCATCGAGTAAGCCTTACTCCAACCCTCTAAAACTATTAGCCTATCTCTTAAAGCCTCATAATGAAAAAATGAAGGCATTTCTTTATAATCAAAAATTTGTCTACTATAAATTTCATCACTTAAAATAGTAACGTGTGGATGTTTTTCTAATTCTTTTGCAAAATAATCTATTACTGGTTTCTCAACAAAACTACCTGTTGGGTTGTTTGGGTTAATTAAAATTAATAATCTAGTTTTGTCAGTGATTAAAGATAATATTTTATCTGGATCAAATTTAAGATCTTTATCTTCCGTTAGATCATATGGAACAGGTGTAGAACCAGTATAATTTATCATTGACTCATAAATTGGAAATGCAGGTGTAGGATGAATTATTTCTGCTCCAGGTTCACCAAAACACTGAATGGCATAGCTCATCGTAGGTTTCCCGCCTGGCATAATTAAAATTCTTTCAGCATCAACTTTAGCGTTATAACGTTTTTTAACCCATCTTGTAACAGCTTCTCTACATTCTGGAATTCCGTTTGACATAACATATCCATGGTGTCCGTCATCTAATGCTTTTTTTGCAGCTTCAACTACGTGTTTAGGTGTTTTAAAGTCTGGCTGACCTAATCCTAAATGAATCATTGGGTTGCCTTTCGCCTCAAGCGCTTTAGCTTCAGCTAAGACACTAAATGCTGACTCTGTCCCTAAATTTTCTAAATTTTTTGCAAGTTTCATAATTTTAAAAATGAAAATCTAAACGAAAAGTAGACTAATGTCTATTCATGATTTTTAAATAACCTGTTTTAGGTTTTTTATAATTATCCTCACAATTACTTATTGATTAGTTACGGTAGATTATTTTTGACGCATCTAAGTCTTCAATTTTTTTACATCCCATCAAAATCATGTTTCTTCTAATTTCCTTTTGCATATTATGTAATAATCTTTCAACTCCTTTTTGACCTCCAGCTCCTAAACTAAAAAGAAATGCTTTACCAAAACTACAAGCGGTTGCACCTGCGGCTAGCGCTTTAAGAACATGCGTTCCTCTTCTAATGCCACCATCAAGAATAATTTCTAACTTATCACCAACTGCATCTGAGATAGCTTTCACTTGATCGAATGGAGATCTCGAACCATCTAATTGTCTTCCTCCATGATTAGAAATCATTATCGCAGTGCAGCCAATATCAATTGCTCTTTTTGCATCTTCAACTGACATCACTCCTTTTAATGCAAAAGGGCCGTTCCATCTCTTAATACAGTACTCTGCATCCTTCCAATTCATTTTAGGATCATATTGTTCATTAATATAATCTATGACCGACTTCGCAATGTTCGTTCCTTTGTCAGTTTTATGTTTAATATTCGCTAACTCAAATTTTTTATTTGTTAAATATTTAAAAACCCATTCTGGACGCATCACAAAACTTAATAAACTTTCTAAGGTCAATTTAGGAGGAGTAGTGAACCCAGTTCTATGATCTCTTTCTCTGTTTCCAGCAACAAGAGTATCCACGGTCAAACAAAGCCCATCAAAATTTGCTCTTCGACACCTATCAATTAAATCATCAGTAATAGATTGATCTTTATGAACATATAGTTGAAAAAGTTTTGGACCACTCGATATATTGGCTATTTCTTCAATTGAAAACGATGCCATTGTAGACATACTATACATCGTTCCAAATTTTTCAGCAGCTCTAGCTGAAGCTTTATCTCCTTCAGGTGTGTACAAACTTTGCATTGCTGTCGGTGACAGAAAAAGAGGCATATCAATTTTTCTACCAAATACTGTTGTAGATAAATCTGGTTCTCCGACACTTGCTAATATGTTTGGAACAAGATCACAATCATTGAAAGCGTTTGTATTTCTATTTAGAGTAACCTCATCATCTGCACCTCCATCAATATAATGAAAGATAGGGGACGGTAATTTTTTTTTTGCTAATTTTCTAAAGTCTTCAAAATTATAACAATCATTTATGTTCATGATTGCTATTTTCTAAATCTTAAATTACTTCTATTTAGATCACTTATTTTAGTGCAACCCATTAGCTTCATATCTCTTACTAATTCAGACTTATACTTTTCTAGAGCTCTTTCAACACCTGCTTGTCCAGCTGCCGCTAAGGCGTATAAATACAATCTTCCACCAGAACAAGCCTTTGCACCTAATGATAATGCTTTAAGCATGTGAGTTCCTCTGTGAATTCCACCCTCACAGATTACATCCAGTTTGTCACCAACAGCATCAACAATTTCAGCAAGTTGGTCAAAAGGCGATCTTGATCCATCAAGTTGTCTTCCACCATGGTTTGAAACCATTATTCCTGTACATCCAATATCTACAGCTCTTTTAGCATCTTCGACACTCATCACTCCTTTTAAAGCAAAGTGACCTCCCCATTTAGAGCAAAGTTGTTCAGCATCTTTCCAATTCATTGACTGATCCAACATTGTAGAAAAATAATTTCCAATTGAAGAGTTGGTGCTAGTGCCTTCTTTTACAAAATCTTGAAGATGAGGTAGTTCAAACTTACCTTTTGTTAAATAATTTATCCCCCACATTGGCTTTGTGGCAAAACTAAATAAACTTGAAAGTGTTAGTTTGGGCGGTGACGTAAATCCAGTTCTCAAATCTCTTTCTCTATTTCCTCCAGTTATTGTATCAACTGTTAGAGCCATCACATCAAACTTAGCCGCTTTTGCTCTTTCTAAGCAAGAATCATTGAGACCTCTGTCTTTATGAAAATAAAATTGAAACATTTTTGGTGTATCAACAAGTGAAGAAATTTCCTCTACACTTACTGTAGCTAAGGCCGATACTCCAAACATAGTATTATATTTCTTAGCAGCTTTACCTACAGCTCTCTCACCGTCATAATGAAATAATCTCTGTAAAGCTGTAGGTGATAAATAAAAAGGTAAATCTAATTTCTTTCCAAATATTGTGGTAGATAAATCAACATTCTCTACACCTCTTAAAACATTTGGCACTAAATCAACATCATCAAATGCACTTGTGTTTCTTGCATATGTAACTTCATCATCTGCAGCACCATCAATGTAATGAAAAATTGGAGAAGGTAACTTTTTTTGTGCCAATTTTCTAAAGTCAGCAAAATTATGACAATTTTTTAAATTCATAAGTTTTATTAGAAGTTTTTTAAGAAATTAAACATATAACTATTTGCCCCAGGATTTTTGTCTCCCAAACTCGCATTAGATATATGGTTATAAGAAAAACCAAGTTCGCTCGTATTAGATAAGTCTAGTGAAAATTGTAGTTCACTTTTAAATTCAATTAAATGTCCCAAGTCTTTACCATCTCCTTCAAAATATAGACCTGGCGTAAAACTTGGAGTAATATTTAAAGCACCAAGCTTATATTGGGCTTGGACACCAGTATACAGATAACTTGCAGCATCTTCTGTAATTAAGGCTCCAGTGATTGGTGAAAGATTTCCTAAAAAAGTATCCTTATTCAAGTCCTCATTTTGATGTTGGAAACCTAATAATGTTGATTTTTTCCCATTATCACTAAAGTCAAACATGCCTGTATAAACATTAAATTCTGTATTTTGATTTTTTACTTTCAATTCCTCAGCGTTTACTGAAAGAGTAAACAAAACCAATAATAATGACGTTAAAAAATTTTTTAAATTCATAGCTGATAAATAATTATTTTTTAAGTATAAAACTTTTAAAAATTATTGCACCTCCAAATAGAAAGATCAATATTGGTAATAACCATAGTAAATACGTATTTTTATTGAGTCCAGGGTCATATAAAATCCAATCACCATATTTTTTCTTAAAATAATTATATATTTCTTTCTCTGTCAAACCTTCTTCTAATTTTTTATCCACTAAAATTTTCATACTATTTGCGAAATCAGAGTCAGAGTCGTAGACTGATTGTCCTTGACATATCAAACATCTGAGATTTTTAGTTATCTCATTTCTTTCACTATTTTCATTTGCATAAAGATTATTAAAAGTCAGTAATAGAATAATAATTATAAATTTTTTAAATATTTTCATTTTATTATTTTTTGTATTTCCGCAAACAGCTCCTGATTAAGAGGTCCAATATATTTTTTTAATATTTTGTTATTATAAATTATAAAAGTTTCAGGTACACCATAAGCTCCCCATTCGATTGAATTTGTTCCATTTTTGTCAACAATAATTTTTTGATAAGGATTTCCTAATTCGTCCAAAAAGCTTTTAGCGTTTTTTTTATTATCTTTATAATTCATGCCAATAATATTTAATTTATTATTTTTACTTAACGTCATTAATATCGAGTGTTCGTCTCTACATGGAACACACCAAGAGGCCCAAATATTTAATAAATAGAATTTATCTAATTCAAAAATTTCAGTTGAAGTTAAATTTTCATTTAAAAGCAGGAGATCAGCTGAGAAAATTGGGATATCGTAATTGATCTTCGTCTCTGGTGTATAAATATTTGTATCTTTTAAGCTTTTGTAAAAAACTACAAAAATAATTAAAAATATTAATATTATTGGATATTTAATTAATTTTTTTTTCATATTCTTTTTTGTAAAAAACTAACTAAACCACCCATACTTATCATGATAACCGATAGCCATATCCACAACATGAAAGGTTTAACTTGATATCTTACATTAAAGTAATCCTGATTTTGGACAAGATTAATTACAATAAATTTATCCTTCGTTAACGTAGTTTTAATATCTGCCTCACTAGTTGTAATATTAGGCTGATTATATAATCTTAATTCAGGTGATAAGTTATTGTTTATTCCTTCGGAATTAGTAATTTTAAAATTAGCAATTATAGATTTATAATTTTTTTCTTTTTTTTGATTGATACTTTCAAAAACTATTTTTGTTTTTGAATTATCATAAGTTTCACCTACTTTTAAATTGGTTATAATTTCACTTGAAAATAAATTGTTAAATAAAATACTTAAAATCAATAAACTAAATCCAAAATGAGCAGTGTTTTGAGCAAAATTTTTATATTTCGTATTAAAAAAATCTTTCAATGTAATAAAAAATAAATAAAAGGCACTGGATATTAGGATAGTATTAATAAGAATATTTGTATTAAAATTTTTGACGATAAAAAAAGATATTAAAATAGAGATAATTAATAAGAAAATCAGATAAATTTTATCTTTTAAATCAGATCTAATCCATTTTAATCTTGGCCCTATTGCCATCGCAAATAAAAAAGGAATTAAAAATGGAGCAATTAGTTTGTGATAAAATGGCGGTCCCACAGATATTTTCTGGTAGGATATTACGTCTAAAAATATAGGATAAACTGTACCAATCAATACAACCGATAAGAAGTACATCATAAACCAGTTATTAACTAATATTGAAGTTTCTTTACTTAACCAAAAAAAATTAGATGAATTATTTTTACTGGAGTGATGAAAAAAGAAAAAAATAAATAAAGACATAAAAATTAAAGCAAACAAAAATATAAGAATAAATAATCCTCTTTCTGGATCATTGGCAAATGTATGAACAGAATTTAGAATTCCAGATCTTACTAAAAAAGTTCCACACATGCTCAAAGTGAAAGTTGCAATGGACAATATAATTACCCATGAAGTTAGGATTTCTTTTCGTTCAAGCACTAAAATACAATGTAAAAGGGTTGTCAAAGCTAGCCAAGGCATTAAGGAAACATTTTCTACCGGATCCCAAAACCAAAATCCTCCCCAACCTAATTCATAGTAAGCCCAAATTGATCCAAGCAAAATACCTACTGTTAAAAAAATCCAGGAAATTAAAACCCATTTTTTAATGTGAATAGCCCAGCTTGTTGAAACCATTTTTAAAGTAGTCGCAGCCAAAGCAGATGAAAAAATAATAGAAGAGCCAACATACCCCAAATATAAAATTGGTGGATGAATTGCTAGTGCAGGATCCTGCAATATTGGATTTAATCCCAAGCCCTCATCTGGAACAGGAAATAAATAATTAAAAGGGTTTGAGGTTTGTATGAGAAATAAAAAGAAACCAATTATGATTACTTGCTGAAAACTTAGAGTTAAAATTTTATATTTAATTGGTTGATTTTTAGTTCTTAATAAAAATATAAATATAAATAATGTTAAAACTAATAACCATAACAACAAACTTCCCTCATGGTTTCCCCAAGTTCCACTAATTTTATAAAAAAGTGGTTTAGTCGTATGTGAATTATTAAATACAGTTTCATTACTAAAATCTGAAATAACAAAAGATATAATTAAAGCCAGAAAACTAATTAAAACAAAAAGTAATTGTAAAAAAGAAAATGATAAAATTTTAGTATCTAATTGATTTGAATTTTTAAAATTTTGAATTGAAAAAAAAATTAAAATTATACCAACACACAAACCTAAGATAAGCGAGTAATGACCGACAACACTATAAATCAATTTATTTCTCCTCCAAAGCCTCTTTTACTTCTGGTGGCATGTAATTTTCATCATGCTTAGCTAGAATTTTAGTAGCAGAAAAAAAATTTCTATCTTTTAAGAATCCCTCTGCGACTACCCCTTTTTCCTCAGCAAAAAGATTAGGGACAGCACCAGAATAACTTACATTTATTTCATTTTTAAAATCTGTAATAATAAAGTTAATTTCATCCGAGTTTACATTAATTGAATCTTTTTTAACCATTCCTCCAACTCTAATTTTATTTTTATCTAAATCTGATAAAGTTTTAATTTCAGTTGGTGATTGAAAGTAAACAACATTTTCCTCTAAAGATTTTAGAATTAAAAAAACTGTTAAAATCAAAGTAACTAAAATTAATGTTACAAACAAAAATCTTAATTTAACTTTGCGACCATACATGGTTCAAAAGTTAATTATTTGTGACGTCAGCTAAAATTTCTTTGTTGATTCTTTGTGTTTTAGCAGAATTAGCTTTCTCTGGATTTAAAGACCCAAATTTAGAAACAAATTTATTTTGCTCTTTAACAAATTGCAGCTTCGTAATTATATACAAACCTAAAAAACTTAAAAGAGTAAACCCAAAAGCAGACATAACGTATACCGCATATCCATTCATAAAAAGTAATTCATTAATCATAATCTATCTAAGCCTTTATTTTTAATTTTTATCAGTTCTGTATTATATTTCATTAAGAAAATTAACAATGAAAATAGAGCAAATGCCGCAGTCATTAATAATAAGGGGAAAAGCATTGAAGAATGAATTGAACTTTTTGTTAAAATATTAATTGAAGCTGGCTGGTGAAGTGTGTTCCACCAATCAACTGAGTATTTAGTAATTGGAACATTAATAATACCAACAACAGTTATAAAAGTAGTAATCTTAAAAACTTTTTCTTCTTTCTCATAAATTATCCAGGCTATTAAATAAATAGCAAAAAATAATGCTAAAATTAACATTGATGTAATCCGAGCATCCCATGCCCACCAAGTTCCCCATGTAGGTTTGCCCCAAATTGCACCAGTAACTAAAGCAATTATATTAAAAACAAATCCTGATGGTGCTAAGCTTTTTGCTATTAAAAAAAAATTTTTATTTTTAAAAATAAATCCACTTATTGACAAAAAGGTAATTGATGAAAAAATTCCAAGAGAGATCCATGCTGATGGAACGTGAACATACATAATTCTTACCGCATCACTTTGTTTATAATCCTCTGGAGATAAAATTAATGCCTCAGTCAAACCAACTGTTAAAATAACAACAAATAAAAATAAGATATATTTTGGAGCTTTTGAAGTTATTTGAAAAATTTTATTTGGTTCTAAGATCTTAAACATATCTATTATTTAGTAATTAATTTTAGAATTTCTATTATAAAAAAAGTTATCTGATCAAGAATGTAGAGGGGGAGAAAATGATACTAAATATAACGTTTAACATCCTTGACCAGATTATGATTAACCATACCGAGTATTTATGGCCTAGATTTGAGCTAAATGTGTTTGAATATTGATATGCTTAGTTTGAAAGCTTAAAATAGCTTGAGCCCTTTTTTCCTGAGAAAATTTCTTCAATTAAAGGATGTTTTATTGGCTCATCAGAGTCGTCCATAAGCAAGTTTTGCTCTGAAACATATGCCTCATAAGTAATTTCATCATTTTCAGCAAGTAAGTGATAAAATGGTTGATCTTTTCTTGGTCTGACATTCTTGGGGATCGACTGATACCATTCCTCTGAATTGTTAAATTCAAAATCAACATCATAAATAACACCTCTAAATTCAAAGTGTTTATGTTTAACAACATCGCCTATTGAGAATTTAGCTTTTTGGATCGCCATTATGTTTAGTATGGGTATTTAAATATAAAAATCAATGCAAAAAAATTAATGTTTTGTGATGTGGCAAATATGTTAATATCTTTTTAGTGAACAAATCTTTCTTGAAATTTATTACCGATTTTGGGCCATTAGCAATATTTTTTTTCTTTTATTATAACAATGATAAAAATTTATCAGTTGCAATTCCTCCACTCATAGTTGCAACTTTAGTTGCTTTAGCAGTTGTTTGGTTTTTTGAAAAAAAAATACCCCCAATGCCGCTAGCAAGTGGTATATTGATTACATTCTTTGGTGGACTAACTATTTATTTTAATGATCCAATATTTATTTATGTAAAACCTACTATAATAAATATTTTATTTGCCTCAGCATTATTTTTTGGAAAATATTTTACAAGAGAACCTATTTTAAAAAAAATTATGGGTAAAACCTTACCTTTATCTGATATTGGATGGGAAATACTAAATAAAAGATGGATGTTCTTTTTTCTTGGGCTTGCTTTACTTAACGAAATTGTTTGGAGGACACAAACAGAGGAATTCTGGGTTAACTTTAAAGTATGGGGAATGCTGCCAATAACAATAACTTTTACCGCCTTTCAAATACCGCTAATTAATAAATATAAAATTGATGCGCAGTAATCTAAAATTAGTAATAAATAATTCACAAAACAAAATAGAGCAAAAACAGTTTTTTGAAAAAGATGAGCTTAAAATTATCTTGGATCTATATGCTAAAATGGTTTCTGAAGGATCCTGGAAAGACTATGGATTAAATATTTCTAGCAAACAAGTGAGCTTCAGTGTTTTTAGAAATACAGCTGAAAATGCTATTTATAAAATTTGTAAAAATTTTAAGCCAAAAAATAAAAATCTTAAATATTTAATTACAGATACGAATGGTAAAATTTTAAAAAACTCTTTTGAACTAAAATTATTATTAAAAAATACTTACTGGAAAAAGCTCTGAACGAATTTAACGTCTTTGGCCAAAAAGTCTTAACAACATTATAAACAGATTTATAAAATCTAGATAAAGAGTAAGAGCGCCCATAACAGCTTTTTTACCAATAATTTCACCTGTATCATTAGCTGCATACATATTTTTAATTTTTTGAGTGTCGTAAGCTGTAAGACCAACAAAAATTAAAACTCCTAATATTGAAATCACAAAATACATCATTGATGATTTCATAAATATATTAACTATCGAAGCTATAATTATTCCAATTAAACCCATCATTAAGAAAGAGCCTAGTTTAGTTAGATCTCTTTTTGTAGTGTAGCCATAAATACTCATTGCCCCAAACGTTGCTGAACAAATAAAGAAAACCCTTGTTACACTCATTCCTGTGTAAATTAACAAAATTGAAGATAAAGATAAGCCCATCAAACCTGCAAAAACCCAAAAAGTTGTTTGAGCTTTTGATGCACTCATTTTATTAATTCCAAAACTCATGTAAAAAACAATTCCTAAAGGCGCAAGCATCACAAGCCATTTTAAACCTGACATGTAAATTGCATTACCCATTTGAGTTAGACCCACAATAGATCCAGCATCATTGGTAACGACTGACATTTTAAATGTTATTAGCGCAACTATTCCAGTTAATAAAATTCCTGTTGCCATGTAGTTGTAAACTTTTAGCATGTAGGCTCTTAAGCCTTCATCCATTACAATAGTTGATTGTTGAGCTGCTTTTGCTCTGTTTAGTATTCCGTTTTTATCAAATTCCATATGAGAGATATATAATAGCCTTTTACTAATTATTCAAGATACCTTAAAAGGTTAATAAAACGTTAACATAATTTTCAAATGAATTACAAAAATCTAGGAAACACGGACTTAAAAGTAAGCACAATTTGTCTCGGTACAATGACTTGGGGAGAACAGAATAGCCAAAATGAAGCATTTGAGCAAATGGAGTTTGCTTTGGAACAGGGAGTAAATTTTTGGGACACAGCAGAATTATATGCCGTACCTCCCAGGAAAGAAACATATGGCGATACAGAAGAAATCATTGGAAACTGGTTTGAGAAAACTAAAAAAAGAGACAAGGTAATTCTTGCAACTAAAGTTGCAGGTCCTGCAAGAGATTATTTGAGAAATGGAGAAAATAGTTTTGTAGGTCCTAATTTAAAGAGTGCTTTGAATAATAGTCTTAAAAGACTTAAGACTGATTATATTGATTTATATCAGCTACATTGGCCTGAAAGAAAAGTAAATAACTTTGGAAGATTGGGTTATGTTCATCAAGAGAACAACTGGAACCAATTTGAGGATGTTTTAGAAGAGTTAAATAAGTATATAGAGCAAGGTAAAATAAGATATATCGGTTTATCAAACGAAACCCCTTGGGGAACAATGAGTTTTCTTAAACTCTCAAAGGACAAAAATTTACCAAGAATGATGTCAATCCAAAATTCCTATAGTTTATTGAATAGATCTTACGAGATTGGATTGGCGGAAGTATCAATTAGAGAGGAAATAGGATGCCTTTCATATTCTCCTCTGGCTAGTGGTTATTTGAGTGGAAAATATAGAAATAAAAAATTTCCAAAAGGATCAAGAATGGAAAGAGATTTTGATTTTTGGACACGATATAGAAAGCCAAATACTGAGCAAGCGGTAGAGCTTTATTACAAAATAAGTAAGAAACATAATCTTAATATGAGTCAGATGTCTATCAAATTTTGTGAAATACAAGACTTTATGACTAGTGTAATTATTGGTGCAACAACAATGGAGCAGTTGAAAACAAATATAGAAAGTGTAAATGTTAATCTTTCAGATGATGTCATTAAAGAAATTAACCATGTTCAAAAAATTTACCCAAATCCATGTCCATAACTAAAAAAATTACAGCTTTTTTTATAATATTGTTTTTGACTAATTTTAGTCAGCTTCAAGCTCAAGAAGTAAAAAAAATTGGCAAATATAAGGACTGGGAAGCAATGGTAGTTTCCGAAGCAAGTGGAAAAATTTGTTTCGCACAATCCTCACCTATTTTGCAAGCTCCAAAATCAAACAAAAGAGATGCAAAATTATTTGTAGCCTTTAGACCAAACGAAAGCATCACTAATGAGGTAAGTGTTACCCCAGGCTATGAATTTAACAAAAGCAACTCAGTTACTGCGGCTTCAGGAAAAAATAAGTTTAAATTTGATATTAAAGAACAGGGTTTTGCTTGGATTGCTGATAATAAAATAGAATTAAAAATGATTAAGCAAATGAGAAAAGGTTCTCGAATAATGATTACGGGGTACAATCAAAAAGGTTCTCAAACAATTGATCACTATTCATTGCTAGGATTTACTAAAGCATACAACGCATCTAGAAAAGCTTGTAGTTAAATCAATGAAATCTAAAAAAAAAATTGTTCTAGCATACTCTGGAGGGCTTGATACCTCTATAATTCTAAAATGGCTTCAAGAAAATTATGATGCAGAAATAATTTGTTATACTGCAGATGTTGGACAAGAAATTGATAGAAAAAAAATTATTTCTAATGCAAAAAAATTTGGTGTTACTAAAATCATTATCAAAGATTTAAAAGATGTCTTTGTGAAAGATTATGTTTATCCAATGATCAGAGGTCATGCAATTTATGAAGGTGTCTACTTATTGGGTACGTCAATTGCAAGACCACTCATAGCAAAAGATCAGATTAGAGTTGCTAAAAAATTTAAGGCATTTGCAGTATCTCATGGTGCAACAGGTAAAGGAAACGATCAAGTAAGATTTGAATTAGGCTACCATTACTTTGGCCCCAAAATAAAAATCATTGCTCCTTGGAGAATTTGGAAATTAAAATCAAGAACCGATCTAATTAATTATGCAAAAAAACACAACATACCTATTCCAAAGGATAAAAAAGGGGCATCCCCTTTTTCAGTTGACGATAATTTATTTCATACATCGACGGAAGGTAAGCTTTTAGAAAATCCCAAAAATTTTGCTCCAGAATTTATTTTTCAAAGATCAGTTTCACCAGAAAAAGCACCAAATAAAGTATCTTTTGTTACCATTAATTTTAAAAACGGAGATCCATTTGGTATCAATGGGAAAAAACTTTCTCCAGCAAAATTATTAGAAAAGTTAAATCAACTTGCTGGTAAAAATGGAATTGGTAGAGTTGATTTAGTTGAAAATAGATTTATTGGAATAAAGTCTAGAGGTGTATACGAAACACCTGGGGGTACTTTGTTAATGCATGCTCATCGTGCAATGGAGTCAGTAACTCTTAATAAAGATACAATGCATAAAAAGGATCAAATTATGCCAAGATATGCAGAGCTTATTTACAATGGCTACTGGTATTCAAAAGAAAGATTCAAACTTCAAAAAATTATGGATCTAAGTAAAAATAAAGTTAATGGTTCAGTTAAACTCAAACTTTATAAAGGAAATGTTACGATAATTTCTAGAAAAACTAAAAGTGTAGCCTACTCTATGAAAAAAGTTTCTTTTGAAGAAAATAAAACCTTTAATAAAACAAATGTTGAAAGATTTATTAATTTTCATAAGAAAAAACTACGTTCTTAATAAATCTTAGGTCAATTTATCGTTTGTCAAATTTGTTTAAAACTATATCTTAGATCTATGGAATCATTAAAAAATTGGATGATAGAAGCAGCAAACATTCTGTTTGATGATAGTAAAAATGATTTAAGAGCTCTTCCTAAAACAGTAAGGCTACAAATTCTTTTAGTTTTGAGTTTTATTTGGACTACTGTTTTTAGTTTATATGTTTTTTCATATACTACTTTTGCATTTGGTTGGGCGGGTCTATTTATAGCCCATGTTGGTTTGATTTTTGCAGTGTATATGACATTTAAACATTTTCATAGAGCCGAAGAAAGTTCTTCTAGCGTTTTTAAGACAAAAAATTTTGACCCTTTTAAAATAATGGTAATTGTTTTTGTTATAGTTTTTATATTTGTCTTCTCAAAAGGAATTGAAGTTTTAACAAGTCCAAACCCATATTCTTACTCAATTCCATATGATGGTTCTTCTAAATCAGTTTTTGAAAAATGGCTACCGTTTAGTAAAGATAAATAATGGATAAGATAGCAAAAAACTTACAATTGGGGTTGATGTGTATTATTTTAATCAGCACTGTAATTGCTGTTGGTATTGAAATATTAAATATGTTTACAAATCAATTAGTTACTCTAGCTGATTTACTTTTAATGTTTCTATACTTAGAAGTTCTTGCAATGGTAAGAGTTTTTTGGAATCAACAATCTATAAGCATTACCCTACCACTTCTTATTGCAATAACAGCTCTTGCTCGATTTATTATTCTTCAAGGTAAAGAAATGGATCCTACAGCTCTTGTTTATGAAGCAGTCGCTATATTGTTGATTGCTGGAGCAATTGTTGTTCTAAGATTAAGACATAGTGACAAACTAGGTCTAAAGAAAAAAAAATCTAGGTAATTTAAATATGTTATTTGAAGCTTCGAGGGCGAAAGCCGTTGAAAAACTAAATCATTTTGTAGAAAATAATTTAACAGATTATTCTAAATTAAGAAATTTTGATCTTGGTCCAGAGAGTAGATCTAATGTCTCGTGTTTATCCCCTTACATTACACATGGAATATTAAGCGAAAAGGAAATTATAAAAAAATCTCTTAATAAATTTACTTTTACAAAGAATGAAAAGTTTATCCAAGAGGTTTTATGGCGTACATATTGGAAAGGCTGGCTAGAACTACGACCAAATGTTTGGAATGATTATTTAATGGAGCTAAAAAAAATAAGAGATGATTTCAAAGATAACAAAGAATATTTAAATGCAATCGAAGGAAAAACAAATATTGAATGCTTTAATTTTTGGATAAATGAACTCAAAGAAAATAATTATCTTCACAACCATACCAGAATGTGGTTCGCGAGTATTTGGATTTTCACTCTAGAGTTACCATGGCAACTTGGTGCTGAATTTTTTATGCAACATCTGTATGACGGAGATGCTGCATCTAATACTCTCGGTTGGAGATGGGTAGCTGGAATTCAAACACAAGGTAAGCATTACCTAGCAAGTGAATGGAATATAAAAAAATTTACAAACAATAGATTTCAAAACATCAAATTAAATGAAAACGCTCCTCCAAAAATTTCTGAAAAAACTTACTCTATAATTAAACAAGATTTTAACAATCCACAGAATATTGAGGAAAAAAATCTTGTAGTTTTTGAAAATAATCTCTCATTTAATATCACTGACTTCAAAGAAAATAGGTTTAAAAAAATATATATAGTTTCTGTTGAGAATGAAAATAGATCTATCAGGCTTAGTGAAAAGTTATTGAAATTTAAGTCTCTTTTAATTAATGACCAACAACAAAATTTGGAAGATAATTCTATTGATTGTGAGGTTATTGATATTAGTAAAATTAAAAATATTAAAAATTGTTACGGACTATATCCAGCTGTTGGTGAAAACTTAGATTATTTAAATTCAAATAATATTAAATTAGATTTTTTATACAGAAATCTTGATCAATTTTCTTGGCGGTACTGCAATAAAGGCTTTTTTAATTTCAAAAAATTTATCCCAAAAATAATTTCAACCTTTGATTAAACATTGTTTAAATGTTAGAAGAAATAGTTATTTGTACTAATAAAATTTATGTACCCAATAAATTTAGAAAACCTTCCTAATGGTTTTGAGCTTATAGACGATAAAATAAAATTTGATCCAAATAAGCACCTTAAATTAGAAAAACCTGGTGAAATCTTTTCCTTAAAAAATTTTGGTTATTCAGAAAAGAGTATTCAAGAGTCCCCAGTTAATTTTGCTACCACTTCTGTATTTAGAATTCTTAGTGATGAAGGCTGTGAAGCTTTACTGGATGTATCAAGAAAATTGGAAAAATTTACAACTTCTAGCCCAAGAATATCAAGAAATGTTAGGGGAGGAGTTTATCGATCTAGATTTCTTAAAGATTTATGTCTTTCAGATGAGGTTAGCTTATTTTTATCAGATATAGCTGGTATTAATCTTTCACCACATACAATTCCGCATCAGTTAGGTCACATAAATTTTAATCCCTTGGAATTAGAAAAGAATGTAGATAAATGGCATGTCGACACTTTAACTTTTGATTATGTTTTGTTTGTAACAGATCCTAAAAAAAATGATGGAGGTGAATTTCAATATTTTTTTGGTACAAAAGATGAAATGGCGGAATTAAAAAAAAATAATAAAAAAATACCAAAAAATAAAATAATTACCCCCAAAATACCAGGTCCTGGGTTTGCAGTTTTTCAACAAGGAAAACATGTGGTGCATCGAGCAAAAGGACTTACATCGCCTGGGGAAAGGATTACACTTGTCAACGGTTATATGCCTAGTGATCCAGAAATTAATGATTATACTAAATTTGGTGAACTATGTAATGTTGATCCTATGGAAATCATCTCAAAAGAATTCACAAATCATACAGCTGCTCAAGTTAAAAAACTTTTGAATGAGAAGATTTTAGAAAAAAATTTTAAAGATTTAAACTTAGACTCAATAAAGCAATTAGAAAAAGCTTCAGAAATTTTAAAATCTGCTATCAACCAATTAAAAAAAGGTAAAAAAGACATGGAACACTTTGGTGATTAGGAGTTTAGATGCATATTATTTTTTAGTATTATTTTAAAATTTTCATAAAGATCTTTAGAATAAGAATTCATATCCTTCAAATTATCTTTTACAGATTGATCAAACTTTTCAAGTGCCCCATCCCCTAACTGGTCCTCTAAAGCCTGTTTGTATTCTGGCACACATCCCCATTCATTGACCGTATTATCTTTAATTTCGATATGGAACTGAATTCCATAAGCATGATTTTGATATTTAAAAATTTGAAATTTTGTAACTGGTGACGAAGCTAACAAAGTCACATCTTTATTATTTTCAATGCCCTGCACTTCATAAGAGTGCCATTGAAGACTTTTAATTTGGTTTGGAAATTTTGAGAATAAATTGTCAACTTCCTTTTCTTTTGTAAAGTTGATATCCATCATTCCAATCTCAGCAGGTGTTGATTTAACTACTTGCCCCCCTATAACTTCTCCTAGTAACTGACAGCCTAAACAAAATCCTAAGTAAGGTTTTTTTAAATCTACGACAAACTCTTTAATTTTTTTCTTTTCTTCTACTAACCATGGATACTGCTTTTCCATAAAGGTATCCATTGGACCTCCCATACAAAACATTCCATCAAATTTATTTAAATCACCAGGTATTTTTTCACCTTCATCTAGCTCAATAGTAGTCAGATTATATCCATCATCTAACATTAAATCTTTAATGTAACCAGGGTCTTCTATTTTAATGTGCTGTAATACTATAATGTTCACTAAATTCAGCTTAGCTTAGAAAAGATCTCTGAACAAATTAAATAATATTATCTAGCTAACTTTATAAATATATCGCCCATTCCAGTTTTTAAATTTTCTAGAGGAGTATTATTTCGTAATTCACAAAACCTTCCTGTTACTTGGTGATTTTTTACAAAATCTATCTCTTCTTTTTTACAGCTTCTTCCTTCATGTAATAAACCTATTACTACTCGATCATTAAGATTATAAACTTGATTATTATTGATTTTTTCTCCAACACAAAAGTAATCTTTATTTACCCTATCGGGAAAATCTTTTTTCTTGCAAGGATTTCTGATGGTGAATACATAAAAATCTTTTAAACCATCCAAAAAATTATGAGTCATCTTTTCAACTTCAGAATATTTCATAATATCGCACGAGCAAGGAATACAGCACTTGTAGTAATCACCACAAATCTTTTCCCCACTTTTGCTCTCTTTAGCGTATAGAAAATCTGGTTCGCTATTAGGGTCAATTAATGATCCAGAAACTGCACAATATAATTTATTAAATTCTGTAAAATCTTTATAAGTAATTTCTTTATCTATAATATACTTAAAAAACTTTGGTCCAGCTGCATTTCTATTTTGATCTGGAAATATTCTAGACCAATCAGTAATTAATTCTTTATGATAATTTTTTTCTTGCGCGAACGATACAAATTGAAAAAATACCAAAAAAATTAAAATGAATTTAAATAAGATTTTCATTTTTGTTTTATAGTAATTGTTTGATTTAACGAAGTTATTTTAATTAATTTTTTAGTACCATCAGTCCATTTAACTTCTACTTTAAAATTTTTTTCATTTTTTCTAATTCCATAATGTGCCACAGGCTCCATTTGACACAAATAACCAGATCCAGCATCAATAGTTTTTGAATGTTTTCTTTGATTTGTAAGTAATGTAACTGTTGCACCTCTCGCTGGAGCTCCAAATCTATTAATAGGTTTAATTCTCAAATATTTACTCTGATTATCAACTTTTGCTTTATATAAAGTTAATGGCTGTTCTTTACTTTCACCACGAGAAACTAGTAATTCTAAAATGCCATCATCATCAATGTCAGCAACTGCAGCTCCTGTGCCAAACCCATCAGGTTCAAGGCCTGTTTCTAGTATTATTTGTTCAAAAGCTCCATTCTCTTTTATCCTAAATAACTTGTTAGGCTCAGCTATGTTATTCATGAAGACTTCATCATAACCATCATTATCAAAATCAGCAGATATGATGGTTCGAATTCTTGAAGGTTTATCAAATTTACTGTTACCTATATCTTTAAATTGATTATCTTGTAAGGCGTAAGCTCTGTGATAACCCTGCCAGTTTCCACTTATTATATCTAATCTTCCTCGATAAAGTATGTCTGATAGTGCAGTTCCTCTGCCGTTCTGGATTACGTCATCTACTCGATAATCAAATGCAACGTCTTCAAAAACCCCATTATTATTTTTCAAAAGAAAATTTGGACCTCTTTCATTCGCTGCAAAAATATCAGATCTATCTGTTAAAATATGTCCAGAAACTACTGCCCTTCCACCTGTAACCTTATCTAAATTTAAACTAACTGATTTGTCCCTAATCTTTTTTTCTACAATCTCATAAAACCTTGTTGGTCCACCATAATTTGACACGTAGAGACCATATTCACCATTACCTTTTCTATCCACACAAACAACAGATCTGCCTGCCGTTAAATTTAAATCCTCCTTATTTTTTTCAATTTCAAACATATCTAAAAACTTGCTTCCTTCTAAATCTATAAGTCTGTCTGAATATTTTTTTGTTCCACTATATGTATCTGTATTAAGAAAATATATTTCTTCATAACCATCTCTATCAACATCGCATGCTGCAACACCAATAGTTTTTCTAGATTCATCAGAAAATATATTTTGACTAACAATATTAATTAATATTCCATTATCATATGATAAAGCTAAATTAGGATAACCAAATCCTGTAACTATAAATTCATATTTTCCATTTTGATTTATATCGGCAACAGAAATGCCATAACTAAGCCTTTTTGGATTATCTACAATTTTATCAGTTATATCCTCAAAAAAATCAGCATTAACAGTGTTGGGTATAATTAATATTGTTAGAATTATTATTTTATTTAGGAAATTAGAAATTTTACTTTTCATTTTTTTTTCTCTTATATTTTTTCAACCAATCGTCAAATACTTTTATAGCGCCACCCATATCTTTAGTTTTGTTTGGATGATTTTTAGCTCTACCTAACATGGTCGAAATTACATTTACTTGATACTTTGTAGATCTATTTTTAATTTTATTAATTGTAAATAAAGCCTTTTCTTTATTTTTAAATCCCAATCCAGACGTTGTGGTTTTAGGATTATAATCAGAATATAAGGATAGATTAATTGGTTTAATTTTTTTGCTTAATGGCATTTTGTCAATTATTTGAAAAACTAGTTTGGGCTTTAAATCGTGCATTATTTGTTTTATTTTTCCGTCAAAGCCAATAAGATTTATTGAAAAAGTTTTGTGTTTATTTGATTTACAAATTAATTTTACATATCTTTTATGGAATTCCTTAATCTTGCTTTGATATATTTTTTTTACTTTTTGATATGACTGTTCTTTAAAATTTGGCGTAATTATTAATAAAATTCTACTTTTCCATTTATATTTATCCAAGTTCATATTTAAATTTTTTTATTAGAACACCTTTTTGAGCAGTATTTGACTTTTTCCCAATTCAACTTCCATTTTTTTCTCCACTTAAATGGTCTTTGGCAAACTATACAAATTTTAGACGGCAGATTTCCCTTCTTCACTATGCAGTATTTTGTTTAATAAATTTTTCAGCTTCAGATAAAATTAATTTTTTTCTATCTGGTTTCATTTTATCAAATATCCTTACCATCATTGATAAACGTGGATTTTTTAAAAAGAATTTTCTATTTCTGTCTATAAATCTCCAATAAAGTCCATCCATTGTATTGCACCACTCTCCTTTTTTAAAATCCATCATTTTCATAAAATATGCTGATCCACATATATAAGGTTTGGTTGCAAAAATTCCTCCATCACTAAATAGTCCCATACCATAAACATTAGGTACCATCACCCAATCTGATGAGTCTACAAACATCTCCATGAACCACTTATAAACAATTATAGGTTTAATCTCACACAGGTTCATAATGTTTGATAAGATCATTAATCTTTCAATGTGGTGCGACCAACCATGATTAACTGCATTTTTAATAGCATAATCCAATGGGGGAAGACCTGTATTTCCTTCATACCAAGAATTTTTCATTTTTCTATTTTGTTTAAAAAAATTTCCAGTTTCCATTTCTTTTGAGTAACCTTGGTAAATTCCTCGCATAAATTCTCTCCAACCAATTACCTGACGAATGTATCCTTCAAGAGAATTCATTCTAATTTTATTTTTTTTGTGAAACTCTAAAACTTTATGAATTATAAATTCAGGTGTTATTAATCCAAGATTGATATAGGGACTTAGAGCACTGTGAAAAAGAATATTATTTTTTTGATCTACAGCATCTTCATAGTCACCAAATAAGTTTGATTTCTCTTTTATAAAAAAATTTAAAAGTTTAAGAACATCATCGTATTCTGTTGCAAACCAAAAATTATCTGTAATACCTGGATGATCTTTGAATAATTTTTCAATAATAGGTTTTAATTTTTTTGTGTGATTTGTTTCTTTAATTTTAGGAAATTTAGGTATTAAAACATCTTTGGGTAATTTATTTCTATTGTCTTCATCAAAACTCCACTTCCCACCCACAGGATTACCATCAGAACTCATTAATATTCCAGATTTTTTTCTTACTTCTTTATAAAAAGTTGCCATATATGGTTTTTTTGAATTCCCTAAATATTTTTTAAATTCTTCACGAGAATTTAAAAACATTGGTGTTTGGATGATACTCCAATCTATTTTTTCCTTTTTAAAAAACATGAAAATTTTTTGTTCAAAAGGTTTGTCTTCTATTTCAAAGCTAGAAACTTCTTTAATTTTTTTTTGGGTAATAATTTTTTTTAATTTTTTTAAATAATCTTCACTAAATTCTTTGTCTTCAATTTTTGAATATTCTAATTTAAATTTATTTTTCTTGAGATTATCTGCATAGGACCGCATAGAAGATAGGAACAATAGAATTTTTTGTTTATGGTGTTTTTCATAGGTGCATAAACCTTTATCTTCCGCCATAAAAAACGTATGGTCTTTTTTGAAGCGGTCAATGTATTTTGTTGGAAATAATTGATTACCAAGTATAAAAAATAACTTCATGATTAAATATAACTAATAAAAATTTTTATGTCAGAAAAATATCTCATTTTCGGTGCGACAGGATCTATTGGTTCCAACCTGTCAGAACAATTAAAAAATTCTGGTAATGACATTCATTTGGTCGCAAGGAATGAAAGTGAAGTAAGCGCTATAGCAGGTAAACTAGGATGCTCATTTACTGTTGCTGACGTTTTAGAGGAAAATTTTATAGAAAAAGTCAAAGCTGATGTACCAGAAATAAAAGGGATTGCTTACTGCGTTGGTTCAATTGACTTAAAACCTCTACGAATGATTAAACAAGAAGATTTAAATAAGTGCATGAAGCTTAATTTATATTCAGCTGTTGAAGCAATCAAAGGATATCAGGAAAGTTTAAAAAAAAACAAAGGTTCTATTGTTTTATTTTCAACTGTAGCTGCACAAAGAGGTTTTACTAACCATGCTATAATTGCATCTACAAAAGCAGCTGTTGAGGGTTTAACTGTTTCTCTTGCCGCAGAATTTGCTCCTCACATTAGAGTAAACTGTGTTGCTCCAAGTTTAACAAAATCTAAAATTGCAGAACCTATGTTAAAAAATACAGCAATAGCAGAAGGTATCGCAAAAGCTCACCCTTTAAAAAGGTTGGGTGAAGGTAAAGACTCAGCTTCATTAGCTAAATTTTTAATTACAGAAGATAGCTCTTGGGTTACTGGTCAGATTATAGCTGTAGATGGAGGTAGATCTAAACTTTCTTGAAATGGACTTTGATATTCATCATTTAAAAAAAATTAACTCTAGTTGGATAAAACATTTTTTATACGCTAGTTACTATAATTTTTTAGCTTTATTAATTTTTTTTACAGGTGTGATACATAGTTTTTTCCCTTGGATTTTTGCATTTACACCTTACAAGTTAGCAAAAAAAATTGTAGATGGGACAGAAAAACAGTTTAGCTCAGATATTGAAAAACGGAATTGAGATCAAGTCCAGTGGTACTACCGGCCCACAAAAAAAAATTTTTCAATCTCCAAGAAAATTAAAATTTGCAAATGAAATTTCAAGGGAATGCCAAAAAATTTCTTCTAAAAGTAAAATATACACAATATGTAAAATGGAGCATGCGGGTGGACTTTTAGCACAAACTTTACCAGGTTACGAAGTAGGTGCTGAAATATTAATAGAAAAATTTAACGCATATAACTTTTGTAAAAAAGTTAAAAAATTTACACACACACATATTACACCCAACCATGCAAAAGCCATATCATTAACAAAATCTTTTAAAAATCTAGATTTAAAAAATTTATGGATAACTTGTGGCAGCGAACCAGTTGAATGGAAGTTAATAATAGATTTTGTAAAAAAAGGCTGCAATTTTATGGTTAATTGGGGCATGACTGAAATTGGACCATGTGCAATTAACACAACTTTTAAAGATATAAAAACTGTGATGAAATATAAAAAACGTGCTCTTTCAGGAACATTAATGGGAAATAAAACTTACTGTGAGACTAAAATTATTAATAATACTCTTAGAGTAAGAGGAAATATCAGTGTTTTTGGCGACAAATGGTTTGATACGAAAGATATAGTTAAAATAAACAAAAATAAAGAATACTACTTTCAAGGAAGATCTCAATAAATTATGAAACTAATTTTTTTAACTATTTTTTTATTTTTTTTTAATTACACTTTATCCTTCTCGGATAACTTCAGGTTTGAAAAAATAGTTGACCTTAATGACCCCTGGGGTTCGTCTTTTATTAGTGATGACGAAATAATAGTTACTGAGAAAAGTGGAAAAATAAAAATCATAAATACTATTAAAAAAAAAATATTGGATGTTGAACACAATTTAAATTTCTTAGAATATGGTCAAGGTGGATTACTAGATATTATTTATCAAAATAATACGATTTGGATTTCTTATACTGAAAATAGGATTAATTGGAAAACTAGTACATCAATTGCAAAAGCAAAATTAAATAAAAAAGAATTAAATTTTAAAAATATCTTTCAAGCTAATCCACCAATAGACTCTGGTTATCATTTTGGATCAAGACTTGCTATTAAAGATAATTATTTATTTGCATCTGCTGGTGAAAGAGGACAAGGTATGATTGCACAAGATCCAACTAAACATCCAGGAAGTATTATAAGAATACACTTAGATGGAAGTATACCTAAAGATAATCCTAAGTTTGAAGGTAAATCAGATTGGTTGCCAGAAATATATCAAATAGGTATTAGAAACCCTCAAGGTTTAACCTTGTCTCCTTATGATAGAAAAATTTATATGAGTAATCACGGCGCTAAAGGAGGCGACTGGTTTGGTGAGGCAAAAAAAGGTGAAAACTATGGATGGAAAATTTTAGGCTGGGGTGGAACAAATTATTCTGGAAGCAAAATTGGGCCAAAATGGAAGCCTGGCTTCACAAAAGCTATTAAATATTGGGTTCCCTCAATTGCAACTAGCGCTATCACTATTTACAAAGGTTCAGAATTTAAAGAATGGAATGGTCTCGCTTTAGTAACTTCTTTAAAAGATAAATCATTAAGAACAATTAATTTTTCTGATCTATCTAATGTTAAAGAGAATGTAGTCTTTAAAAATAAGATTGGAAGACTGAGAGACATTCAAGTACATCCTAAAAATGGTAAAATTTATTTTTTAGCTGGTAATAGTTTGTGGTTAATGGAGAAAAATTAAAGAATTGTTATTCTATGCATTATTCTATTGCCTTTAAAAGGTGTTGCTTGATGCAACATGGATCTATTATCCCAAATAGCTAACTGATTTTTTTCCCATTCTAATGAGTGTTGAAATTTTTTTTTAATTTGGTGTTTGAATAATTTTTTTTTTAAATCTCTATCATTTTTTATTTTAGGCTGAAATCCAACTAGATGACCTGGACTAGAGTAAATTGCATAATTTGAATTAATTTTTCTTATAATTTTATGCGTAGATTTTAATTCTTTTATTTTCCTACCCCTCTCTTTCACTCTCTCTTTTGTGGTGATTGAAATTGGTCCCTCCGAGGAATAAACACCTTTTAAGGTTGATAACTTTCTTTTCATAGATTTTGTTAAATCTTTAAAAGCATAATATTGTGAACAAAACTCTGTATTTGCTTTTCCTTTTTTAGGAACTAATTTTGACAATAACATAGTAAATTTTGGTGGTTTTTTTGTATAAATAGAATCTGTATGAAACTGTTCCCCAAAACTTGGGCCTTTATCACTTTTTTTTCTTTGAACAACAGTTATCTGAGGATATTTTTTATTTAATCCTTTTAATCTTGGATAATCTGCGAGTTTTCCAAAATTTTTTGCAAACTCAACATAATGTTTAGAGGAAAGATTTTGTCTTCTAAAAAAGATCATCCCATATGTATTTAAAGCATTGATAATGATTTTGAAATTTTCTTTTGAAAGTTTTTTAATTTCAGTGTCAATCTCAGCCCCAATATTATTTTTATTGGGAATAATTTTTAACATCTTAGGTATTTAATAATTTATTTTTTGCTTTCTCAAACTCCTCTTGAGTAAGCACTCCACTTTCTCTCAAACTATTTAATTTTTCTAATTCGTCACTTAATGAACTATTATCATCTGATATGGGTGTTTTGGTTTCCTCTTTTACTTCTTCTTTTTCAGCTCTATTGGCTTCTTTAGCATTAAATCCATTCATAATCGCCATACCACCTAAATATAGAACATAAGCCATGATAGGGATTACTAATCCAAAAAAAATTATTTTTTCCATAATTTAATCTTCATCTTCCTCTCTCCATTTTTTTTCGTACAATAAGTAAGCTGCATAAATTACTGAGACCGTACCTACTATCATTCCATAATCAAAACCGGTTTGCTGATCATGAAGATACCAACCCAGTTGAGTTGCTCCAATAGTTGGAAAAGTTAGTAAAAGAAAAATTATGGCGATCCTATAAGGATACTTTGGTTTTTTCATAACTTAGATTAACAGAATAAATTGTGAGATTTAATTACTAAATTTGCGATCTTTTGAAACACTCTATAGTATTTTTCAATAAACAAGCAATTGTCATGGGGCCTACACCACCAGGAACTGGCGTTAATGCTTTTGCATTTTTGGAGACTTCATTAAAATCAACATCTCCAACAATACCCTTGTCAGTTTTATTAATACCAACATCAATAACTATAGTACCTTTTTTAACCCAATCACCTTTGACAAGTTCTGGAATTCCAACTGCAGCTACTATTATGTCTGCCTCTAAACATTCTGCTTTTAGGTCTTTAGTTTTTGAATGAGTTATTGTTACTGTACAATTTTCTTTTAATAGAAGTTGAGTCATTGGCTTTCCATTTAAATTCGATCTTCCAACTATTACTGCTTTTTTTCCATTTAGGTTATGCTCTACTTTTTTAATTAATAAATAACAACCTAAAGGAGTACATGGCACTGAACTTTCATATCCAGAAGAAAGATTTCCTACATTCATTGGATGAAAACCATCAACATCTTTTGAGGGTAAAATAGTTTCAATAACTTTTTGTTTATCAATATGTTTTGGTAATGGTAACTGAACTAGTATACCTGAAACTGTTTCATCTTTATTTAATTCTTCAATTTTTTCTAGTACTGTTTTTTCCTCTACCTCATCCGGATACTTTATAACTTCAGATTTTAAACCAACCTCATTAGCTGATTTTTCTTTATTACGTACGTAAATTTGGCTTGGTGTTAAATCTCCAATGAGAATAACTGTTAAACCAGGCACTTTATTATATTTTGCTTTTAATTGTGTGACCTCGTGCTTAAGCTTTTCTCTTAATTCTGCAGCAGCTTTCTTTCCATCTATTAGAATCATTTTTATCTTTCTAAAAAATCATTGGCGCGATGTAGAGCTTCATACACATTTCGATAAACCAAATCAACAGTAGAAGAATTACAGGAGATATGTCTAAAGAACCTAAATTAGGTATAAAACGTCTAATTTTGTTTAAAATTGGATCTGTAAGTCTATAGGTTAACTCTAGTAATGAATAAACAAATCTGTTTTGTGTATTTAAAACGTTAAAAGCAATTAACCAACTTACAATTACATTAGCAATTACAACGTAGGAATAGAGTTTCAGAATTTGTAAAGCTAGATAGAAAATGGCTATCATTTTTTTTCTACATAAATCGACTGACTAGGGAAAGCAAAAGAAGCACCATTTTTCTCAACTATCTTTTTAATTTCAATTGCCAATCTTTCTTTCACTTCTAGAGAATTACTCCAACTATTAGAGTTAGTGAAACATCGCACGAGTAAATCAATAGAACTGTCTGAAAATTTTTCTATTCTTACAGCAACTCCTGTTGCTTGGTTAAAGTCTTCACTTTTATTAATATATTCCTCTATTTCGTCTCTTACTTTTTTTAATTGATCAATGGTAGAGTCATACTGAAGAGTAATTATCCACCTCACTCTCCAATTTGAAGTTTCACTAACATTTATGACTGCATTTTCTGCAAACTGAAAATTAGGAATAATTGCTAGAGACTTATCAAACTTTCTAATTGTTGTGGACCTAAAACCAATTTTTTCGACTATCCCTTCTATAATTCCTTCAACTGAAATCCAATCTCCAATTTTAAATCTTTTTTCAACTAATACTAAAATTCCTGAAATTAAATTTTTAAATAAGTCTTGAGCACCTAAAGCTACCGCAACACCAAACAAACCAAGTCCTGCAATAATTGGACCAATTTTAATTCCCCATAACTCAAGAACAGCAGCCAATCCAAGTATAAAAATTAATACTTTTAATGATTTAATTATCCATCCAATAAGTTCTCTTGTTAGAAGTTTATCTAGTCCACTTAATATATAAGATACTGGCTCAATTATTTGATGGATGACCCAAAATATTAAAATTGTTATTAAGGTTCTATTAATGGTATCTACCACATCTCTACCTTCAGCAGAAAAAGTCATGTAATAACTAGCAATAAAAAAACCTAAGACAATTGGCAAAAACCTTGCGGGTCCTTCTAAAGATCGAACGAAAGTATCATCTAGCTTATTTGTAGTTCGTTTTGATATAACTTCTAATTTTTTAATAACCAATTTACTGATCAGCCCTCTAAAGATTAGAAAAATTAAAAATATACCAATACCAATTATAATTTGGAAAATATCGACTCCAAGGATTCCCTTATTCCAAACTGATAAAAATATTTCAGAAAAATTATTTATTATATCCATGGCTAAATTTTATATAACAAAAACTCCTCTTCTCCAGGATTAAAAAGAAATATCTTTTTCCATTTAATTTCATTCAGTATTGATGAGGTTTTTTCACCTATACACATTAAATTCGTATCCATCCATTGACTCTCTAATTGATGAATTTTGATGAAGTTTAAAAAGCTTGATCCACTATTTTGGGAGTAAACATAAACCATGTCAGGCATATTTTGTTTTAATTCTTTAACAAAGTCTTCATTAAAATTCATATTGTGATTAACTCTATAATTCACAATCCTCTTAATGCTATAACCTTCATTTATTAACTGTTGGTCAAGATCTATTGATATAGTTTCTCCACTTACATAAAGTAATTTACCACTCGATGCATCATAATTTTGCAAAATTAATTCTCTTAAGTTTGTAACATTTCCTTCTGCTGCAATTGTATTTTGGAAACCAAAACTTCTTGCTTTTTTTTCAGTTATCTCTCCGACACAAAAACATTTGATTGTTTTATTGATTTCATCATGGTTTAGAAATTTTACAGCATTAGCGCTAGTGAAAATAATTCCTTTAAAATCTGTAAAGTTAATTTTATCATGAGCTACTTCCTCAACTCTTAATAAAGGGAGATGAGAAACTTGATGACCTAAGGATTTAAATTTAACAATCGTTTCAGAACAGTCTTCTAACGGTCTTGTTAATAAAATATGCATATTATCTTTTATAAGAATTATTAGATTTCGTTTTTAAATTTTGACCTACTTCTCTACCAATTTGACTGAAGTCCTCTACTTTACCAGTTTTTTTTTCATAAAACCTTTTGGTGCCGTCTAAAGAAAATAATTCAGCTTCAACAATAATTTTGTCACCTTTTATTGTAGAGTGAGCTCCAACAGCAGTTTCGCAATCTCCTTCCAAGACTTTTAAAATATTTCTCTCAACATGCGCTCTCATAAATGTTTCATTATGATTTATTTTTTTTAAAACTGATGTTATTTCCTCGTCACCTTCTCTACATTGAAGAGCTATTATACCTTGTCCAGCACTTGGAATTACTTGTTCTGGGGAAAAAATTTCTGAAATTTCATCATCAAAATTTAAAAATTTAATTCCTGCATAAGACAATATTATTGCATCATATATTCCATCTTTTAATTTTTTAATTCTTGTATCCACATTTCCTCTAATAATTTTACATTCAAGATCAGACCTAATTTTTTTTATTTGATATTCTCTTCTAAAAGATGAAGTTCCAATTATAGAATTTTTTTTTAATTCACTTAATTTTTTCTTATTCATTGTAATAAGAATTTCTCTAGCATCGTTTCTTTCTAAAAATGAATCTGTTTTAAGACCTTTTGTTTCAATAGCTGGCATGTCTTTAAGTGCATGGACTGCGATATCAATATTTTTATCCTGAAGCTCTTTTTCTATATTGCTAGAAAATAATCCTTTGCCTCCAACTTCCGACAATCTTCCATCCTGAATCTCGTCCCCTTTTGTAGTAATCTTTTTTATTACAATATCTTCACTGCTAAAATCAGTGATTTTGACAATTTTATCTTTAGCTTTTTCAGCATAAAGTGTCGCCAACTTGCTTCCTCTAGATCCAATGACAATTTTTCTATTCATAAATATATTTATTTCTTACTTGTATTGAGATTGTACAATTATTAAAAACTATTTGAATGAGCAAAAAACCCTTAATTCTCGGAATAGAAACGAGCTGTGATGAAACAGCTGCATCAATAATAACTGAAAATGAGCAGGGAAACCCTGTAGTTTTATCAAATATTGTTTCAAGCCAAATTGAAGTCCATAAAGAATTTGGAGGAGTGGTTCCAGAATTAGCAGCACGATCCCATGTTGAGAAAATTGATTGGATTGTTAAGAAAGCTATTGAAGAGAGTGGAAAAAAAATTGATGAAATTGATGCTGTAGCTTCCACTGCAGGACCTGGCTTAATTGTTTGTCTTTCAGTTGGTTTAAGTTTTGGAAAAGCTTTTGCCGCTTCCAGAGATAAACCCTTTATAGCTGTTAACCATCTAGAAGGTCACGCTTTAAGTCCTAAATTGAATTCAAGTTTAAATTATCCCTATCTGCTTTTGTTAATATCAGGTGGGCATTCACAATTTTTAAATGTTCAAGGTTTGGGGAAATATAAAAGATTAGGAACAACAATTGATGATGCTTTAGGAGAAGCATTTGATAAAACTGCAAAACTTTTAGGAATAGAATTTCCAGGCGGTCCACAAATTGAAATTTTGGCAAAAAAAGGTGATCCTAATAAATATGATTTACCAAAACCTATTTTTAATAAGGGCGGTTGTAATTTGTCTTTTGCAGGACTTAAAACTGCGGTACTAAGAGAAACAAAAAATATAAAAACCGATCAAGAAAAATTTGATCTTGCAGCATCATTTCAAAGAACAATTGAAGAGATTTTATATAAAAAAACTAAAATTGCTTTTAAAGATTTTGAAAGACAGAACAACCCAACCAAAAAAAAATTTGTTGTTGCTGGAGGAGTAGCAGCTAACGAAAATATTAGAAATATGCTAATAAGTTTATGTGAAGAACAAAATTACCAAACCATCTTTCCGCCAAAAGAACTTTGTGGAGATAACGCTGCAATGATAGCTATGGTTGGCTTAGAAAAATTTAAATTAAAACAATTTAGTGAATTGGATCACCCAGCAAAGCCTAGATGGCCATTAGATGAGGATGCTGCTTTTTTAAAAGGAGCTGGAGTTCGATTATAATGCGGTATTGGTTAATGAAATCTGAGCCAGATGTATGGTCTATTGATCAACAAATAAAGTCAGGTTCTAAAGGTGCTCCTTGGGATGGTGTAAGGAATTACCAGGCTGCAAAAAATTTAAAAACTATGAAAAAGGGTGATCTTTGTTTTTTTTATCACTCAAATATCGGTAAAGAAATCGTAGGTATTGTTGAAGTGATTAAAGAACATTACATCGATAAAACTGACAAAACTGGTCGCTTTGTAGCTGTCACCGTTAAGTTTAAAAAGAAATTAGATAGACCAGTTACTTTAGAAAATATAAAAAAACATAAGGAATTGGGCGATTTAGCGTTAATAAAACAGAGCAGATTATCTGTCATGCCAATCGATTATAAAAGCTGGAAAATTATAAATAACATGAGTAAGATTTAATATAAAAAATTTCACATGCCAAAAAAAAAGAAAAAAAAATCTAAAGTAAAAAAGAAATTTTCTAAAAAAGTTAAGAAAAAAAATAAAGTAAAAAAAATTAAAAAAAAAAGGAAAAGTAAAAAGAAGACTAAAAAAGAAAATAGTTCTGCTCCACCTGAGGTAGTTATAAAAACTAAACCAGAGTGGGTAAAAGCAAGTTTGGCAAATAAAAGTAAGTACCAACAAAAATACTCTCAATCTATAAAGAGTAATGATGATTTTTGGAGAAAAGAGGGAAAAAGAATTACTTGGATAAAACCTTATAAAAAAATCAAAGATGTTAAATACAGTACTAAAGAAGTAAAAATTAAATGGTATCAAGATGGAACTTTAAATGCCTCTGCAAACTGTATTGATAGACACTTAAAAGACAAAAAAGATAAAACTGCAATTATTTGGGTTGGTGATGATCCAAAAGATAGTCAAAAAATTTCTTACAAACAACTTCACCAGAAGGTTTCAAAAGCTGCAAATGGTTTAAAAAAACTCGGAATTAAAAAAGGTGATCGAGTTACAATTTATTTAACCATGATCCCAGAGCTTGCAATTTTAATGCTTGCATGTGTAAGAATAGGTGCGGTTCATTCAATAATATTTGGTGGTTTTTCTGCAGAGTCAATTTCAGGTAGAGTAAATGATTGTGAGTCTGAATATATAATTACTGCTGATGAAGGTGTTAGAGGTGGAAAAACTATTCCCTTAAAATATACAACTGATGAGGCTCTTACAAGTTGTCCAAATGTAAAAAAATGTATTGTTGTTAAACGAACTGGAAATTACATCAATTGGAATGAAGATAGAGATGTTTGGTACCATGATCTAATAAAAGATGTTCCTAGTCATTGTGAGCCAGAAGAAATGAATGCAGAAGATCCTTTATTTATTTTATATACTTCAGGTTCAACTGGTAAACCAAAAGGAGTTCTTCATACTACTGGTGGGTATATGGTTTACGCATCAATGACACATCAATATATTTTTAATTATAAACCAAAAGACATTTATTGGTGCACTGCTGATATTGGATGGGTAACTGGGCATAGTTATATTATTTATGGACCTCTTGCTAATGGTGCAACAACAATAATGTTTGAGGGAATTCCTAATTATCCTGACACTTCAAGATGGTGGCAGATAGTTGATAAATATAAAGTAAATATTTTCTACACCGCACCTACAGCAATTAGAGCTTTAATGCGAGAAGGTGATAAACCAGTGAAAAAAACTTCTAGAAAATCACTAAAATTACTTGGCACTGTTGGTGAACCAATCAATCCTGAGGCTTGGATGTGGTATTACAAAACGGTTGGTAACTCTAAAAGCCCAATTGTAGATACTTGGTGGCAAACTGAGACTGGAGGAATACTGATTGCTCCTCAAACAGGAGCCATACAATTAAAACCAGGTTCGGCGACAAAACCTTTTTATGGAATAAAGCCTGTGATTGTTGATAAGAACGGTAAAGAGATAAAAGGCGCTGGGGAAGGAAGACTTTGTATTGCTCAATCATGGCCAGGTCAAATGAGAACTGTTTATGGAGACCATCAAAGATTTATCGACACATATTTTTCTCAGTTTAATGGAAAATATTTTACTGGTGATGGATGTAGAAGAGATAAAGATGGATATTACTGGATCACTGGACGAGTTGATGATGTAATTATTGTATCTGGACATAATTTAGGTACCGCTGAAATTGAAAGTGCATTTGTTGCACATCCCAAAGTTGCTGAAGCAGCAGTAGTTGGTTATCCTCATGATATTAAAGGAAACGGTCTATATTGTTACGTCACTTTAAATGCAGGGGAAACTGAAACTGGTGATCTTGAAAGAGATTTAAAACTTTGGGTTAGAAAACAAATTGGTCCCTTGGCAACTCCAGACTTAATACATTTTACTCCAGGTCTTCCAAAAACTAGATCAGGTAAAATAATGAGAAGAATTTTAAGGAAGATTGCTGCAAACGAACATGGACAACTAGGAGACACTACTACTTTGGCAGATCCGAGTGTTGTTGATAGTTTAGTTGATAATAGAAAAAATATTTAAAACTGAATTAAGTCTTGAAATTCTTGTTTAATAACGTCCCACTTTAATATCATGGAGTTTAAAACGATTTTTCGATCTAGATTTTTTAATTCCTCAGCAATTGGAGCCCACTTATATAATGACAATGCGCTAGGATTAAATGGTAGATCAGTGTAATAAATTTCCCAGTTAATATTTTGAAATCTGTTATCAAAATCTATTCTAGCCTGGTCAACAATATCTAGTGGCATTTTATTAGAAATTTCATCGTCTAATATTTTATTAAAAATTTCTTTTGCTTGATTGATATCTTGAAAATTAAAATTTACTTTTAAATATGAAAACGTAAAAAAAGATAAATCTTGAAGTGCTACAGAATAAATATTCCATTTAGCAAGATTAACGGATGCCATGAATTCATCATTATCAAAATGGAGAACATATCTTGTTCCCATTCGAGTTTTTAAATAATTATATAAAGTTACTTGCGTAACCCATGCAGATTTAGTTTGTATAAAGACTTCGAGTTCATCTAAATTTTTGATTTTTTTTTTAGGGATGAACGCCTTAAACATTGCGAACAAATAAGTCTTAAAATCCGTTGTTGTTAGATCTTTCCAAGTTAACTTGTATTTTGCCATAATTTGTGCCGTATGTGGCATTTATACCTTAAAAAAGTAAGTAAATAAGTACCTATTATGGTTAAATTTAGGTCTTTTCAAAAGCCTCATAATGGTTATGGTTTTGCCAGTTATAACTAAATAGAGAGGTAAAAATGTCAAATCAAGAAAAACATTGGGAGAAATCCAGAGGTTTGCTGATGATAACGTTAGCAATCTGGTTTATATTCTCAATTGGCATCTTCCTTTTTGGAGCTGAAATGAACGAGGTCACAGGACCTTTCGGTTATCCGTGGACATATTGGTTTACATGTCAGGGATCTCTTGGAGCATTCGTAATACTTATTTTCTGGTTTGCGAATAGGCAAGAAAAAATCGATGAAGAGTTTGGCTTCAGCGAAAGAGAGGATGAATAATGAAACAGGGTAATTTTATAGACAACTTGCCTAAGATTTATGGAATCTATACCGGAGGGTTCATAGGTTTCATAATTATTATGGCAATTGCAGAACAGATGGGTATGACTGCTAAAGCAATCGGTATTGCTTTTGTGGCATTTACCGTGTTCATCTATGCATTGATCGGCTACCTGTCACGAACAGCCCAAGCAGATGCGTATTACGTAGCTGGAAGGCAAGTACCAACAGTATTCAACGGAATGGCCACGGCAGCAGACTGGATGTCTGGTGCATCATTCGTTGCGATGGCTGGAGGTATTTACTTTAAAGGTTACGGCTATATGGCTCTACTTGTAGGTTGGACTGGTGGTTACGTGTTAGTTGCATCTTTATTAGCACCATACTTAAGAAAATTTGGGTGTTACACAGTTCCAGATTTCATAGGTACAAGATACGGTGGTAATTTAGCTAGGTTTAGTGCAGTAGTGGTTTTAACCGTTGCTTCATTTACTTATGTAACAGCACAAATTAACGCTACAGGTACTATTGCATCTGTTGCACTTGATATTCCATTCCAATACGCAGTTTATATTGGACTAATAAGTATATTATTATGTTCAATGTTAGGTGGTATGAGAGGGGTAACTTGGACACAGGTTGCGCAATATATCGTACTAATTATAGCTTACTTACTTCCAGTCTTCTGGATCAGTAACAAAATGGGTGCAGGTTTCTTCCCGCACTTTATGTTAGCTGATGAGGTAGCTAGAATTGGTGAGTTAGAATCACAGTTTGGTTTTGTTAAAAACTCTGCTGCTGATTTGGCAACGGTACCTAAAGGCTTAGCAGGAATAACTAAAGCTCACTCTGCAGTTAACGCAACACCTTGGGCATTTATTTCATTAGCATTGGCGATGATGATGGGAACAGCATCATTACCTCACGTGATGATGAGATACTTTACTACTCCAAGTGTTAAAGCAGCTAGAAAATCAGTAGGTTGGTCACTATTCTTTATCTTCCTACTTTATTCTTCTGCTCCAATGTTAGCTACACTATCTAAGTTGTCATTGATCGATCCGAATTTATCAACTGGTATTATCGGTAAATCAATTGCAGAAGTTCAAGCGATAGATTGGTATCAAAACTGGAACCAAGCAAACTTAATGTTTATCAGCGACTTTAACGGAAATGGAACTGTTGAATTAAATGAGTTCTTCATGGGTGGTAAAGCCGTTGTATTAGCAACACCAGAGATCGCTGGATTACCATACGTAATCTCAGGTCTAGTTGCCGCTGGTGGTATGGCAGCAGCCATGTCAACAGCCGATGGTTTGATTCTAGCAATTGCAAACGCTATATCACATGATGTTTACTATAAGATCATTGATCCAAAAGCGGAAACTGCAAAACGACTAGTTGTTGCAAGGGTATTACTTGTAGTAATTGGTTTTGCTGGAGCGACGATCGCGGCAATGGAGATCCAAGGTATCTTAGGTTCAGTTATTTGGGCATTTGACTTTGCGATGTCTGGATTGTTCTTCCCACTTGTACTTGGTGTGTGGTGGAAGAGAGCTAACAGACAAGGTGCTATTGCTGGTATGTTAGGAGGTCTAGCCGCTGGTACTTGGTACTTAGTTTGGGTACGAACTGGTGGAAGTGGTTTCCTAGGAATTACTCAATTAACATTTGGTATCTTCGGATCAGCTGTTAGTTTGGTTGCGATGGTGGTTGTGAGTTTAATGACTCAAGAGCCAGACAAAGCAACTCAAAAAATGGTTGATGAAGTACGTGTACCAAGTGGTAAAACAATTCTTGGAAAACAGTAAATAAACTTTGTAAGGGGCGATTAATTTCGCCCCTTTTCTTTCTTTTCATTTTCAAATATAAATCTTTAATGTCAGCAAACTTTCATCCGTTTATATATTTTATTGATTATTTTTTTGGGATAATCATGTGGACATTAATTGGTAGAGTTGCAATGAACATCTTTCAAAGAGAAGACTCTCAATTCTTTTTTATGAGGGTATTTGTTAAATATACAAATCCTTTAATCAGACTATTTAAACCAATTACCCCATCATTTATTATAGGTCCTTTAGTACCCTTATATGTAGCTTGGTTTTTTTACATGATTAGATTTTATTTAATGCCTTGGATCTTGGGCTATTCTGTTATGGGGATGCTGTCATTTCCTCTCGAAAGTGAAATATCGAGACAAATTTATCAATTTTTTAATTCAATTAAATTTTAAAAATTGATACTAGTAAACCTAGTTATCAATGAAAAATATACAAATTTCACCGTCAATTTTATCTGCTGATTTTAGTCAATTAGGTACTGAAATTAAAAGATTAGAGGAAGGTGGAGCAGACATGATCCATGTGGATGTCATGGATGGCCATTTTGTTCCAAATCTAACTATTGGTCCCCCTGTTATTAAAGCTTTAAGAAAACACTGTTCTTTGAGGTTTGATGTACATTTGATGATTTCACCAGTGCATAAATACATAAAAGCATATGCGGATGCAGGAGCAGATATCATAACAATTCACCCCGAAGCCACTCAAAACTTAGGTGAGTCTATTAAAGCGATTAAAAATTTAAAAAAAAAAGTTGGAGTTTCTCTTAATCCAGAGTCGAAAATTGAATTAATTACAGAATTTTTAGATCAAGTAGATATGGTTTTAATCATGAGTGTTAATCCAGGTTTTGGAGGTCAAAAATTT
>CACBBX010000007.1 GCA_902537575.1 uncultured Pelagibacteraceae bacterium
TATCTCTTCATCACTTAGTCCGCCAGAAGCTTGAATTTGAATTTTTTGCTCTTTACCTGTTCCTTTATCTTTTGCTGAAACATTTACGATACCATTTGCATCAATATCAAAAGTTACTTCGATTTGAGGAACTCCTCTAGGTGCAGGAGCAATTCCAACTAATTCAAAATTACCTAAAGCTTTGTTATCAGTAGCCATTTCTCTTTCACCTTGTAAAACTCTTATAGATACAGCTGGCTGATTATCCTCTGCAGTTGAAAAAACTTGGCTTTTTTTAGTTGGTATTGTTGTGTTTTTATCTATTAATTTTGTAGAAACTCCACCAAGAGTTTCAATACCAAGTGATAAAGGGGTAACATCTAATAAAAGAACATCCTTAACATCACCCTGCAACACACCAGCTTGAATTGCAGCTCCCATTGCTACTACTTCATCTGGATTAACACTTTTATTCGGGTCTTTACCAAAAAAGTTTTTGACTTCTTCAAGCACCTTAGGCATTCTAGTCATACCACCAACCATTACTACTTCATCAATCTCACTTGCATTAATACCCGCATCTTTTAATGCAGTCTTACATGGTGGAATTGTTTTAGCAATTAAATCCTCTACTAGGGCTTCAAGTTTTGCTCTAGTCATTTTTAAATTAATATGTTTAGGACCTGTTTTATCAGCAGTAATAAACGGTAAATTAATATCTGTTTGTTCTGCAGATGATAGTTCGATTTTTGCTTTTTCTGCAGCTTCTTTTAATCTCTGTAGAGCAAGTTTATCAGATTTAAGATCAATACCGTTATCTTTTTTAAATTCAGAAACTAAATAATCAACAATTGCATTATCAAAATCTTCACCACCTAAAAATGTATCACCATTAGTTGATTTAACTTCAAACACACCGTCTCCTAATTCTAGAATTGAAACATCAAATGTTCCTCCACCTAAATCATAAACAGCGATTTTTTTATTTTGTTTTTTATCTAAACCATAAGCAAGTGATGCAGCTGTTGGTTCATTTATTATTCTTAAAACTTCTAATCCAGCAATTTTTCCTGCATCTTTAGTTGCTTGTCTTTGAGCATCATTAAAATATGCTGGTACTGTAATTACTGCTTTAGTTACAGCTTGTCCTAAATATTTTTCAGCAGTTTCTTTCATTTTTTGCAAAATAAAAGCAGAAATTTGAGATGGAGAATACTTTTCTCCTTTAGCTTCAATCCAAGCATCACCTTTTTCAGAATTGACTATTTTAAAAGGTGCTGCTTCGACATCTTTCTTGACCGTAGGATCATCAAAGTTTCTTCCTATTAATCTTTTAACTGCAAAGATGGTATTTTCTGGATTTGTTACAGCTTGTCTTTTTGCAGGCTGTCCAATTAATTTTTCACTTTCATTAGTAAAAGCTACAACAGAAGGAGTCGTTCTTGCACCTTCTGCGTTTTCTAATACTTTAGCCTGCGTTCCTTCCATTATTGCAACGCATGAATTTGTTGTACCTAAGTCTATTCCAATAATTTTACTCATAATGTTTTATCCTATTCGTCATATAAGGCCTAAATTCTGATCTACAAGCCGATCTAAGAATTATTTATCCTCAATATTTTCTTTATTTTCCTCAGTTTTTTCCTCTTTTTTAAAAACTTTTTTAGATACACCAACTAAAGAGGGTCTAAGAAGTCTATCTTTAATGGTAAATCCTTTTTGAATTTCCTGAATAATTGTTCCAGGTTCTTTTGTATCATCCTCTATTTCCATCATCGCTTGATGAAAGTTAGGGTCTAATTTTTTATTTAAACTTTCAATTGGTTTAATATTATTTTTTTCAAAAATTGAAATGGTATCTTTTTTAATAATATCCAAATGTTCCAAAGATTTTTTAAGAGCCTCTGAGTCTTTTAACTTCTCATCCGTTTCTAAGACTTGCTTTGAACGTTCTAAATTATCAATTAAATTTAATGCTTCCTTAGCAAAACTATAACCTCCATACTCAAATGCTTCTTCTTTTTCTTTTTCAAATCTTCTTCTTTGATTTTCCATCTCAGCAAAAGTTCTTGCTACTTTGTCTTCGAGTTCAGCAATTTTTTCTTCTGGAGTAGGCTCTTTAATTTCCTCCTTAGCCTCTTGAGCTGTTTCTTCTTTTTTATTTTCACTATCTAAATTTCCCTCAGGTTTAGATGTTTCTTTTTCTGGTTCCTGATGATTTTTAGCGGTTGTATTTTGGTTTTCTTCTTTTTCCATAATCTCTTATATGGTAAGGATTTTGGTAATTTCTAGATGTCAAAACAAAAAATAAAAAAATTACTTATTGGGACAAATAACAGAGGCAAACTAAGAGAAATTAAGAATTTATTGCCAAAAAACATTAAGATTTATTCAACAGCTGACTTTAATCTCAAAAGTCCATTAGAAAACGGTAAAACCTTCAAAGAAAACTCTCTAATAAAATCTAAATATTTTTCGAAAAGAACAGGTTTGTTATGTTTGGCTGATGACTCAGGTTTAGAAATAGACCTTTTAGATAAAAATCCTGGAATTTATTCAGCAAGATGGGGTGGAAAAAGCGGAAATTTTAGTAAGGCTATTAAAAAAGTTTATAGAGAATTAAGCAAAAAGGATAAAAATTGGCAACATAAAAAAATAAAAGCAAGATTTATTTGTGCTTTGTCTATTTCATATTTAGACAAAAAAATTGTATGTGTTCAAAGTAAAGTTGAAGGTTATATATCAAACGAACCTAAAGGCAAAAAAGGTTTTGGTTATGACCCAATTTTTATTCTAAAAAATGAAATCAAGACTTTTGGCGAAATGATACCATCAAAAAAATACAAGATGGATCATAGATACAATGCTTTTAAAAAGATTAAAAAATTTCTATAAGTTTTTGATTTTCTATTTTATAAAAATTTAATCTATGATTAATTTTGTTATTTTTTACATCGAAAATACCTATCTTTCCTTTAAATGAATTTTTTCTTCTAAATAATTTATTTAAATTTGATAGATCTGATCTTAAAGACAGATAATAAACAAGTCCCACTAAATCATAACTAAGTAAAGATAAATGGTTAGGATCTTCATTAAATGCATTAAAATATTTAATTTTATAATTGTCAAAATTCTCTTTATTGATTGATGGATAGTAGAGAGGTTGAATATCTGTTTCCTTTAATAAGCTTTCATCGAACCATTGATTTAGAGTTATAAAGTATTTATTTTTTGGTAACACATCTGTATAGAGTAGTGATGTGGTTACACTCTTTAATCTCTCATCAAAATCAGCGATTACAACTGCATCAAAATTTAAACTTCCTAAACTATATCTTTTTTCTAGTTTTTTAATTTTATTTTCTTTATTAACTTCATTTGAGTTTTTAATTCTTGAAATTTCCTCTTGTAGATTTTGTTTTCTTATTTTATATTTTGTTATTTCCTCAATCTGTTTTGTAAGTTTTGTTGGTTCTGTGTTATAAACATAGTCTTTAAAAATTTTAATATTAGAATCCTTCATTCCTTTTTTAATTTCAAATTCGTAATCTTGGATTGGTGTTAAAAAAATAGTTTTTTTTATCTTATTTTCTTCTATAAATTTTTTAATAGTATTGAATTGTGACGTTGAATTAATACCTGCTGATATTACATTCTTAGGTAGATCTAAATTTCTATTTGTTAATGATAAAAAAGTTAAATCTTTAATTTCATCTAAATAAGCCAAACTCTCATAAAATACAGGTCCAATAACTACTTTTATGCCCATTTGTTTAAATTGAAAAGCAGATTTAAGTGTTTGATTAGGTCTCGAGGCAGTATCTTTTGGAAAAATTTCAATTGAATTATTATCAATATCTTTAACCGCTAAACTGACTGCCTTGATTATTGATTGCCCTATATCTTTATTGGCACCGGTCATGGGCACCAATAAACCAATTTTAATTTTTTCATCAGCATTTGCAAATTGCAAAAAAATAAATATTGAGGCAAAAAAAGATAAAAAAATATTTCTAATTAATTTGTTCATTTTGATGTTATTATATTATTTTTCTATCTAAATTATGATTATAAAACCACATTTTAAATTAAAAGATAATGAAAATGGTCTTTATTTGATTTCAACACCAATTGGAAATTTAAAAGATATTACTATTAGGGCTATAGAGATATTAAATCAGTCCGATTTTATTCTATGTGAGGATACTCGTGTTTCAAAAAATTTATTAAATAAATATGAGATAAAAACTAAATTAATTTCAAACCATAAATTTAATGAAAAAAAAAATTTATCAAAAGTGATGGAATATTTAAAATCTGGTAAAGTTGTTTCTTTAATATCTGATGCAGGTACACCAGGTGTTTCCGACCCTGGCTCAATTTTAGTCAACGAGTGTGTAAAGAATAATATAAAAATCATCCCAATCCCAGGACCTTCAGCTGCTACCAGTGCAATATCTATTAGTGGTTTTTCAGATCAATTTATTTTCTATGGTTTTTTTCCTGAAAAAAAACAAAAGCTAACTCTTGAACTAAAGAGACTTTCAAAGATGAACTATAGTCTAGTTTTTTTTGTATCTCCAAGAAAGATAAATAAAATAATACCTGAGCTAAAAAAAAATTTTGGGGGAAGAAAAATAGTTTTATGTAGAGAAATTACCAAGGTATTTGAAGAGTTTATTCGAACGAGTGTTGATCAACTTGAATTATTTAATAAAGAGCAAAAAGGTGAGCTTACAATTGTAATATCTGAGAAAATAAACAATAAAAATACTTCTCAAAAATTAAGTGAATCAGATATGATCAATATAAAAAAAATGATTAATAAGTTTAGCACTAAAGAAATTAGCAACATAATCAGACAAAACAATAATATATCGAAAAAAGATATATATAATTACTGTTTAAAATTAAAAAATGAAATTTAAATTTATAGCAATAATTTTAATAGGATTTGTTTTATCAGGGTGTGTGGGCGTAGGTTCAAAAGGATTATTTGGGACCGGTGTATCTGTTGCTTTAGACCCAAGGACACTTGGTACTCAGATAGATGACTCAATAATGCAAAAAAAGGGAGTCGGTTGACGTTAGAAATCAGGCAGATACCTTAGTTCACTCTACAGAAAAGAATTTAAAAGAACATGGAACAAAAATTTCTGATGCAGAGAAAAAAGCCATTGAAGATGCTTCATCAGCTGTAAAAGAAGCATTAAAAGGTGAAGATATTGAAGATATAAAGAAAAAAACGGAGGCTTTAGTTCAAGCCTCTATGAAACTTGGAGAAGCAATCTATAAATCACAACAGAGTGCTAAACCAGACTCTGGTAAAGATGATGGTGGAGATGATGCAGGTAAAAAAGACGAAAATGTTGTTGATGCTGACTTTGAAGAAGTAAAAGACGAGAACAAAGAAAAAAGCGCATAAGCTGGCATTTAAATGTCTGGGGTAATTGAATGGCTAAAAGAGACTATTATGATGTCCTAGGCGTTAGTAAAAACGCAAGTCCTGAAGATTTAAAATCAGCCTACAGAAAATTAGCAGTTAAATATCATCCAGATAAAAACCCTGGTGATACCAAAGCTGAAGATAAATTTAAAGAAGCTAGTGAGGCTTACGGAATTCTCTCTGATAAAGAGAAAAAACAAAACTACGATAACTTTGGACATGCAGCTTTTGAAAATGGAGGTGGAAGACCTGGTGGTGGTTTTGGAGGATTTAGCGGTGCAGACTTTTCAGATATTTTTGAAGATTTCTTTGGAGATTTCGGTGGCGGTGGCAGATCTAGAAGTAGAAGAACTAACAATAGAGGGTCAGATCTAAGATATGATTTGTCAATTTCTCTTGAAGAAGCCTACCATGGAAAAAAACAAGACATAAAATTTTCAACGACCGAAAAATGTGGAACGTGTAAGGGAAATGGTTCCAAGCCAGGTTTTTCTCCAGAAACTTGCTCATATTGTGGTGGTAATGGACGAGTAAGATCTAACCAAGGATTTTTTACTGTTCAACAAACTTGCCCTCAATGTAATGGTAATGGAGAAGAAATTACAAATCCTTGCAGCGATTGTAATGGTCAGGGAAAAACGCAAGCATCAAAAAAAATAGCTGTAACTATTCCAAGGGGAGTTGATGATGGAACAAGAATTAGACTGGCTGGGAAAGGAGAAGCTGGAAGCAGAGGAGGTTCAACTGGAGATTTATACTTATTTGTTAATGTAAACTCACATAATTTATTTAAGAGGTCAGATGAAAATTTATTTTTTGAATTTCCAATATCCCTTGCTGACGCTGCTCTTGGAACAACAATTGAAATTCCGACTATAGATGGTGGTAAAGCAAAAATTAAAATACCTGATGGAACTCAAAACGGCAAACAGTTTAGATTAAAAGGAAAAGGTATGCCATTTATTAGAAGGGGTGACTATGGGGATTTATATGTTCAAGTTAAGACAGAAGTTCCAGTTTATTTAAATAAAAAACAAAAAGAATTATTAGAACAATTTAGAGAAATTGAGAACGAAAAATCAAATCCAAGTATTAAAAAATTCTTTCAAAAAGCAAAAGATTTCTGGAAAAACTAATCTTTAAATAGTTACAATAATAACTATAGTAATCCTAAAAAAGAATGGTGGTTGTCTTTGGGTTCATGGTTTTCAGGTTTCAAAAAAGAAAGAATTAAATTAAATAATAATGGATTTGGTGAAGTTGAAATAACTTTTAGGCACGGAGGAAAAGGTGAACCACTATTATTGTTACACGGTAACCCTATGTCTCATGTAACTTGGCATAAAATCGTAAACGGATTGAAAGATCAATTTTATATAGTTGCCTCAGACCTTAGAGGTTATGGCGAAAGTATTGGACCTGAGGATGGAGGAAAAAACCATATAAATTATTCATTTAGAGCGATGGCGGATGACCAAGTAAGGCTTATGGAAAAACTAGGTTTTAAAGAGTTTAAAGTTGTTGGTCATGATAGAGGTGCCAGGACTGCTCACCGAATGTGCCTTGATTTTCCAGAAAGAGTTAAGAAAGTTGCAATACTTGATATCATGCCTAATAGACATATCTGGACTGTTCAAAAAAAAAATTGGGCCATGTCTAAATGGCATTGGCTTTTAATGATGCAGCCATACGATTTACCAGAAAAATTATTATCGTCTGTACCTTCTGATTATTATATGAAAAAAAAGTTATCAAAAAGAGGTGCAAGTCTAGACTTTTGTAAAGAAACATTTGATGAATATGTAAAATGTTTTAATTATAAAACCATTAGAGCCTCTTGTGAAGATTACAGAGCCTCCCCGAGTTGTGATTTAGATCAAGATAATTTAGATTTTGAAAAAAATAATAAAATTCAATGCCCAGTATTAGTTCTATGGGGTAAAAGGAGTGATACCGGTAAAGTTTGGGGAAATGTTTTAAACGTTTGGCAAAAATACTGTCATGTAGAAGTCACAGGAGAAGGAATAGATTGTGGACATTATTTACAAGAGGAAGAGCCTTCAAAAATTTTAAGCATTTTTAAAAAATTTTTATAATGTTTTCTTTTACAACAAAATTGTAATAAAATAATTAAGTGAGCAAAGTAAATTTAGCAATAACTGGTTGTATGGGAAGAATGGGCCAGCAACTTATTAAATCTTCTAAAATTGATAAAAATATAAAATTAAAAGCTCTCACAGAAAATAGATTAATAAAAAAAAAAATTGCTGGTATAAAAGTTGGTTTAAACAATGAAAATAGTTTTAAAAAAGTAGATTTAATTATCGATTTTACTGTTCCAAAATGTACTTTTGAAGTTCTTAAAATAGCATCAAAACTTAAAAAAAGAGTAGTTATTGGAACAACAGGTTTCACAAAAGTAGAAGAAAATCTCATCAGAAAATTCTCAAAAAAGATTCCAATACTAAAAGCTGGTAACATGAGCTTAGGCGTAAATTTATTAATGTACCTAACTGAAATTACTGCAAAATCTCTGAACGATAATTATTTAAGTAAAATATTTGAAGTTCACCATAGACACAAAAAAGATTACCCTTCTGGAACTGCTTTAATGTTGGGAAAAGGGATTGCAGATGGAAAAGGTAGAAATCTTTATAATTTAATTGGTAGAAAATTTTTAAATAAAAAGTCTTTTCCTTATGGAAAAAAAATTAATTTTAATTCAATACGAAGAGGTGAAATCATTGGTGAGCATGAAGTAAAGTTTTCAAATGGCAAAGAAATAATTACATTGAATCATGAGGCTTTTGATAGAGCCTTATATTCTGATGGTGCCTTGACAGCAGCTAAATGGTTGATGAGGAAAAAACCTGGTTTATATTCGATGAGAGACTTGCTAAATTTTTCATAATGAATGAAAAAGAGAAAGCAAAAAAAATAATAAAAATTTTAAATAAAATCTATCCTAAAGCTCCAGTACCTTTAAAACATAAAAATATTTTTACTCTTTTAGTTTCGGTTTTATTATCAGCCCAGTGTACAGACGTAAACGTTAATAACGTTACAAAAGATATCTATACTAAATATTATAAACCAGAACATTTTGTTAAATTAGGTAGAAGGAAAATTGAAAAATTAATTAAAAGAATTGGGATATTTAGAATTAAAGCAAAAAGTATTTATCTGATGTCAAAACAGATTTTAGAAAAACACTCAGGAAAAGTACCTAAAACTTTTGAAGAGTTAGAGAAATTGCCAGGTGTTGGCCACAAAACTGCAAGCGTAGTAATGTCCCAAGGATTTGGGTACCCTGCATTCGCAGTTGATACACACATTCATAGGCTCGCTCAACGTTGGGGTTTGTCCAATGGAAAAAATGTCATTCAAACAGAAAATGATTTAAAGAGAATATTTCCCAAAAAAAACTGGTCTAAACTTCATCTTCAAATAATTTTTTATGGAAGGGAATATTGCAAAGCAAGAGAATGCTATGGTTTAACTTGTAAAATATGTGCTACTTGCTATCCTAATAGAAAAACACCAATAATTACGAAAAAAGCATAAATATGAAAATTTTAGGGATTGGTAACGCGATTGTCGACGTTATTTGTAAAGTAAATGATCAGTTTTTAGCAGAAAACTCTCTAACAAAAAGTACGATGAAACTTATCGATGAGATTGAGTTTAAAAATTTACTTTCAAAGTTAAAAATTCAAGAAACTATTTCTGGGGGGTCAGTTGCAAATTCAATAGTAGGTTTATCACAGTTAGGAAACGAAGTAGGATTTGTTGGAAAAGTTAAGGATGATAACCTAGGTCAAAAATATGAGGAAGGACTAAAAAAAGAGAATGTAAATTTTTTATACATTAAAAAAAATGAGCCTGTTCCTACTGGAAGCTGTTTAATTTTAGTAACGCCAGATTCTGAGAGAACGATGTGTACTTTCTTGGGAACAGCTGGAAAAATAAGCGATAAAGATTTTAGTGCAGAAATAGTAAAAAATTCTGAAATAACCCTTCTAGAAGGTTATTTATGGGACGAAGGTGAACCAAGAAAAGCTTTTGAAAAAGCAATTAATAATTCAAATAAGGTAGCAATGAGTTTATCTGACTTATTCTGTGTGGAAAGACATAAAAACGAATTTTTAAATCTAGTTAACAATAAGTTAGACATTATATTTGCAAATGAACAAGAATTTTTGTCACTGATTGATAGTTCATCATTTAAAGAAGCTGTTTCATTTTCAAAAAACTTGAAAAAAAATGTTGTAATTACTAGAGGAGAAAAAGGAGCTATAGCTATTAAAAATAACGAAATTGCAGAGTGTCCGGCTGAGCAGAATATTAATTTAGTAGATTTAACGGGTGCTGGTGATTTGTTTGCAGCAGGTTATTTACACGGCCAAATAAATCAATTATCCTTAAAAGAATCATTGATAAAAGGAACTTTACAATCAGCAAAAGTAATTCAGCAATATGGTGCAAGAATAAAATAACTAAGTAAAATTATGAAACAAAAAAACCAAATACTAAAGCTTTTCTCACAACCAGTATTTAAATATGAAGTAGAGGATTATAAAACTCAAAATAGAGAATTATTAAAGTATATTTATTCTTTAAATGAAAATGACAAATTGGGTGTTAAAAAATCTAATATTAGTGGTTGGCACTCAAAACCTTTCAATATGGAAAATAAGAATGATCTGCCTAATAAATTTTTGTCAAAAATAAATATTTATATAAAAGATGTTTTTAATAAATATGGTTGGATCTACAGCGATGATAAAGTAAAATGTACATCGATGTGGGCAATAATTAACAAGAAAGGAAACTTTAACATTGAACATACACACCCAAATAATTACTTGAGTGCAGCTTATTATTTAAAGGCACCTCAAAATTGCGGAAATTTTAAAGTCTCAAACCCAAATATTTTAAATAGAAATTTACAGCCTTTATCAAAAGAAGGAACTGAATTTAATTCAAATTCTGCAAGTATAAAAATTACTGAAGGTGACCTGTTAATATTTCCAGCTTATCTACCTCATTCTGTGGAAGTAAACGAGTCCGATGAAGATAGAGTTATTATAAGTTTTAATTTAGATATTGTAAGATAAACTATCCATTTAAATAATATCCTTTTTTGTCATTCATAATAAAATCTTTTTTATTGAAATTTTTAAATATTTTTTTTCTTAATCTGTGTATATGGGTTTCAACAGTATGGGACTCTAATTTAAATTTGTAACCCCATACATCAGATTGAAGTTTCTCAATACTTACCGATTTCAAAGATTTACTTAAATACATTATTAAATCTACTTCTTTTTCAGTGAGATTTATTGATTTATCATTTTGCTTTAGCAGTCTAGCATTAAGATCTATTTCATAATTGCCTAAATTAATGTTGGCTTTTTGTTTAGTTTTTAATTTGATAAACTTGATATTAATAATTTCAATTAACCTTGAAATTTTAATTGGAAAAGTTATTAGAATTTCATTTGGAACATTATTACTTTTCTTGGTTAGTATTATGTATTTATCCAAATTTTTGTTTATAATTTCTTTGTGAGAAGAAATATTAATAACACTATAATCGAGCTCTTCTTCAAGCTCTTTTAGAATTTCATATAATATTGGGATTGAATAAACTGCCAAATTTTGTTTAATCATATTTAATAGATTATGACAATTTTAATAAAAAATAAACACACACTAAAATTTGATGATTTTAAGTTCAAATGTTCCATTGGAAAAAAAGGAATAAGTTTAAGAAAAAAGGAGGGCGACCTAAGAACACCTAGGGGTATTTTTTCAATCGGTAACCTATTTTATCGTGCAGATAAGTTAAGAAAACCTAAAACAAAACTCAAGATAGTAAAAATCAACAAAACAGATGCCTGGTGTAATGATGTAAATGACAAAAAAAATTATAATAAATTGATAAGAACAAACATCGGAAGTCATCATGAAAAACTTAAAAGAATTGATACTAAATATGATTTATTGATACCAATAAAATACAATTATAAGAATCCAAAAACTCCAAAAGGTAGTTGCATTTTTATCCACTTAACAAAAAACTATAAACCAACTGAAGGATGTGTTGCTTTAAAAAAAAAAGATTTTTTAATATTGCTGAAATTAATAAATCCAAAAACAAAAATTCGCATTGGTTAATCTCTGCTTCCAAATATACTTGAACCAATTCTTAGGTAGCTAGCAGAATATTCTATTGCTGTTAAGTAATCTGAAGACATGCCCATGCTCAATTCCTTTAAATTGAATTCTTCACTTAAATCTTTAATTTTTGAAAAATATTTCTCTGGGTTTTCATTAAATGGAGGAATACACATAAACCCTGCTACTTCTAAATTAATTTCTTTACAATATGAAAATAAATCTTTTAAGTCATTAATTTCTATTCCAGATTTTTGAATTTCATTTCCAACATTAATCTGTATGAAAATTTTTATTTTTTTTTTTATATTAAGAGACTCGTCAGCAATTTTTTTTGCAAGTTTAATACTGTCTACTGAATGGATAAAATCAAAAATCTTGACAGCTGATTTCACTTTATTTCTTTGTAGCCGTCCTATCATATGAAGTTGGATATCCTTATATTTTGATTTTATACTTGACCATTTTTCCAATGATTCTTGTACTTTGTTCTCTCCGAAATGAATATGACCAAAATCAATTAAGGGTAATATATTTTCTATAGAGAAAGTTTTGGAGACTGCTATTATCTCAGGTGTTTTATTTTTTTTTAAATGTTTTAATTTAGATTCAATTTGCTTTTTAATAAATATTAAATTTTGAACAGTAGAATGCATAATTTTTTTTTAAAAAAATATTTTTATATAAATACTTTTGAACCAAATTTAATTAAATGCCAAGATAAAAATACTTCAATTATTTATAGAAACTATAAAAAAGGAAATAATATTAAAGAGATAAAAAATATTAAAAACTTTTGCAAAAAAAATAAGTACCAATTTTTTTTGGCAAATAACATCAAATTAGCTCTTAAATTGGGAGCTGATGGAGCTTATTTACCATCATTTAATAAGCAATTTAATCACTTATCGTATTCTTATAAAAAAAAATTTAAAATAATTGGTTCTGCTCATAATCACTATGAAATTAAAATTAAGCAAAAACAAAAGGCGGAAGAAATATTTATATCGTCAGTTTTTAAAAAAAATAAAAACTATTTAGGAATTAATAAGTTTAGAATTATTAAAACAAGATCTAAAAGTAAAATAATAGCTCTGGGGGGAATTAATAAAGATAACCTAAAAAAAATAAGGCTAATTAATATTTATGGATTTGCTGGAATAGAATTTTTTAAAAAAAAGGCCCCTAAAAAGGGGCCTTAAATATTTTAACTAAATTAAGCTTCAATTAGAAAGCAAAACTTAACATAATTTCGTAACCTTCATCGTCGGTTCCTGAAACTCCATTTACTGAAGTCATTTCATTTTTATGACCAGCAATTGTCATGCCGCCCATAGTGTATGAAATAGAATAACCGTCTGATTCTTGGTCAGTTGCTGATGAACCAACATCTGCAGTGTGTTCATTGTAAGATAACGATAAATCATCGTTTACTTGGTATGAAACACCCCATGCAACACTGTCATCAGAAGCTGACGCTGTAGGAGCATCGTACTCAGATGACTGATAACCTAAAGTGAAAGAACCGTATGTATATTTTGCATACATAGTGCTTTCATCAACTTCAGTTCCAGCAGTAATTTCTGTTGTACCGAATGCAGCACCTAACTCAAGTCCTTCAATTGCATCTGCAGTGTATGTTACACCCCAGTCAACATATGTACTTTCGTTACCAGAAGTTGATCCAGCTGCTTCAGCAGGAACAAATCCAACTGTTAAAACTGCACCACTGAAATCTTCTGATTTATAAGTGATCATATCATTTGCAGAGTGACCATTGATTACTATAGCGCCAGTACCTAGACCATCCCAAGCTTCTTCGTAAGCATTAGGAGTCTTATCGTCCATTGCACTCATAGCACCATCACCACCGTGACCTGCATATGTGAATGTTCCCATTCCATTTGTGTTTACTGTAATTGAGTTATTATCGATTACTCCATTATCAGCTTCATCACCATCTAACTGTACGCTGTAAGTTACTTCAAAACCATTATCTAGTTCTGTAGTACCAGAGAAAGTTACATGATCATCATTTGAAACGGTTGTTTTTGCATTCTTTGCACCGTTCGTCATGTATAATGCTGCTCCACCACTTACTGTCATCTCACCTGCTGTTGCAGAAAAAGCAACAAGAGATCCAGCTAAAGCTGATAGACCAACTTTTTTAAAATTGTTCATATTAATTACTCCTTATATTTTTTGTTAATTATTAATAATAAACAGCTTATTTCTAACATTTATGAATTTTTTTTAAGATAAATCTGCTTAGATTTTGAAAATATTGAATACTGTTGTATTTTTGCAACATAAAAATACTTTGAATATGTCAATTTTATTAGAAAATATTAATAATTGTCATATAACTTGCTTTTTAATTGAATATCTCATGAATTTTAAAACTTTTAAAATCAGCACCCTTATTACGATTATCTTCACGTTTTTTTTATATAGTTGTAGTGGAGGCGATGGATTTTTTAAGGGAGGTGATGCAAGGAAAATTTCTCCAAACCCCAAAGAAAGAGTTAAAAAGAATTTAGAGGAAGGAAGAGGATTCAGATTAAGCAATATTACAAAAAATACGAGATCTGGAAACTTTGAATTTTCAAGTTCAAATGAACTTTGGAGGGCATCTTTAGATGTAATAGATTTCATGCCCTTAGTAACAGCAAATTATAGCGGGGGAATAATAGTAACGGACTGGTACTCAGAAGATCAGCAGGTTGGAGAGTCAATCAAGATTACTATTCGTTTTTTAACTAATGAGATTAGGTCTGATGCTTTAGATGTAAAAGTTTTTTACAAAAAATGTAGATCAAGTCTAGACTGTGACGTTAAAATTAACGAAGGTCAAATAAAAAAAGAGATAACAAAATCTATTTTAAAAAAAGCTGCACTGTATAAAAAAGAAAATAAGAAAAAAGATTTTGAACCCTATATAGGTGAAATCAAATAAAAAATAAATTTATTTAAGTGACTTCACAAAGATATAATTTTAAAGTTGTAGAGGAAAAATGGCAAAAATATTGGGAAAAAAATAAAACATTTCATACCAAAATAGATAAAACTAAAGAAAAATTTTATTGTCTAGAAATGTTTCCCTACCCGTCTGGAAAAATACACATGGGACATGTGAGAAATTATACTATTGGAGATGTGCTGGCTAGATACAAAGCCTTAAGAGGATACAATGTTCTTCACCCAATGGGATGGGATTCTTTCGGTATGCCTGCAGAAAATGCAGCAAGACAAAATAACTTAGACCCTCAAACATGGACTGAAACAAACATTAATAACATGAAAAACCAATTAAAAAAACTTGGTCTTTCAATTGATTGGGATAGAGAAATCTCAACGTGCTCAAAAGATTATTACAAACATCAACAAATGTTTTTTTTAGAATTACTGAAAAAAAAGTTAGTTTTTAGAAAGGAAAACTATGTGAATTGGGACCCGGTGGATGAAACTGTTCTAGCCAATGAGCAAGTAATTGATGGTAAAGGATGGAGATCTGGTGCAGTTGTAGAGAGAAAAAAATTAAATCAATGGTTTTTTAATATTTCAAAATTTTCTCAAGATTTATTAGATGGCCTAGATAAATTGGATAAATGGCCAAACAAAGTAAAGACAATGCAAAAAAACTGGATTGGAAAATCATTTGGATGTGAAATAGATTTTAAAATTGAAGGTAGCTTGCCTATAAGTAAAATTAAATGTTTTACTACTAGACCAGACACGCTTTTTGGATTTTCTTTTTTAGCTTTATCAATGGATCATGAGATTTCAAAATTTTATAAAGATAGTGCTGAATTTTTAAAATTTAGAGAAGAATGTTCAAAAACTGGAACTACAGAAGAAGCAATAGCGGTTGGAGAGAAAATTGGCTTTAAAACTGATCTCTTAGCTATTAATCCTCTAAATCCAAAACAAAAAGTACCTGTGTTTTTTGCAAATTTTGTTTTAATGGATTATGGATTTGGCGCTGTATTTGGCTGTCCAGCTCATGATCAAAGAGATTTTGATTTTGCAAAAAAATATAACCTTAAAATTAACACTGTTGTTAGACCATATGATCAAGATGATGATTTTAGAGTTTCTAGTGAAGCATTTCCAGGCTCAGGTATATTAATTAATTCTGATTTTCTTAACGGGTTAGATGCACCAGAAAAATCTACTATAGAAACCATAAAATACTTAGAAGAAAAAAAAATAGGGAAAAAACAAATAAATTTTAGATTAAAAGACTGGGGCGTATCAAGACAGAGATATTGGGGATGTCCTATTCCGGTGGCTTACGATGAAGCAGGAAATGTTTATCCAATACCAGAAAAATTGCTTCCAGTTGAGCTTCCAAAAAATATCAATCTTAAGGGAAAAGGAAATCCACTAGATGATATGCAAGATTGGAAAGAAATTAAAATAGATGGAAAGAAATTAAAAAGAGAAACTGATACACTGGATACTTTTGTTTGTTCTTCATGGTATTATCTTCGATTTTGTTCACCTAAAGAGTTAGATTATGGATTTAACAAAGATGATGTTGACTATTGGATGCCTGTTGATCAGTATATTGGAGGAATAGAGCACGCTATTTTACACCTACTTTATTCTAGATTTTTCATGCGAGCTCTATCACATCAAAATTCTAATTTTAATTTAGATGAACCGTTTGAGGGACTTTTCACTCAAGGCATGGTTTGTCACGAAACATATAAAGATACTGAAAATAATTGGCTTAGCCCTGATGATGTTGTCAGTATAGATGGAAAAAAATACTTAAAAAAAGATAATTCTAAAAGTGTTTTGGTAGGGCCATCAGAGTCTATGTCCAAATCTAAAAAAAATACTATAGATCCTGAAAACATAATTTCTAATTATGGAGCTGATGCTGCAAGATTATTTATATTATCTGACAGCCCTCCAGAAAAAGACGTTCAGTGGTCAGAAGAGGGCATGGAGTCTTCATTCAAATTTGTTCTTAAATTATGGAATCTAAACACTAAAATTTTAAGTGAAATAGATAAAAATCATGAAAAAGATAGTGATAATAACTTTGATAAAATAACAAATAGATTTTTAAAAGATATTACAAATAATATTGAACAATTTAGTTATAATAAAATAATTGCTAATTTGTATGAAATTTATTCTTCTCTGAGTAATGAAATATTAAAGCCCTATAAAAAACAAACATTATCTAAAAATTATGAAAAAATTTTAATAACTATGTTGCCTATAATTCCACATTTTTCAAATGAATGTCTAGAACTGTTAAATTCAAAGGCTTCCAGCTGGCCAGACCATGACGAAGATGTTTTAAAAGAAGAATTAATAATAATTGTTGTTCAAATCAATGGTAAAAAAAGGGGATTAATAAAGACAAAACCTGACGTTTCTGAAGAAAACGTATTTAATCAAATTAATAAGGACGAAAAGTTAAAAAAATTTTTTAAAGAAGGAGATATTAAAAAAAGAATTTATGTTAAAAATAAACTAATGAATATATTAATTTAAATGAATAAAAAATTTATACTTATTATCTTTATACTTTTTTTTATTACAAACTGTGGGTTTCAACCAATATACTCTAACAATGAAAACTCTAACATATATCTCAAAATCAATAATATTGAAGGAGATAGAGAAATAAATAACTTAATAAAACAAAACCTTACAAGATATCAAAAAACAGATGCAAAAAATAAATTTGATTTAGAAATATTTACTGATTTTAAAAAGATGGTTTTATCGAAAAACACATCGGGTGTAATAGTGAATTACAGACTTATTATTTCTACAAAATTTGAAGTTGATTTTAAGGGTAATAAAAAAACTATCATTATAACTGAAAAATTTGATATAAACAAAGATTCCAATTTGTTTGAGGAGAAAAACTATGAGAAACAAATTAAAAGAAATTTATCAAATTTGATTACACAAAGATTTATCACACAACTAGTAAGTCTCCAATGATAATCAAATCTTTTCAAATTAAAAAAGATATACTTCAAAAAAATAATATTATTTTGTTTTATGGTAAAAACGAAGGTTACAAAATTCAAGAAATAAACAAATTAATTAATAAAAATAGAACATATTTTGTTGATGAAAAAGAAGTTTTAGAAAACAAAGAGAATTTTTTTAATAGTTTGCTCTCTGGTTCACTTTTTGAAAAAGAAAAAACTTATGTAATTAAAAGAGCAACCGATAAAATAATAGAAATTATAGAAGAACTAGAATTAAGGGCTATAAAAGATTTCATAATATTAAATTCAGATCAATTAGATAAGAGATCTAAGCTAAGAACTTTCTTTGAAAAAAATAAGAAGTTTATATGTGTACCTTTTTATGAGGATAATGATCAAACACTAATAAAGATTTCTTATGAATTTTTTAATAAAAAAAAAATCCCTATTTCCCAGGCTGACATCAATACAATTGTTCAAAATTCTAACAAAAGTAGAGAAATTTTACTTAATGAATTAACAAAAATAGAATTTTTTACAAAAAAGGGAAAAAAAATTAATTCTGAAAATCTAGGAAAACTAATTAATTCACCAGAAAATTTTAGTATTTCAGAACTTATCGATAATTATTTAATACATAATAGAAAAAAAATAATTAATATTTTAAATGAAAATAATTTTGTAAATGAGGATTGCATTGTAATTGTAAGAACATTTATAAGTAAATTAAAAAGGATTTTAAAGCTTTCGAATGAATTCAAAATCACCAAAAATATTGATTTAACTATATCTTCAGCTAAACCCCCAATTTTTTGGAAAGATAAGGAAATCACTAAACAACAAATTTATAAATGGCCCCCTGAAAATATTAAGCTGTTAATGTATAAATTGAGCGAAATTGAATTATTAATTAAAAAAAATTATAATAACTCAATTAAGTTGATTACTGACTTTATTCTGGACGAGAAAATGATTAATTCTAATAATTATCTTTAATTATCTCAATAATTTTATTCAACTGATCTAAATTTTTATATTCAAAAACAATAGTACCTTTATTATTTTTTTTATTTTTAATCTCAACATTCAAACCAACTTTATTAACAATTGACATTTCTAAATGCATTATATTTGTATCCTTTGAATTACTTGGTTTTAGTCTTTTATTTTTAAATAATTTTACAAAATTTTCAGCTTGTCTAACTGAGAGTTTATTTTCAATTATTTTACTGGCTACAAAACTAGCATTATCCAATCCAACCAAGATTTTTGCATGACCAGCTGATAATTTTTGACTTTCAATTAGCTTCACAACCTCATCTGGAAGAGACAAAAGTCTAAGGGAGTTAGCAATATAACTACGACTTTTACCTATAAATTTAGAGACTTTTTCTTGATCATATGAGAATTCGTCTATGAGCTTTTTATATCCTTGGGCTTCCTCTAGTGGATTTAAATCATGTCTTTGAACATTTTCAACTATTGCAAATTCCAGAGATTTTAAATCATCTGCTTCAGTGATCACCACAGGTACATCGTGCAGACCTGCCTTTTGAGCTGCAAGCCACCTTCTCTCTCCTGCAATTATTTCAAACTTTAATTGGTCATCATTTGATTTACGAACAATGATTGGCTGTAAAATTCCTCTTTCTCTAATTGAATTAGCAAGTTCATTTAAATTTTCCTCATCAAATATTTTTCTAGGTTGATATTTATTGGGTACAAGATCACTAACACCCAGCCTATTTTTTTGAGTCTCAACTTTAGTTTCACCTATAAGAGATGATAATCCTCTTCCAAGACCTCTTTTTATTTTATTAGAATCCATTAAGCAGCGCTCCCCATTGTTGTCTCTTGATTTAAAAATTCATCTGTAAAACTAAAATATGCTTTGCTACCAGGACAGGTCTTGTCATATATCAAAACAGGCATTCCGTGTGAAGGTGCCTCTGACAATCTAACGTTCCTGGGGATTACTGTAGAATAAACTTTTTCATTAAAATAATCTCTGGCCTCTTTCTCAACTTGAGAAGAAAGCTTATTTCTTTTATCATACATAGTTAATAGTATTCCTCTAATGCTCAACTCAGGATTTAGGCTTACCTTTATTCTCTCAATTGTTTTCACCAACTGAGTTAAACCTTCTAAAGCAAAAAACTCTGTTTGAAGTGGGACTAGAAGTGAGTTTGAGCTTACCAGTGCCATAACGGTTAGTAGGCTTAGAGATGGTGGACAATCTATCAATATATAATCGTATATGCCTCCAGAATTGTTTAAATATGCGGTTAATTTTACTTTTAATAAGAAAGCTCTGTTGCTGTCATCAGCCGTCTCCACCTCAAGACCAGATAAATCTACGTTAGAGGTTATTATATCAAGATTTTCAAACTTCGTCTTTTTAATTACATCACTTATTTCTTTTGTTCCATTAAGAACCCCATAAATTGTCTCTGAAGAATTATCCATATTTGATAATCCAAGACCAGTGGTTGCATTTCCCTGTGGGTCTAAGTCTAAAACTAGAATTTTCTTGTTCTGTTGAGATAGACCTGCCGCTAAGTTAATTGCTGAAGTTGTTTTACCAACCCCACCCTTTTGATTTATGACTGAAATAATTTGCATTTAATTTTTTTTAATTTTTTTTTTAATTTTTTTCACATTTACTAAAAAAGATTCTTCACTGGTTAAACTTTTTTTTTCAGAATAATCTAACTCCCAATTCTTTAATGTATTTTGAAAAATTTCTCTTCCACTCTTGCCCATAAAAAAAATTATATTTGAAAAATTAGAAAAATTTTCATTCACTAAATCTAAAACTACTGGCATCGGTTTAAATGCTCTAGACATTATTGTTCCTGTTTTTATTTTTTTTTCTTCAAAAATATTTTTTTGTATTATTTCTGTTTTTAGATTTAATTTTCTAGAGACATCTCTTAGAAAATGGCTTTTATGGTAGCTTTTTTCATAAAGCTTGACCTTTATATCTTTTTTAAGGCTCTTTAGTAGAATTGCTATGATTATGCCCGGCATTCCACTGCCCGAGCCTATATCTGTAGTTGTATTACTATTAAAGTCAACAATATCAATAATTTGCGCAGAATCGATAATATGACGCTCAATTATGTCATTTTTTTCACTAAATTTATCGCTAATTAAGTTGATTTTTTCATTTTTTTCTAAGATCATTGATATATAGCTTTCGAAGTCTGAAAATGTTTCACGTGAAACATTTAGCCCTGAAAGTTTTGAGTAAGAATTTATAATTTCTTGGTCCATTAAGCTATATGCTTAATAGACTTTCTTTTTACATGTGACAACAAAATATATACAGCCGCAGGAGTAATTCCATCAATTCTTAAGGCCTGACCCATAGTTTTAGGCTTAATTTGGTTAAATTTTGCCTTTACCTCATTTGATAGTCCTGAAAGCTTGTCATAATCAATTTTTTCAGGAATTATTAGGTTTTCATCTCTTTTAAAAGCCAGAATGTCAGCTTTTTGCTTTTTTAAATAACCTCTATAATGGGCATTTATTTCTATCTGCTCATCAATTTCTCTGTCATAATAGGGTATATCACTCCAAATCTCTCTTATTTTAGGCATATCTACGCCTTTTTGGGTTAGAATTTCGCTCGAAGACCTAAGAATTCCGTCTTTTGCTATCTTTATACCATAATTTTCAGCTTTATTTGGAGAAATGTGAGATTTGAACATTTTACTAGAAATATTTTTTAATTTTTCAGATTTATCTAAATATATTTCCTTTCTTTTATCTCCAATTAATCCAATTTTGATGCCTTTATCAGTCAGCCTTTGATCAGCATTATCTGCTCTCAAGCTTAATCTATATTCTGCCCGGGAAGTAAACATTCTATAGGGTTCAGCAACGCCTTTAGTTATTAAATCGTCAATCATTACTCCTATGTAAGCATCAGATCTATCTAATATAAATGGTTCTTGTCCCTTGACAGATAATGCAGCATTTATTCCAGCAATAAGACCTTGTGATGCGGCTTCTTCATAACCAGTAGTTCCATTTATTTGGCCAGCTAGGTAAAGATTATTAATTTTTTTAGTCTCAAGCGTAAGAAAGAGCTCTCTAGGGTCTACATAGTCATATTCTATAGCGTATCCAGGTCTAATTATTTTAACATTCTCTAAACCACTGATATTATTACATATTTCTTGCTGTACTTCATTTGGTAGTGATGTAGAAATACCATTTGGGTAAATTGTATGATCATTTAATCCTTCGGGCTCCAAAAATATCTGATGTCGTCCTTTATCTGAAAATTTCACTATTTTGTCCTCTATAGATGGACAGTATCTTGGTCCAACACCTTTTATGCTACCGGAATACATTGCACTCTTCGATAGATTTTTTTCTATAATCTTATGTACCTTGTGATTGGTGTATGTCATCCTACATGATACTTGTTCGTTTATATTTTTTTTAGTTAGAAATGAAAAAAAATAAGGATCATCATCTGCAAGCTGTTCTTCTAAATTTTTATAATTAATCGTCCTTGAATCTAATCGAGGAGGGGTTCCAGTTTTTAACCTTCCAATTTTGAATTCGTATTTTTGTAATTGCTCACTTAAACCTGTAGAAGGTTTCTCATCATATCTTCCAGCTGGTGTTCTTTCGTCACCTATATGTATCCAACCATTTAAAAAAGTGCCTGTTGTTAGTATTAACTTACCACATGTAACTTTTTTGCCATTTTTAGTTACAAAACCACTTATAGTGTTTTTATTAAAAATAAACTTGATAACAGGATCAGAAAAAACGCTTAAATTACAGTAGTTTACAAGTTTTTCTTGCATATATTTACGGTATAAAGATCTATCTGATTGTGTTCTTGGTCCACGAACAGCAGGACCTCTACTTCTGTTTAACAACCTAAATTGTATTCCTGACTTATCAGCAATCTCACCCATAACACCATCAAGAGCATCTATCTCTCTAACTAAATGACCTTTACCTAATCCACCAATAGCTGGATTACATGACATCTCACCAATCGTTTCAATCTTATGGGTAAATAAAGCAGTGTTAACTCCTAAGCGTGCAGAGGCTGTTGCAGCTTCACAACCTGCATGTCCACCACCAATTACTACTACATCGAAAGATAAATCATTTTTCATGAGCTAAACTTATAGCTGATTAATTTATTTACAAGATACCTCTTTTTTTTAGCAAATAAGTGTTGAATATCAACGATTTTTGATAAAAAATAGCAAAAAACCTTGATAAATTGATTATTATTTGCCTATGCAAAAATCGTTGAAAATACTACCTAATATCTCCTCAACATCGACTTTTCCAACAATCATACCGAGATGTCGTGTGGCTAATCTTAAATCTTCAGCTGCTTTATCAAAATCTGCAATTTCTTTTTTTTGATTAAAGTTTTTTAAATGATCCAAACATTGTTGCAGATGTTGTCTGTGACGCTCTCTAGTTATTAATATATCATCACTTGTAATAAATTTATTTTTTAAATTATTTTTTATTTTCAATATTAATTTTTCGATATTCTTATTTTCTTTTATTGAAATTAAGACGTGATTTATTTTTTTTATTTCTGGATCAATATCTTTTTTTAATAGATCTGATTTATTTACTACTAAAATTGCATTTTCATCTATTAATCTTTTCAAAACATCAGTAAAATCAAGGTTTTTTGCATCTACCACCACTAATTTTAGATCTGCTTCCTCTGCTCTATTAAGAGATAATCTAATACCTTTTTTTTCAATTTCATTTTTACTCTCTCTTATACCAGCCGTATCCGAAACTATCACTGGGTAACCATCAATATTAAGGTGAGTTTCTATTACGTCTCTTGTCGTTCCTGCAATTTCTGAAACAATTGCAACATCTCTGTTGGATAAATGATTTAGCAAACTAGACTTACCAGCGTTGGTTGGTCCAAGAATTGCAATTTTAAAACCTTCTCTAATTCTCTCTCCAACTTTTTGATCATTCAAAATTTTTTCAATATTTTTTAAAACTTCATCCGAACTTTTTTTAATCTCATTTAAAATATCCTTTGGTAAATCTTCATCAGGAAAATCTATTTTAGCTTCTACATGAGATAGAATTTTTAAAAGTTTTTCCCTTAGATAATTAAATTGATCTGCTGATCGACCGTTCATTATTTTTATAGCTTGTTGTCTTTGAATTTCTGTTTCGGATGAAATTAAATCAGCGACGCTCTCTGCTTTGAGTAAATTTATTTTGCCATTTTGAAACGCGAGCTTCGTAAATTCTCCAGGCTCAGCTAAACGACAATTTTTAACTTTAGAGATATTAGAGTGTAGGGCCTCTATTACAGCTTTGCTCCCGTGCACATGTATTTCAGCCATATCCTCGCCTGTGTAGCTCTCAGGGCCAGGAAACCACAATATAATAGCCTCATCTATAAGCTCAGAAGTATTGATTTTATTGATTTTTCTAAGGGTTGCCACTCTTGGATGTGGAAGTTTTTGACCAGTTATAAGCTTTATAACTTTAGATGTATCTCGACCCGAAATTCTTATTATAGCGATACCCGAAATTCCAGGTCCTGAGGAAAGCGCGTAAATAGTCATTTGATAAATATAATATTAAATACATATTTAATTCAATCTATATCTCTATTTAAGAAAATTTTTTTTTATAAATACTTTCTAATATATCAAAAAAATCTTTTGAAAATTTTTTCGTATCAAATAACGGACTTGATAAAACGTTGTCAAATATTTGTTTTCTTATCTGTATCAATTTAGAACTATTTATAATTTCTTTTGCCTTATAAACATAGTCATCCTGGCTTCTTGCAATTAGATAATCCAATTTTAAATTTTTATTAATTGATTCACCGCATCTAGAATTAAAATTATATCCTTTCATTGTTAAAACTGGAACACCCATCCATGCCGCTTCAAAAGAAGTAGTCACACCATTATAAGGGAACGTATCTAAAGCAATATCAATTTTATTATAGAGGTTTAAATGATCCTCAAAGTTTTCAGAATAAGAAACTAACTCAATTGAATTCAAAATATTTTCTTTATTGAATTTACTAGATAACAACTCAGACATTATTGGAGATGATGATTTAAGTATTAATTTAGAATTTTTTACACTCTTTAGTATTTCTGACCAAGTTTTGACTACGCTATCTGTTATTTTGTTAAAATTATTAAACGAGCCGAAAGTAATCATTTTATTTTTAATGAAAGGTGGCTTGTTAAATTTTCTAGGAAGGCTAATTCCATTATGGCAATTCCAAATGTTAGGAAGATAGAGAACTTTTTCTTCATAAAGTTTTTTTTCATTCTCGTAGATCAAATTTCTATCAGTTAAAATATAATCCATTTCCTTTATTCCAGAGGTATTACAATATCCACACCATAATATTTGTATTGGTGCGGCTCTATTTTTTGCAATTTGAAGTCTACTAACTGATGTAACACCCATCATGTCTATTAAGATGTCTATTCTGTCATTTCTAATTAAATTTAATGTATCTATGTCGGTTAACTCAAATATATTTTTACTCTTATCTACTTTTTCTACAAAATAATTTGTTGTTTTGTCATTATTAATTTTTTTATTATTAAGATATAAATAAACCTCAAAATCTTTTTTGCTGTAATTGTTTATTACTGATTTTAAAAAATGAGTTACAGAGTGCTCTTTGAATATGTCAGAAGATAAAATTCCAATTCTAATTTTTTTATTTTTTATGCTATTTAATGGATTAAGTTTATTATCTGGATAAATGGGAAGGTAATTTTCAATTAGTTTAGTATTTTTTAAAAAATCTGCTTGTGTCCAATCATCAATGAAACAATTATAATATATATAATTACAAATATTTTCTTGACTGTAATATTTTTTATTAATTAGTTCTTTTAAATAAAACCTTACTTTATCTAAATTATTTAATCTTTTATAAACTCTAGTTAGCAACACTAAAATCGATTCTTCTTTGCTTAAATATTTTTCGTATTGATCATAAAGAGAAGTGATTTCTTCAAAATTTTTTATTGAGATTTTTTGATTGTGTATAAAAATTGTAGTGTCAAATATTTTCAATGAGGCATTAATAAAATTTCTAAAACCTTCTACTGAGGCTTTAGTTCCTATTTCTTTTAAAAAAGACTTTTTGAAATCTTTGATGGCTAAGAAAAAATCATCTTTAGTGACATCATTTTTTGAAAGCCTACAAACCCCTAATAAATTAAGAATAGGGGAGCTCTTTTGAGCTTCAGAAAGTTTATTTTCAATAACAAAAATAATATCTGAATATTTTTTTTCCTCGAAAAGTCTTTTTAAATTTACTTTTTTTTCCACAATTAAATATAATATTAATATTAATATTAAAGTAATTTAAAGTTACTATGCAGGTTTATTCATTGAATTAAAAAATTCAGCGTTATTTTTGGTATCTTTTAACTTAGAATTGATAAACTCTATCGCATCCATTGTTCCCATTGGCGCAATTATTCTTCTAAGCACATTCATTTTTTGTAAATCATTTTTATCAAATAATAGTTCTTCTCTTCTAGTTCCTGATTTTGTTATATCAATAGCTGGATAAATTCTTTTGTCGGCAATTTTTCTATCAAGAACTGTTTCGCTGTTACCTGTTCCCTTAAATTCTTCAAAAATAACCTCATCCATTCTACTACCAGTATCAATTAAAGCAGTTGAAATTATTGTTAAGGATCCTCCCTCTTCAATATTTCTAGCTGCACCAAAAAATCTTTTTGGTCTTTGAAGTGCATTAGCGTCAACACCGCCAGTAAGAACTTTACCAGAACTTGGTATGACTGCATTGTAAGCTCTTCCCAATCTGGTAATAGAATCTAATAAAATAACAACATCCTTTTTATGCTCTGTCAGTCTTTTAGCTTTTTCTATAACCATTTCTGCCACAGCTACATGCCTTTGGGCTGGTTCATCAAAAGTTGAACTAATTACTTCACCTTTAACTGTTCTTTGCATATCTGTTACTTCTTCAGGTCGTTCATCAATTAACAACACAATCAAATAACACTCTGGATAATTTTTTGCGATTGAATTAGCGATACTTTGTAAAATCATTGTCTTACCAGCTTTTGGTGGTGAAATTATAATTGATCTTTGACCTTTTCCTATTGGACTAACTAAATCTATCAATCTTGGGGTAAGGTCAGGTTTTTTTTGAATTTTTGTAACCTCAACTTCCATCACTAACTGCTTGTCAGGATATAGTGGTGTAAGGTTATCAAATGCTATTTTATGTCTAGCTTTTTCTGGTTCTTCAAAATTTATTTTGCTTACTTGAAGTAAGGCAAAGTATCTTTCGCCCTCTTTAGGTGCTCTCACTGGACCCTCAACTGTATCTCCAGTTCTTAATCCAAATTTTCTAATCTGGCTTGGGCTAACATAGATATCATCAGGACCGGGTAAATAATTAGACTCCATTGCTCGTAAAAAACCAAATCCATCTTGTAACAATTGTAAGACACCAACACCTGTGATTTCCTCTTTCTCTGCCACCTTTTTTAAAATCGCAAAAAGTATTTCTTGTTTTCTTAAAGTACTTGCATTTTCGATACCAAGTTCTTCTGCTTGGGTAATTAGTTGTTCAGATGATTTAAGTTTTAATTCTTGGATGTTCATGATTAAATATTTGATAAGGACTTATCAGATATAAATAATATATATTCTCTTTAATTTTTTTCAACCCTAGATTGGTTTAAAAATAACAACAAATATGATCAAAATTAGCAATATTGTGGGTATTTCGTTTATATAACGGTAAAACTTATGTGAATGTCTATTATTACCTATATTAAACTGTCTAAGTAACCTACCTAAGTAAAAATGATATAGAGTAAGAATAATTACAAATAGCAACTTTAATAACATCCAAGTTTGACCAAGCTGTTGAAAACCAATGCTATGAATAAGTAAAAGTCCAAACAGCCAAGATAATGTCATTGCTGGAGTCATTATGTAAAAATAAAGTTTTCTTTCCATCGTTTTAAAAATTTCGGAAATATTTGCCTCAGAATTATTTTCTGCGTGATAAACAAAAATTCTTGGAAGATATAAAAGACCAGCCATCCACGAAATAACAGCTATCAAGTGTAAAGATTTAAATAACAAATAAGTATTCATTTTTTAAATATTTTTTTTTATTAAAGAATTCAATAGAAGGATGTGATCGTCGTTATCATTTAAACATGGAACCATGTCAAAATTTTCACCTCCAGAGTTTAAAAAACTCTCTTTACCTTGGATTAAGATTTCCTCTAAAGTTTCTACACAATCAGAAGAAAATCCAGGACAAATTGTAAGAATATTTTTTTTTCCCTCTCCTGGTAAACTTTCTAAAGTTTTGTCTGTATAAGGCTGTAGCCATGCTTGAGGCCCAAATCTAGACTGAAATGTAGTTTTAATTTCTATAGAATTAAATTTTTCAGAAATAAGTCTAGTCGTTTTATGACAATAACAATAATAGGGATCACCTTTATCAAAATATTTTTTAGGTATTCCATGATATGAAGCAATTATTAAATCTGGTTTCCAATTTATTTCATTAATTTTTTTTTTAATAGAATTAACCAACGCATCAATATAAAGTGGATCAGATTCATAGTGAGAAATAATTTTTAGAGACGGTTGCCATCTCATCTTCATCAAAGTTCTATAAACCTCATCGCATACTGTGGCGGTTGTTGCAGCAGCATATTGTGGATAAAGCGGAAGTATAACTAAATTTTCACAACCTTGTTCGTGAAGTTTGTAAATTTTACTTTTAATACTTGGATTTCCATATCTCATAGCAAAATCTATCAATAAATTTTCTGTTTTTATAAATTTAGAAATTTTTTCACTTTGTTTCTTTGTGTAATATAGAAGGGGAGACATGTTTTCATTTTTCATCCAAATTTCTTTATAAGCTTTTGCTGTTTTAGATGGTCTAAATGTTAGTATAAACAAGTTCAAAATTATTTGCCAAATTATAGGATTAACTTCTATTACTCTGTTGTCGGACAAAAACTCTTTTAAATATTTTCTGATGTCTAACCAATTTGTAGAATCTGGGGTACCTAAATTAATTATAAGAACACCAGTTTTTCCAAACTTAACGGGTGGATGATTACTATAAATATCCATCTAATAGTCCCTTACAGTATTTATTAAATATTCAACCATTACTGGATCTGTATCAGGTAAAATACCATGACCTAAATTAAAAATATATGGATGATCTTTAAATATGTCTAAATATTTTAAAATTTCTTTTTTAAGATTTTCTTGATCTGTTAACAAAATTTTTGGATCCAATCCTCCTTGAACTGGAATTTTTATATTTTTACTTATCATTAAAGGATCAACATTATAATCAATATTCACTGCATCTGGCTTAACTATTTCACAAAACTCTTTATAATTTTTAATTTCCCTTGGAAAACAAATTACAGGGACACCTAATGATTTTACATAATCAACTAAATTCAAGGTAGGTGTATAAATATAGTTGGGGTAATCTCTTTCTTCCAACAATCCAGCCCAACTATCGAATATCTGTATTACATTGGCACCATTCTCAATTTGATTCTTAATATGAATTTTTAAAAATTTTTCTATGATTAATAATATTCTATTTATTAAATACTCGTCTTTGAAAAAATCCTTCTTAACATTTTTTTTAGGTGACTGTTGGTTAATCATATAAACGAGAAGCGTCCAGGGTGCTCCTACAAAACCAATTGTATTTTTGTTTTTTAAATTCATTTCTGAACTTACAGATTTTATAGCTTTATAAATTGGGTGAATTTTTTGAACAAAATCTATCTCATCTATCTTAGACATTGAAGTGATATCTAAATTACCAAGTATTGGCCCAAAATTTTTTTTAAATTCAACTTTTTGATTTAATCCGTAAGGCAACATGAGAATGTCAGAAAATATTATTGCCGCATCGAAATTAAATCTCTTAATTGGTTGAAGAGTAATTTCACTTGCTAATTCATTATTCAGACATAACTTAATAAAATCAGGATTTTTTTTTCTTATTTCTCTAAATTCAGGTAAATATCTACCTGCTTGTCTCATTATCCATATAGGATTAATGTTCGTTTTTTTATTTGTTATTACTTCATAAAACGGTGTCATATTTAAATTATATATAATTATTGTATTAGTATTATGTCCTGTGAATAAAGATGATTGTTTATTTTAAACATTATATTAACGTTTTAACCACATCTTGAATTAAAAAAAACTCACAAAAATGAACCTTTTTTGAACTTTATCAACATTCATGTATTGTTTAATTGAATTTATTATTATTGTTAATAAAAGCTCTATTTTACAAGCGAAATTAGACAAAAATTAAATTGAGTAATTTTATTAAAATAATACAAGTTTATTAACAACTTGTTCATGATTAATACATATCAAATTTACCTAATTTCTGACTCTACAGGCGAAACTTTAGAAAGAATTTTTTTAGCATTAAAAGCCCAATTTAAAAACATCAATTATAAAATTCATTCATATTCTTTCACAAGAACTGAAAATCAAATTTTAAAAATTATAGAAGACGCCAAAAAAAAAGAAAATGCAATTATATTATATACAATTGTAGATAATAATCTGGCAAAATATCTTGCTAATACAAGTGATGATAAACAAATTCCATGCTTTGGCGTTTTGGGTAATTTAATTTTAAATTTTTCTAAAATTCTTAATCAGAAAGCTTCCCATGAACCTAGTGGACAACACATATTGAACGATGAATATTATAATAGAATAGAAGCTATCCAATTTACAATGAATCATGATGATGGAAATCTATCAAATGATATTGATAAATCAGACATCATACTAGTTGGAGTTAGTAGAACAAGCAAAACCCCAACTTCTATCTATCTTGCAAACAAAGGCTTTAAAACCTCAAATATACCTTTAGTTAATGAAAATTCTTTACCTGAAAAATTAAAAAAAGAGCCACAATTTACATGTGTGGTTGGTTTAAGTACTGAACCAGAAAGATTAGTTGACCTAAGAAAAAATAGAATGAATTCTCTAAGAGAAGGTGAAAAAACAAATTATACTAATCTCGAAGATATTAAGCATGAAGTTACTAATGCAAAAAAAACCTTTCAAAAATATAAATGGCCAGTAATTGACGTTACCAGAAAATCAGTAGAAGAAACGGCTGCATCTATTATTAAAATACACGAGATATATTCTAATAATGTTAAATAATATTATTCTAGCTTCGAAAAGCAAGGTAAGAAAAAATATTTTAGAAAAAAATAATATTATATGCCAGGTAAAACCTTCAAATGTTGATGAGGACATGGTTAAAGAAAGCCTTTTAATTGAAAAAGCTACACCAGAAATAATTTCAAAAAATTTAGCCGAACTAAAAGCTAATAAAGTAAGCTCAAAAAATCATGAAGAAATTGTTTTAGGTGCAGACAGTGTAATTGATTTAGAAGGCGAGCTAATTTCAAAGCCTCATGACAGAAAAGAGGCATTATTAATATTAAAAAAACTTAACGGTAGAGAACATTATTTAATTAGTTCGGTTTGTATATCTAAAAATGGATCAATGATATGGAATTATACAGATAAAGCTAAGCTCAAAATGAAAAACTTTACAGAGAAGGAACTAGAGCACTATCTCGCAAAAATTTCTGATATTGCTTTATATGCCTATAATGTCTATCAAATAGAAGGCGAGGGAAGAGAATTATTTTCAGAAATAATTGGAGATGAAAACACTATAATGGGCCTTCCAATTCAAAAAATCAAAGAATATCTTGAAAAAATTAAATGAAAAAATATTTAGTAATCGGAAATCCTATTAAGCACTCTCTTTCTCCTGAATTACATAATTATTGGATAAAACAAAAACATATCGA
>CACBBX010000008.1 GCA_902537575.1 uncultured Pelagibacteraceae bacterium
TAGAGTTGTCTGATTATATAGAGAAACTTATTACGTTAAATAGAAAAAAAAGGTCATACCTCATATTAAAAACCTATAATTTTTCTAAAAACTATTATTTTAAAAATGTAAAAAATAAATGGATGAATCTTATTACTGAATGAAAAATAAATTACACAAATACCTAAGAGTAAAGAAAGAAATTAAAAAAGGATTATTAAGAATATATTATTTTTTTGAGGTAAAAATTCTTAAACACCTTTTGTTTACTTTTAACAAATATAGAAATACTGATGTACAAAAAATTTCGCTACTTTGTCCAACTAAAAACAGATCCTCTAAATTCAAAAGATTAACAATAAGTTTATTAAATAAAACATTCAACCTTAAACGCATTGAATTATTAATTTGTTTTGATTTAGAAGAAAAAGAATTAGATAAATATAAAGTAGAATTTAATAAACTTTCGAAAAAAGGTGTGCAAATTAAAATATTTTTTAAAAATTATAAAACTCATGCATCAAGAAATAATTTCCTTGCAAAAAATTGTAAGGGTAAAATTATTTTTCCAATTAATGATGACCTAATATTAATTACAAAGAATTGGGACAATATATTAGAAAATGAATTTTCAAGAAATCTAGATGTAAATCCTTTATGTGTATGGATAAACTGCGATAGAAAGTATAAAAATTTAGATTATTCTGCTTTTCCGGTTATTAATAATACTTGGTATGTCACATTAGGATATATAGTTCCAGAATATTTTAGATTTTGGTATCTTGACTGGTGGATATGTGAGGTTTCTCGGATTAGCAAAAATTATTTTTTATCCCAAGTTCGTATACACCAATTTCATGCTGAAAGTTATGAAAACGAAAAAGATTCTGTATATAAACAAAATGCTACTGACGATAATTTAATCCATGATTATAATATGTGGTTGAAAACAAAAAATTATAGAATAAAAGACTCTGTTAAAATTAAATCTAAATTAAATTAGTCTATGAATATTGGTTTTTTAGGGTTGGGAAAATTAGGACTTCCAGTAAGTCTTGCTGTTGAAGATAAAGGTCATAAAATTTTTGGATATGATATATCTCAAGATACTTTAGACGATATTAAAAATAGAAAAATAAGATACAAAGAAGAGTGGGTCGATAAATTTTTACCCAATACTAAATTAGAAATTAATAATATTGATAATTTAGTAAAGAATTCGGAAATAATATTTGTTCCAATTCAAACACCTCATGATCCAGAATACGAGGGTGTAACAAGAATACCAAAAAAAAGAATAGATTTTGATTATACCTACTTAAAATCGGGAATAAAAGATTTATCTGAGGCTATTGAAAGAAATGGTGAAGATAAAGTTGTGATTATTATCTCTACAGTTTTACCTGGCACAATACGTAGTCAAATAAAACCTTTATTAGGACAACATACAAAACTTTGTTACAATCCTTTTTTCATTGCAATGGGCTCAACAATAAGAGATTTTTTACATCCTGAATTTATTTTATTTGGTGTTGATGATGAAAAGGCTGCATTAAAAGCTCAAAAATTTTATAAAACTATTTGCGACTCACCTTTTTATAAAACTACTATTGAAAATGCAGAATTAATTAAAGTTTCATACAATACGATGATTTCAACTAAAATTTCCTTTGTAAATACAATAATGGAAGCTTGCCATCATTTACCAAACACCAATATTGATGAAGTAACTAATGGACTAAAGCTTGCTACACGTCGTTTAATCTCCGGTGCTTATTTGTCTGGTGGCATGGGAGACGGTGGAGGTTGTCATCCTAGAGATAATATTGCATTAAGTCATCTATCTCAGAAATTAAATTTATCCTATGACTGGTTTGATAGTATAATGATGCAGAGAGAGAAACAAACAGATTGGTTAGCAAACTTAATAATAGAAAACTCAAGTAATAGACAAATTAATATTTTAGGAAAGACCTTTAAACCAGAAACTAATTTAATATTAGGTAGCCCATCATTATTACTGCAGAATATACTTGAAGAAAAGGGATATAAGGTCTTTTCATGGGATCCATATGTTGATGATAGTTATGATATTTTATCGGACTCTTTTAATTGGAAAAACAGCAATATTAGCCATGTTTTTTTTATTGGAACAAAACATCCTGATTTTACTAAATTTAAATATCCAAAGAATTCAATTATAATTGATCCTTTTAGATATATTTACAATATAGAAGGATCGAAAGTAATTAGGATAGGTGACAATACATCTCTTTCAAATGAGATTTGAGGAAAAACTTAAAAAAAAATATTTATATTCAAAAGATATGAATATATTTAAATTAATATATTTTTATTCACATAAAATTAAAAGTTTTTTTAGAAAGAAGAAAATATACTCTAATTGGAGCGTAGATCTAGCTTTAGATTTTTTTTTTCGAGGTCAAAAAAAAGGAATTTATATTGATATTGGGTGTCATCTTCCTTTAATAAATAATAACACCTATTTACTGTATAAACGCGGCTGGAAGGGTATTAATATTGATCTTGATTTTAGTGTTATCGATGCATTTAATTATTTTAGAAAAAGAGACACTAATATTCAAGCATGTGTATCAAATACAGCAGAAGAAAAAAAACTTTTTTTTTTCCACGAACGATCTGCCAAAAATACTCTAGATAACAAACGTGGTATTGGTGCAAAAGAAGTACAAAAAATTAAAACTAAAACTTTAAATCAAATTTTATCTGAAACCATTTATTCTAATCAAATAATTGATTTAATTTCAATTGATGTCGAGGGTTCAGAGCTTGATATATTAAAGGGTTTTGATTTAGAAAAATATAAACCTAAGATCATTGTTGTTGAATTTATACCTCCTAACATCAAAGAGTATTATGATTTAAATATAAATGAGATTTTAAAATCTGAATTATATAATTATCTCACAAATAATAAATATAAAATAATAAACTGGATTCATGATGATTTAATCTTTATGCGTGTTTAAATTTTTATAATTTGATTTTATTTAGTGGATTATTTTTAAATATATTTGCCTCTTTAATATATCTCCTTACCATTTCAGCAGATTTGTGACCAGTCATTGCCATTATACTTCTCTCTTCTGCACCTGAAGCTGCAGCTGATGTTGCAAAACCCGACCGTAGACTATGTCCAGAATAATTTTTATTGTCTATACCAGCTAAATTTAAGTATTGTTTTATAAGGAGGGCAACTGTTTGATTAGATAATCTTTTATCTGATAATTTTGATCCTCTGACAAATCTTCTAAACAAAGGACCCGAATTAATATTTGAAATTTGTATCCATTTTTTTACAGATTTTACAGGACAGAAATTTGAGTTATCAAAGTAGGGTAGTGCTTTTAAAGTTCCCTCACCAAATTGATCAGTTTTTGATCTTTTTAAATTAATTTTAAGTCCTTCACTTACAAAATCTAAATCTTCGTAGTCTAATGAAACTATTTCATTTCTTCTAAAACCACCTGAAAAGCCTATTAAAATTATTGACCTATCTCTATATTTTTTTATTTCTTCATTATTTGTATTATCTATTACATTAATAATGTTTTTTAAATTATTGATTAATATCGGTTTTTTAGCTCTTTGAAAGCTACCTTTCCTTCTTTTTATTCCCAAAATATTTTCAATAATTGTAGGATGTTTGGTATCCAAATAATGCCCTTTCAGCCTATGTATCACTCCTATCGATACTAGTCTTCGCTTTAATGTACTCATTTTAATATTTTTAGTTGATAAATGTGTTAAATATAACGATACAATTTTTGGTTCAGAAGGTAAGTTTCTAAAACCGTTTTTTGAACAAAATAAACTAAAATCATTAAAATCTGATTTATATGCTCTTATTGTATTATTAGCCTTTGAGTTTTTTAAGTTAATTAAAGTTTCTTCCTTAAGTGCGTTTATGTCTGAAATTATATTATTCATTTTAACTATTGATAACCATTAATTATCATTAGTAATATATTAGGTGATTTTAAATGTCAATAGTTTAAAAAATAAACTATGGCTTCGATGAACGGATTAATAGAACCAAATTATTTTCTAATTACCGCTATAGCTTTTGCAATCCTTAGCATTATTCAATATAAAAAGGTTGGAAAAACTTTAGAGACAATATATTTGTCAATTCTATTTATTTTTTTTTTAATAAGCTATTTTATACTTATTTTTGGTGATTAGAGTTATCCCCATCATTCACAGGTCATTACCAAAAAATAAAAAAACAACTAAAAAGTGATACAAATAAACAATAAAGCTGATAAGTTGGAATTAATTAAGGGGCAACCCTTAACTGGCCAGCTGAAGAAAAACCGCAAGGAACAAATTCAGAGGGCAGAAAGTTTCGCGGGGGATCGCTGAACGCGCGAGACGGGTGGCATGGCGATAGCGAGTCAACGACGTGCCTATAACTACTGTTTTATGCACTGAAAAGTGCATAAAAACGTGGTTTTTTTCTCATCACAACTTACATACGGATGAATGGAACTAAATTTCAATTAAAAGTTTGGAATTACTTAAAAACTATACCTAAAGGAACAGTTAAAACATATAAAGAAGTTGCAATTGCTATAAAATGCCCTAAATCAGCTCGTGCAGTAGCTAATGCATGTGGAAAAAACCCTTATGCGCCCAAAATACCCTGTCATAGAGTAATTCGATCGGATGGAGGCCTTGGTGGATACTCAGGAAAGGGTGGAATTAAGACAAAGTTGAGTTTATTAAGATCTGAAAAAGTCGATATTTAAAGGTTATTTAGAGGTATTTTAAGGTCAAAAATATATGTAAAATGGACGTTTTTTTAATATTTAAGCGTATTTTAGCATAAATACTTCTATACACCCTTCAGTTGTACTATATATCGAAAATTATCAAATTAAAGTACCTCTATGGCCGTTTAAAACATATATTCTGTAACTGCATTGCTCTACTTTTCAATGATAACAAGGCTCATTTTATAATCAAATTTCAAGGAATTTTTTATGGATTTTTGTTCCCCTACTGACTTATTCAAATAACTATTTTGAATATAAAGTTTAATTAATTACAAAACTATTGATATTAAACACTTTTAACTATTTTATTTTATTTATCTGTAAAGCTCTGAACTTTTCTTTTATCCATTTTAAAAATAAAAGTAATTAATTGTTGATTTTCTTATTTAAATTTAAATATTTTATTTTATTTATATATATTTATTAAATAAATAATTCAACAATTTCAATAATTTACAAGTGTATATTAAGGTAAAATATTATATATTAGTAAATATTTTATTACTATTAATTAAAACGAGTAAGCAAATATTCTCTTCTGGAAATATATAAACCACTAAGAACAATAATAAATAAACCTAAATATGTCCAATTATCCGGCAATTCATGAAAGAAATAGTAACTAATAAGTATATTGGTAATTATCTCCGTGTAGCCTAAAGGAGCTAATTTCGATGCATCAGCATATTTGAGTGACAATATTAAGAAAAGATGCGCTACAGCAGCTATAAGGCCGATTAAAGCCATTAAAAACCACTCAGTTAAAGATGGTTTAACCCAAACAGAGGGTGCAAATAAGCTTGATATTGATAAACCTACTAAACTAGTAAATAACAAAGTTAAAAAAGAATTATCAGAAGTGCTTAATTTCCTAGTTATAATAAAATAAAACCCATAACAAATTCCGCAAGAAACTGCGGCTAAAGTTGCTAAATTTACTTCAATAAAACCAGGTCTAATTACAATCAAAGCACCCAAGAAACCAACTAAAACAGCAGACCATCTTCTAATACCTACCCTCTCGTTTAGAAATATTGGAGAAAAAGCAGTACAAGTTATAGGTGCTACAAATGCTAAGGTTAAAGCTTTTGGAAGTGAAATAATGGAAATTGCATAAAAAAAACATAAAGTAGAAAAGGCTAAAACAAAACCTCTGATCAATTGTAATTTAGGATTTTTACTCCAGACAAGAGTTCTTCTATAAAAAATTAACATTATAGATAATGTAAAAAATGCTGAAAAGAAATATCTAGCCCAAACAATTTGGAAAACATCCATCGAAACACTTAAATGTTTAGCAAAAGCATCCATAACTGGAACAATCATCCAAGCTGAAGCATTAAGAATTATAGCCTTCATAAAAAAAGAATATAATTTAAAAGAAGTATTTTAAAGCAAAGAATACGACAATTGGAATTGTAAAAAATGACATTATAGTAGATACAACAATAGTACTAGCTATACTGTCTACAATTTTTTTAGGTGAGTATATGCTACCTACTAGGTAATTTAATATAGCACTTGGCATAGCGCTTTGTATTAACAAGACACCTGCAGCAAATCCAGATAAGTTAAAATAATAAATTATAATAAATGCAATTATAGGACCCAATATCACTCGGCATAAAGACAGTAATATTGAATCTTTTAATGAAAATTTTAGTTTTGTTAATGCTATACCAAGTGACATAAGAACTAAAAAAATTGTTGCATATGTTAGAAGGAATGTTGTGTTTTCAAGAAATAAAGGTGTTTCAATTTTAAAAAATAAAAAAAAAACAGAAACTATTATAGCATAAACAGGAGGACTTTTAATAACCACATCTAAAGAAAATTTTTTTTTAGCCAAAAAAATACCTAATGTAAAATGAAACAAAATAATAACTGAAGCGACAGCAGAAGCTATACCTAACCCTTGCGTTCCATAAGCAAAAAGACAAATTGGAATACCCATATTACCTGTATTGGGCAAAATTAAAGGAGGTAATTCCATACTTAGGTCTTTTTTTAATAGAAATAATAGTATTAGACCTATCAAAGCAAACCCACCTATCATTATTAATGCATAAACAAAATAATGAATAAAAATATTTAATGTAATTCCAGTCGTTGTTACAGTATAGAAAATCATTGCTGGTGTACCAATATTACCAGCAAAAACGGTTATGAAACTTGTATCAAATTTGGGGTTTTTTTTTCCTAAATAATATCCAACACCAATAACAAAAAAAACAGGAAAAATAACTTCAAAAATTTTTATGTAAATTTCCATTAATTATAAAGTCTAATTAGTATTGGAAATTTTAGAATATTTTTATTATTTTTAAAAATTGATAGACAATTTTTTGAATTAATTTCTGATGTCTTATGCGTGATAATAACGATTGTAGCCCTTTTTTTTATTTTATCTGGTGTTTGAATAATTCTTTTGATTGAAATTTTATATTTGGCTAATCTATTAGTGATCATAGAGAGAACCCCAGGTTTGTCTTTAACTTCAAATCTTAGATATAAAGAATTAGTATAATAACCGCTATTGAATGGTTTTATTTTTTTTCTGAAAGAAGAAGATATTCCAAAAGGATTACCTAAGTTACCTCTTAAAATGGATATTAAATCAGAAAGTAAGGCTGACGATGTTGGACCAGGACCAGCCCCCTCTCCTTGTAAAATACTTTCACCTACAGGTTTACCTTGTGTTATTACTGCATTCATTGCACCACTAACATTCCCTATATATGAGTTCTTACTAACCAAGCATGGATGAACTGTTTCAAACAATTGATTATTTATAATTTCAGAAATGCCTAATAACTTAATTCTTAAATTTAATTGATCAGCGATCTTAATATCCTTTAAATCTATATTTTCTATTCCTTCCATAATGCATTTATGTTTCGAAATTTTATTATTAAAAGCTAGTGCTGATAAAATTCGTACTTTTGCAAATGCATCAAAACCATTCAAATCAAGTTTGGGATTACCAGGTTCGGCATAGCCAAGAGTCTGGGCTTTTTTAAGAACTCTCTCAAAGGACTGGTTAGTATTCTCCATTTCAGATAAAATATAATTAGTAGTACCATTTAAAATTCCATGAATTTTTGAAATTTTATTTGTAGCTAATCCCTCCTTAATTGATTTTAATATCGGTATACCTCCCGCAACGGAAGCCTCAAATTCTAAGTTAACTTTATTTTTTTCAGCAAGCTTAGCTAATTCATCTCCATGTTTTGAAATTAATGCTTTGTTAGGAGTTATAACATGGATTTTATTTTTTAAAGCAGTTTCAACTACTTTTTTAGAAATCCCATCTGACAATCCTATAGCTTCAAATAAAATATCAACCTTAGTTTTTTTGAATATCTCTAGAGGATTTGTAAAAAAAATTTTTTTATTTATTTTAAACTTTCTTTTTTTTTTAATATTTTTAGCTGATATAGCGACAACATTAATTTTTTTTCCAGTTATAAATTCTAAATTTTTTCTCTTATTTTTTAGTTCATTTAGAAGATATAATCCTACCTGACCTAAGCCAACTACAGCAATATTAAATACTTTTTTCATTTACTAATATCAGGATAATTACTTTTTTTTGTATAGTCTTCTATATATATTTTATATTCTTCCAATGTCATACTAGTTATATTTTTTGATTTTTTTAATATTTTTGAAAGTTTTTTTTGCTCATACTTCTTCTTGTTAGTGTCTTCTGTCCAATATTGAGAATCTTTATTTAAAGAACAATTATTAAGCAATAATAGTAAAAATAAACTTAATGTTATCCTCATAATAATCCAGTTGTTTCAGGATATTTAAGTCTATTATTTAAACTTTGAACTGCTTGCCCTGCTCCACCTTTTATAAGGTTGTCTATTGCTGAAAGTATTATAATTTTATTTCTAAATTTAGATTTACAGACTGAAATTAGACAATTATTCGTGTTAATAACATCATTTGTGCTTATTAGAGTATTTGATTTAGAAATCTTAACAAACTTTTCTTTTTTATAAAATTTAGATAACAAACTTATGACCTTTGATTGATTTACATTTTTATTCAAATCTAAGTAAATTGTACTTAGAATTCCTCTAAACATTGGAGATAAATGAGGTGTAAAACTTACCTCAATTTTTTTCTTAGTAAATTTTTTTAACATCTGATCAATTTCTGAATTATGCCGATGATTACCAACACCATATGCACTTAAAGATTCATATAAATTTTTATTTTTATATTTTTTATGAACACTTCTTCCAGCACCAGAAAAGCCAGATTTTGAGTCTATTATAATATTTTTAAAATTAATAAAATTTTTATTAAATAAAGGAATTAGAGGCAAAAGAATAGATGTTGGATAACAACCAGGACTTGAGATAATATTATACTTTTTAAGCTCTTTTCTATTAATTTCAGGAAGAGAATAAATACTTTTTTTTATAAGTTTAACTGCTCGATGTTTCTGCTTATACCATTTATGATATTCTGACGATTTTTCCAGTCTAAAATCTGCAGATAAATCAATTAAAATATTTTTTTTATTGAGATGTTTAGATATATCTTGAGCTTCACCATTTGGTAAAGCAGTAAAAATTATATCAACGTTATTTAATAAATTTTTATTAAATTTTTTAATTTTAGGTAATTTATATTTTGATAGTGACTTTTCATAAGAAGCAACACTCTTACCTACCGAAGAATTACCACATAAATATTTTATATTTATATATTTGTGCTTAACTAATATCTTAATTAATTGAGTACCAATATATCCAGTTGATCCAGCGACTAACGCATTAAGCTTAGGCATTTTATATTATAACAGTTAAATATTAAAAAAAAATTATCTTTTAGAGAATTGAAAGCTTCTTCTAGCTTTTCTTCTACCAGGCTTTTTCCTCTCAACCGCTCGAGAGTCTCTGGTGGTAAGTTTTTCTGTTTTTAATGTACCTTTTAATTTTTCATCAAATAAAACTAATGCTTTAGATATCCCATGAACCATTGCACCAGCTTGGCCAGTAGGTCCACCACCTTTAACACTACATCTAACATCATACACTGTTGACTGATTTATAACCTCAAAAGGTCTTGTAATTTGCATTTTATGCGTTTCGTCTGCAAAATAATCACTAAATAATTTTCCATTAACATATATTTTACCAGATCCTTTTTTTAACCAAACTTTCGCAATAGAAGTTTTTCTTCTACCAGTTGCATATTTACTATCTTTAAAATCTAATTTAAGTTTAGGTGATTTTGAGGATGTTTGAGTATTTATCATATTAATTTCTAGCTAAATTTTTACTGTTCAATTTGTTTAATTCTATAATTTTAGGATTTTGCGCAGAATGCGGATGATCATTACCTGCATAAATTTTTAATTTAGTTAATTGTTTACGACCTAAAACACCGCCAGGCAGCATTCTTTTAACTGCAAGTTTTAAAGTTTCACCCGGTTTTTTTACATGTAATTTTTCAGGTGTTGCAATCTTAATTCCTCCGGGATGACCTGTATGTCTGTAATACTTTTTATCCTGGAATTTTTTTCCTGTAAATTTTACTTGTTCAATATTTTTAACAACAACAAAATCACCATCATCCATATGTGGGGTATATGTTGTTTTATTTTTCCCTCTAATAATATTTGATACAACTGTAGCTAATCTACCTACAACAGCATTAGTTGCATCAATTTCATACCAAGATGATGTTATTTGGTCTTTTTTAAGGAATTTTGTCATTGTGCGTGGATTAATACTATTATTAAAATCAAAGTCAATTTTATATTTACCTTGAAAATAGGTATTAATTTGATAAAAGTATTCTGCCGATTTGATCCTATTGCGGGCTTTAAACTGCTAAAAAGGAATTTTCATAAATAATCGGTAGGCATTTGAACTATATTGTGCGCCTTATATTAAGTTAAAGCACTAAAAAAGGAGTGTGTAATGAGTACAAAAAGAAATAATCCTGAGACCATTGCAGTGCATGGTGGTGAATATAGAAGTGACCCTTCAACCAATGCTGTTGCTGTACCAATTTATAGAACTACATCATATCAGTTTCAAAGTGTAGATCATGCAGCTAATCTATTTGCATTAAAAGAGTTTGGTAACATCTATACAAGAATAATGAACCCTACAAATGATGTATTGGAAAAAAGAATCGCAGCTCTTGAAGGTGGATTAGCCTGTCTAACCGTAGCATCTGGACAAACTGCTTCATTATTTTCGGTATTAAATGTAGCTCAAGCTGGTGATAATATTGTAAGTTCTACAGATTTATATGGAGGAACAGTATCTTTATTCACTCATACCTTAAGTAAACTTGGTATTGAAATAAGATATGCTGATCCAAAAAATCCTAAAAATTTTGAAAAAAAAATAGATGATAAGACTAGAGCTTTTTATGGAGAAACTTTACCAAATCCATATTTACGTGTATTTCCAATTAAAGAGGTTTCAGATATTGGTCGAAAATACAACATACCTCTTATAATGGATAATACCGCTGCTCCTGTTATATGTAAACCAATTGAGCATGGTGCCGCTATAGTAATTCATTCATTAACTAAATATATTGGTGGACACGGTACTGCTATTGCAGGGAGTATTGTTGATAGTGGTAATTTTGATTGGACTGCAGATCCTAAAAGACAACCATTGTTTAACAAACCAGATCCTAGTTATAGTGGAGCTGTTTGGGGCAAGGACGTGCCTGAACTTACTGGAGCAAATGTTCCTTTTGCAGTTAGAGCTAGAGTTTGTTTGTTAAGAGACTTAGGTTCAGCATGTTCCCCCGATAATGCTTTTGCTATCATCCAAGGACTTGAAACAGTTGCTTTAAGAATGAGACAACATTGTACTAACGCTGAATACGTTGTAAATTTTCTGAAAAAGCATAAAGAAGTAACTAAAGTTATTTATTCTACCGAACATGATAAACTTATTGCTGATAGAGCAAAAAAATATCTTAAGGGTGGAAATGGACCTATGGTTGGTATTGAGCTAAAAGGTGGTATTGATGCCGGTAAAAGATTTATTGAGGCTTTAAAAATGTTTTATCATGTTGCCAACATTGGAGATGCTAGAAGTTTAGCTATCCACCCAGCAAGTACAACACACAGCCAATTAAATAAAAAAGAACTTGCTGCATCCGGTGTAACACAAAGTTACGTTAGATTATGTATTGGTATCGAGCACATTGATGATATTATTGAAGATTTAGATCAAGCTTTAAATAAATCCTCAAAAGGTAAGCTTAAAGCAGTCAGTTAGTTTTGGTATTTATAAATAAAAAATAAATAGAAGAAGTCACTAAAAAAATCGAACTTACTTGGTGTGCAGCAGCAATATAAATCTGTGCACCAAGTATAATGGTGAAAATTCCTAAAATAATCTGCAAGATTATAAAAAATCCTAAAATATTAATTGGTCTATAAAGCTTAGTAATTTTATTTTTATACACTTTAAAAAATATCATCACATAAAATAATCCAATTAGATACGCCAGATTTCTGTGAATAAACTGAACTAATGATGGATCACTAAAAGCGGATAATTTAATTAAATTTTTGACATTATTATCATTAGGAAAATAAGTATTTCCCATCAAAGGCCAAGAATTATAAATTTTTCCAGCATCCATTCCTGAGACAAAGGCACCAATTACAATTTGTATTAATATCAAAACTAAAAATATAAATGGAACAATTAAATTTATTCCATTACCAATTATTTTATAATTTTGATATTTTAAGTAATTCCAAAAAATTAATGATAAAATTAAAAAAGCAATTAATAAATGAACAGATAATCTAAAGTGACTAACATCTACCCTATCAACTAAACCACTACTGACCATATACCAACCAATAAATCCTTGGAAACAAATAAGGAAAAAAATGAAGTACAAATCTAGTATTTTTGAGATTTTTATTTTAAAGGAAAAATATAGAAGTGGAATCAGAAAAAATAAGCCTATTACTCTACCTAAAAACCTGTGCGCCCATTCCCACCAAAAAATAACTTTAAATTCTTCTAATGTCATATTGAAATTCTGTAATTTATATTCAGGAATTTCTTTGTATAAATTAAAGTATAATATCCAATCGTTCTGATTTAGAGGAGGAAACAGTCCAGAAAATAATTGCCATTCTGTTATTGAAAGACCAGAGTCAGTTAGTCTAGTCAAACCACCAACTGCAATCATAATAGAAATGATAAAAAACATTGTAATTAACCATAAAGACAATTGATTATTAATTTTTGCATTAACAGTGTACATAAGGGTTTAAATATAATATTTTTTTAAAAATCCAATTATATAAATGTCGCCTTTAAAAAGAAAAAAATTAAGTAAAATTAGAATTGAATTAGATAAGATTGATAATTCTCTCATCAAAATTATAAAAAAAAGAACAAATCTTGTTAATAAAGTTCTAGAATTAAAAGACAAAAAAAATCAAATTATCGATCACAAAAGAATAAATATTATTTTAAGAAATATAAAAAAAAAATCCCTTAAAATTAAAATTGACCCAAAAATAACAAATAGAATATGGAAGAATATGATTTGGGCTTATATTGAATACGAAAAAAAAAACTTTAAAAAGAAATAATTATTTACTGTGCGGAGGTAACTTCTTTTCTACAAACAATTCATGTTTTCTTGTATCAGGATTATATTTTTTTGCTGAAAGTTTAACCTTAGCCTTTTCACCACCTGCAGGCTTTTTTACGTAATAGAAGAAAGAACTTTCAGGCTTAGCCTCAGGAACAAGTCGTACCTTAATATGAGTTTTTTTTGCCATATTATTTCAAATTTTTTATAATTTTAGAAATTTTAATTAGTTTTTTTTTTAAATTCTCAGCTCTTATAGATTTATCTGCAATTTCGTCAAGCTCTAAAGAAGCTTCATTATTTAGTATCTTTTTTACACCATTAATTGTCATACCTTGTTCCTTTAAAAGGAATTTAACTTTCTTCAGAAGATTAATCGTTTTTTCATCATAATATCTTCTGTTAGAGTTTAATATCTTGGGTTTAATTTGTTTAAATTGTTTCTCCCAAAATCTAATTACATGGGTTGGGAGAATGCCTTTTTTATTTGCTTGTAGTTTTAAAATTTTTGCAACTTCTCCAATAGTTTTGTAAGCACTTTCAGATTTATCCATTTTCTTTCATATTAATAAATTCTTTGAATTCTTTTGAGGGTTTAAACAAAACAACTTCCCTACTAGATATTACTTTTGACTCCTTGGTCTTAGGATTCCTCCCTATTCTTGATTTTTTTTGTCTTATAGAAAACGTACCAAATTTTGATAATTTCAATTTTTTTTCAGACTTAATATTTTTAACTATTGTCGCTAAAAAATCTTCTAAAAGACTCTCAGAAATTTGTTTTGAAAAACCAAGCTGCATATAAACTAAATTAACTAAGTCTTTTTTAGTTAAGTTTATTCTCATATTTTAAATATTATGCTTTATCTTTTCTATCAAATTACCTTTTACAATTCTATGACAAACATCTAGAGAATTTGAAAAACCAATATAATCAGTTCCACCATGACTTTTAACAACTGGTGAGTCTAGACCAATAAAAATTGCTCCATTATACAATCTAGGATCTAATCTTTTTTTAAATTTTTTAAGATTTGATATATTTAATAATGAAGAAATTTTACCCATAAAATTTCCAGTCATTGTTTTTTTTAATTCACTGGTAATGAAATTTGCGGTACCTTCAGCAGTTTTTAAGGCTACATTTCCTGTGAAACCATCAGATACAATAACATTAACATCACCATCCATTAGATGATTACCCTCGATATATCCTGCAAAATTATAATTTTTGGAATTTTTTTCATTTAAAATTTGGAAAGTTTCTTTTATTGTTTCATTTCCTTTTAATTCTTCAGATCCAATATTTAACAATGCTACATTAGGTTTTTCATCAGGGTAAAGTGATGTATACAAAGCAGCACCCATTATTGAAAAATCCATCAAATTTTTCGAACTACATTCAATATTTGCACCTAAATCTAATACTACACTCATCCCGATTTTATTTGGCCAAAGTGCAGACAAGGCTGGTTTATCTATATTTTCAATCATTTTTAAATTTAGTTTGGCAACAACTAATAAGGCACCAGTGTTTCCAGCTGATATAACAATATCAGCCTTTTTTTCTTTAACACTCTGGATAGCAAGCCACATACTAGTTTCTTTACCCCTCTTTGCTCCCTCTAGAGGACTATCGGTGCTTTTTATTACTTTATCTGTGTGAATAATTTCGTAAAATTTGTTGTCAATTTTATCATTTATTAATTGAAAAATTTGATTCTTATCACCAAAGATTTTATAAAAAATATTTTTATTTGATTTGTTATTTAAAACGATACCATCAATGATTTTTTTTGGTGAACCATCACCTCCCATTGCATCGACTGCAATTTTAATTAAATCAGACATTTCAATGATATATTATACTATTCTTTTGGGTCTAAAACTTGTCTTCCCTTATAAATACCAGTTTTTAAATCAAGGTGATGGGAAAGTCTATATTCACCTGATTTTTTGTCTTCAACTATATTTTTAGTTGAATATTTCATAGTTTGAGCTCTTCTCATCCCAGTTCGTGACGGGGTTTGTTTTCGTTTAGGTACAGCCATAATTATGGGTTACTTACACTTTTTAATAAAGAATTCAAAGTTTTTTTTGATAAATCGTCATTATATTTCTCAAAATAATCAAGTAAATATTCGATATTTCCAAAATCGCTCAAAAAACCTGAAATTTTTTTTAATTTGTCAGATTTAGATAAATCTTCCCAAAAATGTATCTCTGAAACCATTGAATGGAATAAATTAATATAATCCTTCATTTTTTTATTAATAGATTGGTCACCATAACCAATTTCCCTAATACTCAATTCAAGCTGACGAAAATTAAAATCATAAATTTCCTGTAACACACTCTTATTTTCATCATTTTTGTAATTTTTAAGAAAAAAAGAAAAATGGAGTAAAAATAAGGTTAATCGATCAGAAAAATTATCTTCTCTGTTTAAATTTTTGTATAAATCTTTATTTCTAGTGTAATTTATTAAATTATTATAAAGATATAGATATTTTTGTTTCATGCATAAAACATTATATATAATTTTTTTTTCATTAATAGTTACAAATTGTTCTTTTAAACCTGTTGTAAAACATCATGGAGTTCCATTTTTAAAAGAAAAGCAAGTCTCTCTAATAGTTAATAAAAGTAACAAAAATGATATTAAAAAAACTCTCGGATCACCTTCCACTAAAAGTAAATTTGATAATGATATATGGATTTATATTGAGAGAAAACAAACTCAGTCAAAATTAAAAAATCTTGGTAGAATGATAATTTTTAAGAATAATGTTTTAGTATTAGAAATTGATAATTATGGGATACTTAAAAAAAAAGAATTTTATGATAAAGAAGATATGGAAAATATAAAAATAGTTGAAGCTACAACTCAATCAGGATTTGAAAGAAATTCGTTCATATATGACTTTATGTCAAGTATGAGACAAAAAATGAATGACCCCCTTGGACAGAGGGCCAAAAAACGTAAAGAAATTAGCCAGCGATAACTGCTAATAAAAGTAAAGCAACAATATTAGTAATTTTAATCATTGGATTAACTGCTGGTCCTGCTGTATCTTTATAAGGATCGCCAACTGTATCTCCAGTAACAGCAGCTTTATGTGCTTCAGAACCTTTTCCACCATGGTTTCCGTCTTCTATATATTTTTTCGCATTATCCCATGCGCCGCCACCAGCTGTCATTGATACTGCAACAAATAACCCAGTTATGATCACACCTAATAGCATTGCACCAACTGCAGCAAGAGCTGCAATTTGACCACCTATTGATAAAATAATGAAATATAAAACGACAGGAGAAAGCACTGGTAATAGTGATGGTACAATCATCTCTTTTATTGCAGCTACAGTTAATAGATCAACTAATTTTGCATAATCGGGTTTTTGTTTTCTTTTCATTATACCAGGATATTTTTTAAACTGTCTTCTAACTTCAACTACTACTGCTCCACCAGCTCTACCTACTGCTTGCATTCCCATTGAGCCAAACAAGTAAGGAAGCATACCACCTATCAACAAGCCCACTACGACATAAGGATTTGATAAATCAAAAGTTACAACTATACCCTCAAGAGCTGAGCCAGCTTCTTTTGAGAAATGTTTAATATCCTCTGTGTAAGCAGCAAATAAAACTAAGGCACCTAGACCAGCTGATCCTATTGCGTATCCTTTTGTCACTGCTTTAGTTGTATTACCAACTGCATCTAATGCATCGGTAGTTTTTCTAACCTTTTTATCTAAATTAGACATCTCAGCTATACCACCAGCATTATCTGTTACCGGTCCGTATGCATCTAATGCAACAACCATACCAGCTAATGCAAGCATCGTAGTTACAGCGATGGCTATACCAAAAAGACCAGCAATGGAATTTGTGATAAGAATACCTGCAACAATTATTAGAGCTGGAATTGCTGTAGCCTCCATTGATACAGCTAATCCTTGAATAACATTTGTTCCATGTCCAGTTGTTGATGATAAAGCAACAGATTTAACAGGTCTGTAATTGGTACCTGTGTAATATTCTGTTATCCAGATTAATAATCCTGTAATTACTAAACCAATTACACCACAATAGTACAGGTTCATGCCATTAAAAGTTTTGCCATTAACTGTATATTCATTTGCAAAACCTATTACATGGTCTGTCACAGGCCATAAAATTACTAATGACGCTACAGCAGATACTACGAAACCTTTATACAAAGCATTCATAACATTTTTACTGTTACCTAATTTAACAAAAAAAGTACCAAGTATTGAAGTTAGCAAACATGCAGCACCAATACTTAATGGATAAATCATCATATTTAAATCACCCACAAAGAAGATTGATGATAAAACCATCGTAGCAACAATAGTTACTGCATATGTTTCAAATAAGTCAGCTGCCATACCTGCACAATCTCCTACGTTATCTCCCACATTGTCAGCTATGACGGCTGGATTTCTTGGGTCATCTTCTGGGATACCTGCTTCTACTTTTCCTACTAAATCAGCACCTACATCAGCTCCTTTTGTAAAAATTCCCCCACCTAACCTTGCAAAAATTGAAATTAAAGAAGCACCAAACCCTAATGCAACAAGGGCATTAACAATTTCTCTTTCATCAACATTTAATTTTAATAAGAGATAGTAATAAACGGCAATTGACAATAATGCTAAACCAGCAACTAGCATACCAGTTACGGCTCCTGATTTAAAAGCAACGGAAAGGCCTTGAGCCAAACCTCTTCTTGAAGCCTCTGCTGTTCTCACATTAGCTTCAACAGAAACTAACATTCCAACATAACCTGCAATACCTGATAAAGCAGCACCAATTAAATATCCTGCACCAACTAAGGGACTAAAAGCTATACTAACAATTACCAAAACAACAACACCAACAATTGCTATTGTTTTATATTGTCTTGCCAAATATGCTTTAGCACCAATTTGAATAGCGGATGCAATCTCTTGCATTTTTTTGTTACCTGCGCTTGAACTAAGAATATTTTTTCCAGTGAAAAATCCATAGACAATGGATAAGAGGCCTGCTGCTATTGTATATAATAAAATTGTTTCGACTATTGAACTCATGAAAACCTTAATGTTGTTGGTTGTTAAATTTTAAGCCCGCACAATACAAAAAAAGCTAAAAAAGACAATGATTAACTTTTAGAATTGATGAACATAACCTTTATTTTTAAGCACTATTTCCTTACCTTTTTCATCAATAATTACTGATCTTTTTTTATTAGAACAAATTTTACCTATTTTAGAAATTTTAATACCAAGATTTTTAGATGTTTGGGCTATGATTCTGGATTTAATTTTGCTTGCAGTAAATAAAATTTGATAGTCATCACCATTAGATACCAATTTAATCTTTTTCATGGTCTTCATTTTTATTATTTTTAACAAATTCTTTGAAATTGGTATTTTATTTTCATACAAGGTATATGATAAATTTTGATTGTTTATCATTTTATTCAAATCCTCAATCAGACCATCAGACAAATCAATCGAAGAATTTGCAAAGTTTAATAACTTTTTAGTCAATTTTATTCGTATATCGGGTAGATAATATTTTTGAGAAAAATATTTTTTTAGTTTATTGGATACTTTAATTTTGTTTTTTAAAATTTGTAAACCCATAAAGCTATCGCCCAAATCACCTGTCACATAAATATCGTCATTTATCAGAGCTTTATTTCTATAAACAATTTTTTTTGAATAACCTAGCGATGTAATAGTAAAGCTAACTTTATTAGAAAATGTCGTATCACCACCACATAGAGAAATATTATATTTATTTTGTTCCTGTGTTAGAGACTTTGAAATTAAAGATAAGTTTTTTTTTGAAAAAGTCTTCTTATTGCCTGAGCCAGCAATAAAATAAAATTTTGGGAACACTCCTTTACAAATTAAATCAGAGATAGAAGATCTCAAAATTTTTTTAATAACTAAATCAGGGTGTTTAAAGTTAATAAAATGGTAACCTAAATTATAAGTATCAACAGAAATAATTATACCTTTTTTCTTGTCGAAAAAAACATCATCATTTAAGTTTAGAGCAGATTTATTTTTTTTTGAGATCTTTGAAAAATAATTTTTAATTAATTCAGATTCATGCATTTTTAGATCTCAATTTTTTTCCAACATTATCTAGTAATGCATTTAGATATTTTGTCTGAGAATTTTCTAAAAAAAAATTAGATGAATTTAAATATTCTTTGATGATAATATTTAGAGACAATTGTGGCTTATACATAAATTCATAAGTTGCTGCCTTAAGGATAGTTTGAAAGACTTTATCTAGATTTTCAAACACAAAATCATCACCGAGTTTCGTATTCAATTCATCTAATATAAGATCATTTCTTTCTATGGTTCCTGTTACTATATCTTTTATAAATTTTTTAAACCGGTGTTTTGGGAATTCTAAAATATCATCATCATTATAAAATTTACCATATAATTTTTGAATAATTATAACTCTTGGATTATTTTTTGGATTAAAATGTGTTCTCATTTTTGAGACAAAATAGAAATTACAGCTTTAGCTGCTTCAGCACCTTTTCGTTTTCTTGCTTTCGCTTGCTTCATATTAAGACATGTAATTATGCCGTTACCAACAGGCTTTTTGCTATTTACAGATAAGTTCATTATCGCATTTGTTGATGCGTTAGAAATAAAATCAAAATGTGGTGTTTGTCCCTTGATAACACACCCGAGTGCCAAAAATGCATCATACTTTTTTATATTTTTTGAAATTGTAACTGGTATTTCAAATACTCCAGGAACAGATATAATTTTAACTATGTTTGTTTTTGGAATTAAACTTAGTGCACTATTTAGTAATCCTTTTGATATATCCTTATAATAATCTGCAATAACTATTAAATATTTTTTTTTCATTAAATTAATTCCTGTTTAGTAATCTTTATATCATATCCCTCTAATCCAATAACCTTTTTTGGTGACTTGGTAATCAATATCATATTTTTAATTTTTAAATCTTTAATTATTTGAGCGCCAATTCCGTAATTTCTTATTAGTTTATCATTACCTCTTTTATAAAATTCTTTATTTTTGTAATCTTTCAGAGTTTGTGTAACAGATCGAAGATTAGAATCTTTTATAAAAACTAAAACACAACACGAATATTTTTTAAAATAATTTAAAGTTTTATTAAACGAATTTGGCAATTGCTGACTGATTAAATAATTCTGAACTACATTTGATGATATTACTCTAACTCTAGGTGTAACACCTTTTTTTATATTTCCTTTTATTAATGCAAAATGCTCAGCACCATCCAATAAATTTTCATATATTCTTATTTTATATTTTTGATCTTTAACCTCAATAATACTTTGCTTTTTTAAACGTATTAACTTCTCTTTTTTAAGTCTGTAAGCAATTAGATCTTCAATTTTTCCAATTTTAAGTTTATGTTTTTTTGCGAAATTAAAAAGATTTTCACCTTTTGCCATTGTCCCATCTTCATTCATAATTTCACATATAACTGCTGAATTATTTTTTTTAGCTAATCTAGATATATCTACTGATGCCTCTGTATGTCCTGCTCTAACTAATACTCCACCATCTTTAGCTATAATTGGAAAAATATGACCAGGAGAAACAATGTCGTTTTTGTTTGCATTTTTTTTTGATGCAATTTTAATTGTCCTAGATCTATCTTTTGCAGAAATTCCTGTAGTTATTCCTTTTTTTGCCTCTATTGAAATTGTGAATGCAGTTTTATTTCTAGATTGATTAATAGGCGACATTAAACTTAAATTTAATTTTTTTGCCTGGACGCTATCTAGAGCAAGACAAATTAATCCACGTCCATACCTAGCCATAAAATTTATATTTTTTGCATTAGTATCTGAGGTAGAAATAACTAAATCACCTTCATTTTCTCTTTTTTCATCATCTACAAGGATGAACATACCACCCTTTTTAGCTACATTGATAATTTGTTCAATTTTAGCAAAATTATTTTTTTTCATTAAAATAATTTCTAACGTATTTAGATAAGATATCTATCTCAATATTAACTAAGCTTGATTTCTTTAAAGAAGATAAATTTGTTTCTTTATATGTGTGAGGGATAATCCAAATTTGAAATCCTTTTCTTGTAACTTTTGAAATAGTAAGAGATATACCATTTACACTTATAGATGCTTTTTCTATTAAGTGTTTTCTCTCCTTCTTAGGAATTTCGAATTCAAAAACATATGATTTATCAACCTTAGATATCATCAAAACTTTACCAACAGTGTCTACATGGCCCTGACATATATGTCCTGAAATTTTAGTACCGTATTTTAAGGGCAATTCTAAGTTTATAATATCTTTAGTTTTTAAAAATTTAAACTTTGATCGTTTGATTGTTTCATTTGAAAGATAAAATTCCATGTTTTTTTTTTTTAAAGAAATTAATGTTAAGCACACGCCGTCACAAGCCACAGATAAACCCATATCTTTAATTGAAACTTTAAGGTTACTTTTTACAAAAATATTAAGTCCCTTATCTCTTTTGACTATTTTAGAAATAGACCCTTGATTATAAATAATTCCATTAAACATATTATTTGTTATAATGAGTTATTGAATCTTTTCCATAGGAATTAAGTTTTTGTTTAAATGAATATTTTTTATTTAAGACATTTAATCCATTAAATTTAACAAAATCTGAATTAGTTGGCAGTTTCTTTTGACTTTTGAATAAATAGAATTCATTAAATATTTTATCCTTTAATAAGTTTGTTGTGAGAAGATCGCCCCCTTCAACTAATGTATTTCTAAAACCTAAAGAATAGAGTTTTTTTATAATTAGTCTTACATCTAAGCACTTACTGTTATTTAATTTTGATTTAATTAGTTCTATTTTCTTTTTTTTAAACATAGAAATTCTTGATTTATTTGCTTTATTATAAAAAACGATAGTATTTTTCTTATTAGCAGACTTAAAAATATAAGTATTTTTGTTTAGAATTAAGTTTTTATCTAAAATAATTCTTACTGGAGAAAATTTTTCAAAACCTTTTATTCTACAGTTTAATTTAGGGTCATCAATATTTACAGTTTTACTTGATGTCATTATTGAGTCGTTTTTGTATCTTAATAAATGAGTAAATTTATCAGAATACTGGTTAGTTATTTTTGTTTTGAATTTACTATAAATAAGTTTATTTTTTGAAATAGCTATCTTACCTGTAACAAAAGGCTTTTTATTTTTTCTATTAAAAAAATATGGAATATAAAATTTTTTTACTTTATCTCTTAGAAGACCTATCGAGACATTAATTTTATGAGATTTTAAAATTTTAAAACTTTTTTTTCTTACCCTTTTATCGGTATCTTCAAGTGCGTAAACTACTTCAGATATTTTTGATTTAATTATTTCATTTGTACATGGTGGAGTTAAACCATGGTGGCTACATGGTTCCAATGTGACATACATTTTTGCACCATTAAGTTTCGTATTACAATTTTTAATTGCATTAAATTCTGCATGGGGCCTACCATTATAAGAAGTTTGACCAATTGAAATAATATTATCATTTTTAACTATTACACATCCAACAGATGGATTTGTTCCTGTTAAACCTTCGCGAGATCTAGCCAAGTCCAAGGCAATCTCCATGAATAGTTTATCTTTTTTTGAAAATTTATTTTTTTTTGAAGACATCTATCTTGTCCACGAATTGAACAAAGTCTTGTTCTTCCCTGAAGTTACGATAAACAGATGCAAAACGAACATAAGCAACAGGATCTAATTCTTTTAAACCCTCCATAACCATTGTACCAATTGTACTTGTTGAAATTTCACTTTGACCAAGTTCTTCTAAAGCTCTTGAAATTTTACTAATAAATTTCTCAGCAGTACCAGTATCAATAGGTCTTTTTTTAAGAGCAATATAGATTGATTTAGAAAGTTTATCTCTATCAAATGCAGATTTTCTTCCATTCTTTTTAACTACCATTAACTCTCTGAATTGAATTCTTTCAAATGTGGTAAATCTTTCACCGCATACGCACATTCTTCTCCTTCTTATAGCTGTACCATCTTCTGTAGGACGTGAGTCAACAACAGAGGTCTCACCTTTTTTTTCGCAGGGGCAAATCATTAATTAAAGATTCTTATATATCGGAAATGATGAAGTTAAAGCAATAACTTCATTTTTCACTTCTTCTTCTATTTTACCGTTGTCATCTGGGTTTTCTGATAATCCCTTAAGAGTTTTTGTAATCAACTCACCCACTTTCTTACATTCATTTAAACCAAAACCACGTGTTGTAATAGCTTGAGTTCCTAGTCTTATACCAGATGTTACCATTGGCTTTTCTGTATCAAAAGGAATACCATTTTTATTACACGTAATATTGGCTCTTGATAAACTTTCAGCAGCTAGGTTACCTTTTACATTGTAAGGACGTAAGTCAACCAACATAAGATGTGTATCTGTACCATCAGAATAAATTTTAAAACCATTATTTTTTAAAGTTTCTGCTAAAATTTTTGCATTTGCTAAAACGGATTTAATATAGTCTTGAAAATCAGGCTGAAGAGCTTCTAAAAAACCAGCTGCCTTAGCTGCAATGACATGCATTAATGGACCACCTTGGTAGCCAGGAAAAACTGCTGTGTTAAATTTTTTTGATAATTCTTCGTGATTAGTCAAAATTATTCCACCCCTTGCACTTCTAAAAACTTTATGAGTAGTAGATGTTACTACATGAGCATAGTCACATGGGTTTGGATATCCCTTTCCAGCAACCAAACCTGAAAAATGTGCCATATCAACCATTAGATATGCTCCAACTTTATCAGCAATTTCTCTAAATCTTTTAAAATCTATAACTCTGGAATAAGCACTTCCACCTGCAATTATCAATTTTGGTTTATGTTCTAAAGCAAGTTTTTCAACATTATCATAATCGATAAGTTCAGATTTTTTGTCAACATCATACCCTATTGGATTGAACCATTTTCCTGACATTGAAATTTTTAAACCATGAGTAATATGACCTCCTGAATTTAAACTCATTCCCATAAAAGTATCACCAGGTTTTAACAGTGCCAAAAATACAGCACCATTAGCTTGTGCTCCTGAGTGTGGCTGAGCATTAGCAAATTTACAATTGAAAAGTTTTTTTAATCTTTCTATTGCTAAATTTTCAGCAACGTCAACATGTTCACATCCATTATAATATCTTTTACCAGGGTAACCTTCAGCATATTTATTAGTTAGAACTGAACCTTGAGCCTCCAAAACAGCTTGAGAAACAATATTCTCTGAAGCAATTAATTCTATATGTTGTTGTTGTCTCAAGAGTTCATCTTGAATTGCTTTATAAAGATCTGGGTCTTTTGAAGACAAACTGTCTTCAAAAAAACTTTTATAGCTATCGTTTATATAATTTTTTTCACTAGACATTATATTTTTTTAATTCTTTTTAAGTGTCTACCACCTTCAAATTTAGTATTTAAAAAAACACTAATACAGTTTAAAGCATTTTTTTTAGTTAACAACCTTGAACCTAGTGTAATGATATTTGCATCATTATGCAATCTTGATAATTTTGTTGATTTTAAATTAAAACATTGAGCTGCTCGAATGTTCTTATGTTTATTTGCAGCTATATTCATCCCCATTCCAGATCCACAAACTAAAATTCCAACATTATTTTTGCCAATTTTTACTTTTCGAGCAACCTTATGAGCGTAATCAGGGTAATCTACCCTACTATCTGAAGACGGTCCTAGATCAAAATAATTCATTTTTTTTTTAATAAGGTGTTTTTTAATGATTTCCTTTAATTTAAAACCAGCATGATCAGAAGAAATATATATTTTTTTCAAACTAATTAAATTTATAATCAAGAACGCAAGCTACAAGGTGAATTCTGTTTTCTTCACCTCCATTAAATGCATTGTGATATTTAGTATTATTTGTAACCCATACAGAACCATCTGCGGGCATATGTTTTGCAACATTATCTATTACCATTAAACAACCTGGGTTAGTGATAATTGGTATGTGAAGTCTTGGTTCAGGATCTCTATGCCAACTCAATGTAGATCTTGGTTCTTTTAAAAGGATTCTTACTCTACCCAATTTATATTTTAAAGAAAGCACATCATACACTTCCTTAAAATACGTGTTTTCATAATCTTTAATAAATTCAGAATATTGAGATTCATCGACTTTGATATCTCTTGAAACTTCTATTCCAGTTTTGTCAGGTTTAGTCCAATAAACTCCTCTAGCCTTGCTTCCTTTTATAGAGTCTGGATCACCAGGAATTTGGGTCAGTGAAATAGCACCAAAGTGAGTTACACCACCACCATCATCAAATTTTTTAATGTTTACAATTTGATTGTATGCTTCCTGCAACTTGTCTATGTCAAATTTTATGCTCTGTTTTTGAAAATCACTAAAATTTAAAATTCTTTCTTCTTTTTTTATATTCAGGTCTACAATTTTTGTGTTATCTATAGTCATCGAAATTGTGTTGTACTTATAATTTTACTTATTTGTATAATACTTTTGTCGCATTAATAAAGTATATTTAAACATGATTACAGGAAAATATCCAAATTTAAGATTACGAAGAAACAGAAAAGAATCGTGGATTAGAAGGCTGGTTCAAGAAAATACCCTTAGTTCGAATGATTTTATATTACCAATTTTCTTAATTGAAGGGTCAAATAAAAAAGAATCAATATCTACAATGCCAGGTGTTTTTAGATATACAATAAATAGAGTTTCTCAAATAGTTGATAAAGCAATTAAAAAAGGTATTCCGATGGTTGCTCTTTTTCCTAAAACAAAAAGTATTTTAAAAAATGATTTGGGTTCTGAGTCATTAAATGAAAATAATTTAGTTTGTCGGGCCATATTAGAAATTAAAAAAAGATATAAAAACCAAATTGGTATTATGTGTGACGTCGCGCTCGATCCTTATACCTCACATGGTCATGATGGATTAATAAAGTCTAATCAAATAATTAATGATGAAACAATTGAAGTTCTAATAAATCAATCTCTATTACAGGCTGAAATGGGATGTGATGTTCTTGCACCTTCAGACATGATGGACGGAAGAATAGGAAAAATAAGAAAAGCACTTGATAATTCTAATTTTAAAAATACACAAATTTTATCCTATGCTGCAAAGTATGCCTCTAGTTTTTATGGACCTTTTAGAGATGCTGTTGGTTCTAAAAGCTCACTTAAAGGTGATAAAAAAACTTATCAAATGGACTTTAGAAATAGTGATGAGGCTATGAGAGAAGTTGCTTTAGATATAAAGGAGGGTGCAGATATGATTATGGTTAAACCAGGGATGCCATATTTAGACATAATTAAATCAATAAAAGAAAAATTTAGAATTCCAGTTTTAGCATACCAAGTTTCTGGCGAATATGCTCTTTTGGAAACTGCTATTAATAAAAAACTAATACAAAAAAATGCAGTTTATGAAAGTTTAGTCTCTTTTAAACGTGCAGGAGCAAATGCTATTGTTTCATATTACGCCGATAGAATAGACAAAATTTTAGAATAATTATTTCAAAGAATTTAAAAAAATTATTCTACTATTAGGATAATTTAAATTATTTGGTTTCAAGATTGTTTTATCCAAATAATCTCCAACCAGTTTCAATCCACTTAATAAGATATTAATATCTGTTACTTCTAAATCTTTCTCGATAAGGAAGTTAGGGACATATTTCTTTTCGGTATAAGAAGTGGCAAAATAAACAGTTTTGTTATCCTCTAAATTTTTCTCTACCAAATTTTCAAGCTCAAGATCGTAACCTAGTAATTTTAGTAACTCTAATTCCCAAAAAATATATTTTTTTAGCCAGTTTTGTTCATTTAACAAATTAAAAAGGTTTTCAATAAGAGAGTAAACTTTTTTATTTGCTTGTGCTTCTGCTGTTAATATTTTTATTAAGTTCATTGCTAAGGTAATACAAGAAAGCTTTTGCTTGTGATCAAAGTAAAATGGACTGTAAGCATTCAATATTTCAATTTTAAAATAACCCATTCTATTATCGTTTTTTGAATTATAATTAACATGGAGTTTATTGCCCACTTGAAGATAATTTTTAATTTTTTTAGATGTTCCACCAAATATAATCCCTGAAACTTTACCTTTATCCAAAGTATATAATTCAGCAATTATAGAGTTTTCACTATACCTTGTTTTGCTAATTAAAAAACCTTGATCAATCCAATTCATATTTTTTTTAATTTATATTTTTTAGACATTCAATTGCAGCATTTTGCTCAGCATCTTTTTTTGATTTGCCCAATGCTGTAAAAAATTTCGTGTTAGGGAGTTTAACACCCACTTTAAAGATAGGTTTATGACGTGGACCAGTATTAGAGATTATTTTATAGGTTGGTAATTTTTTAAATTTTTTTAATGCTAGTTCTTGAAGTTTGGTTTTTGCATCAATTTGAGTAACAACACTTTTTTCAATATGATTACCCCAAAGTTTTAAGATAACTTTCTCAGCTATATTTAACCCTTTGTCTAAATAAATAGCTCCCATTAACGCCTCGCAACTATCTGAAATAATCTTGTCTTCAATTTTGACAATTTTATTTTTAGGGTTGAAGGTTTTTATATATTTTTCCAATTCAATTGCTTTTGCAACTTCTAAACATGTTTTTTTATTTACTAATGATGCAAATTTTTTATCAAGTATACCCTCTTTTTCATTAGGGTAGATTTTTAAAAGTTTTTGAGAAATAACTAAACCAAGTACTCTATCTCCTAAAAATTCAATCTTTTCATTATTTTCATTTGGATTAAAACTTTTGTGGGTTAATGATTGAATTAATAAATTATTATTTTTAAATATTATGTTTAGTTTTTTTTCTAATTTTTGATAGTTTATTTTCATCAATTAATTTTATCAAATGTTCTATTAAATCTAATCGATTTATGCCATTTCCAAAATTCAAAAATACTACCCACCTTTTTATCAGATGAAAAAAAAATAAATTGAGCTTTACCAACCAGATTTTCTTTATGAACATAACCAACGCTTGTTAAATATCTACTGTCTTTAGAACAATCTCTATTATCACCTAAAAAAAAATAATGGTTATTAGGGACAGTAAATATATCTGAATTCTGGTAAGTGTATTCTTTTAAGTAAACAGTATGAAACTTTTTTCCATTTGGTAATTTTTCCTCAAATTTAAAAACATCAATAATTTCACTTCCGCAATAAATATTACTTTTACTTAGAGTTTTTGACTTTAATATTTCACTGTTATTTAAATATATATTAGAATCTATAAATTGAATCTTATCACCTGGTAGACCAATGAGTCTTTTTATATAATCTGTTCTATTATCTGCTGGAGTTTTGAAAACAACTACATCTCCACGCTCTGGACTATTGAACATTATTCTTTTACTGAGTATCGGAGGACTAAAAGGAAAAGAATGCTTACTATACCCGTAGGAATATTTTGTAACAAACAATCTGTCGCCTACCAGTAATGTTGGCTCCATTGATGATGAAGGAATATAAAATGGTTGAATTAAAAGAGATCTTATTACTATAGCAATTATTAAAGCATAAAATAGAGTTTTTATATTTTCAGAAAAAAAATTTTTACCTAGCTTCATATGGATTGAATAATTGCAAAGGCTGTTGAATAATCATTTTCGTCTGAAATCGATAAAAAAGAATTGAACTTTTTAATTTTATATTTTTTTTGTACAATTTTTATAATTTTTTCATTATCGACATATCTAGGCATACCTTTTTTATCATTTGTGATTTCAATGTCTTTAAAGTTTAAATTAGAGGAAAATCCAGTCCCTAATGCTTTAGAAAAAGCTTCTTTGGCTGCAAATCTCTTAGAAAAAAAAGCGACTTTATTTTTGGTTTTTTTTGATAATTTAAGTTCGTTGCTACTATAAATTCGTCTTCTAAATTTATTGTTCTTAATGGATTCCTTAATCCTTTTGTTATCAATGATGTCGACACCAATTCCAAGAATTTTCATATTATTTTAATATTTTTTTAAAATTTTTGATCACTTTCCACAAACCATGAAATACTGACTCCCCTATTATAAAATGACCGATATTATATTCATGAATTTCTTTTATTTTTGAGAGTAATTTAGTGGTTTTATAATCTAAGCCATGACCTGCATGTACTTCTAATCCAAAAGAATCTGCAAGCTTAGAACTATTTTTAATTCTTTGAAGTTCTTTGTTATGTTTTTGTTTTGACTTAACATTATTTGATAATTTTCCTGTATGGATTTCAACACAATCAACCCCAAGCATTCTAGAAAGTTTAACATCATTTATAGAGGGATTGATAAATAAACTAGTTCTTATTTTAGCTTTTTTAAATTTAAAAATTATCTTTTTTAATTTATTAAAATTTTTTTTTAAATTTAAACCTCCCTCAGTTGTAATTTCTTTTCTATTTTCTGGTACTATACAGATATAATTAGGTCTAATTCTTAGAGCATTAGATACAATACTTTCATTCATTGAAATCTCAAGATTAACCAAAACATTTTTCAAATTGCATATCCTTTTTGCATCTTTATCATTAATATGTCTTCTATCTTCTCTTAAATGTATTGTCACTGAGTCTGCTCCACACTTGACTACGTGTAATGCAGCACTTATTGGATCTGGATGTTTTTCACCACGTGCATTTCTTAATGTTGCAACATGATCAATATTTACGCCTAGTCTTTTCACTTGATAAATCTACTTCCTGGTTTTGTTATAGTTACAGATTTAAGTGTTTTAGGTAATTTTTTTGGGCTATATACTGGCACATCTATTTTTAAATGAGAAAGGATTTTAGTTTTTATTTTTAAAGTTTTTTTAGATGATCTGTCTATGATAGATGCAAATCCAATTAATTTAGCATTAGCTTTCTTTATTAATTTTACACATTCTAAGCTTGATTTTCCGGTAGTAATAACATCTTCGATAATTAAAACTCTGGCACCTTTGTTAATATTAAAACCTCTTCTAAGTGTAAATTTTCCTTTAACTCTTTCACAAAAAATTGTTTCTTTTTTAAGAAGTCTACCAATTTCATAACCAATAATTATACCCCCCATCGCTGGAGCTAGAATTAAGTCAATTCTTTTATATTTTTTTTTGATACGATTTGCTAGAGATTTGCAAATATATTCAGCTAAGTATGGGAAACTAAGAAGTTTTGCACATTGAATATATTTTGATGAATGCAACCCTGATGATAAAATGAAGTGACCTTCTAATAATGCGTTAGTTTTTTTTAAAATATTTAAGGATTTTTTGTGTGAAAGCATTTCTTTTTTCTTCGTGTCTAATTATCTTAAATTTTATACTCTTTTGTTTTAGCTCTGCAATAAAATTTGTGAAATTTTTAAGGTTTCTTATAATTAATTTAAATTTAAAATTAATATAGTTTGGGTTTTTACCTACCATCTCTAAACT
>CACBBX010000009.1 GCA_902537575.1 uncultured Pelagibacteraceae bacterium
TCTTCAAGAATTAAAAAAGTTAAAAAACATGAGTCCTATGTCAGCTGAGGCTACAGTAGTAAGAAATTATCTAGATTGGATGATTGAACTTCCTTGGCATAAAAAGAGTGAAGTAGATATAGATTTAGCAAAAGCTCAAAACATTCTTGATAAGGACCATTTTGGATTAGAAAAAATCAAAGAAAGAATAGTAGAATTTTTAGCAGTTCAAAAAAGAATGGAAAAAATTAAAGGACCAATTCTATGTTTAGTTGGACCACCAGGTGTAGGTAAAACATCATTAGGAAAGTCTATCGCCAAAGCTACTAATAGAGAATTTGTAAGAATGTCAGTTGGGGGCATGAGAGATGAAGCTGAAATTAGGGGTCACAGAAGAACCTATATTGGTTCACTACCAGGTAAAATTATACAGATGATGAAAAAAGTTGGTACTAAAAATCCTCTAATTTTACTAGATGAAATTGATAAAATAGGAAATGATTATAGGGGAGATCCTTCTTCTGCTTTATTGGAGGCTTTAGATCCAGAACAAAATACGACTTTTAATGATCATTATTTAGAAGTAGATTACGATCTATCAGATGTTATGTTTGTTACAACTGCAAATACTCTAAATATCCTACCACCATTACTTGATAGAATGGAAGTTATTAGACTTGCTGGTTATACTGAAGACGAAAAGATAAATATTGCTAATAAGTACTTATTGCCAAAACAAATAAAAGATAATGGTGTTAAAGAGAAAGAAATGAATTTAAGTGACAACATTATTAAAGAAGTAATAAGAGGGTACACCAAAGAGTCTGGAGTGAGAAATTTAGAAAGAGAAATTTCAAAAATAGCAAGAAAAGTAGTTAAAAAAATAGTTGCTGGGGAAGAAAAAGAGGTTAATGTTAATAAGAAAAATTTATCTGATTTTCTTGGCGTTGCGAAATTTAATTTTGGAGAATTAGAATCTGATAATAAAGTTGGTATCGTTGTTGGACTTGCCTGGACAGAGTATGGTGGAGAGATACTTAAAATTGAAACAGTCACTATGCCTGGTAAAGGAAGAATGCAAATTACAGGTAAGCTTGGTGATGTAATGCAAGAATCTGTAAAAGCTGCAAAATCTTTTGTGAGATCCAAATGTTTAGAATATGGGATTATTCCTCCTGTATTTGAAAAGAAAGATTTTCATATTCACGTTCCTGAAGGGGCCACACCTAAAGACGGTCCATCGGCTGGAGTTGGAATGGTTACATCTATTGTATCCTCAATTACAAATATTCCAGTTAGAAAAGATTTAGCAATGACAGGTGAAGTTACTTTGACAGGCCAGGTTTTGCAAATTGGTGGATTAAAAGAAAAATTATTAGCAGCACACCGAGCTGGTATTAAAGAAGTTTTAATACCAAAAGAAAACGAAAAAGATCTTGTGGATATGCCAAAAAAAATTACCGATGATATTAAAATCACTCCTGTAGAACATGCTGATCAGGTAATTAAGATAGCATTAACAAAAGAATTAAAACCTACTGAATATGTTGAGGTTGATATATCGAAAAAAGACGATAAATCTCAAGCTAGTATTCAGTAAGAACCAATTGATATAATATGGAAATAATAATAACCTTATTAGTAGTTGTATTTTTGGGAATTTATATACTAAGACCAATCTCCAAACGTGAAAAAGATAGTTTTGAAAATAAGACTAATTGGAGAGGTGGATTTTAATTTTTCCTCATTTTATAGTAATTAATAGATCTTGACGTAATTGATCTAAAAGATATAAATCACGTTACTTTTTGGTTATGGGCGGTTAGCTCAGTTGGTAGAGCATCTCGTTTACACCGAGGGGGTCATAGGTTCGAGTCCTATACTGCCCACCAAGAATCAAAAGTGGGGGTGTAGCTCAGTTGGTTAGAGCGATCGCCTGTCACGCGATAGGTCGAGGGTTCGAGTCCCTTCACTCCCGCCACTTTTTCAATAAATTTAACGCAATCTTCTAATACTCTGATATTATTGACTTTTTACGTGTGTTCAACATAAGTCATTGAAATTGTTAATTTTTTTTTTCATAAAAATGTGACGTATGAGCGCTTCAAGAACAAAAAAAAAGTGCTATATAGATTTCAATGTTATCTGATTTTTTACAAAACTACTTACCTATAATAATTTTTTTAGTTCTAGCATTAGGACTAAGTTGTGCTTTTGTGGTAATTAATTTTATTCTTTCACCAAAAAGACCAGATCCTGAAAAGCTCTCTGCTTATGAATGTGGATTTGAACCATTCGAAGACTCAAGGATGGAGTTTGATGTAAGATTTTATTTGGTAGCAATATTATTTATTATTTTTGACTTAGAAATTGCTTTCCTTTTTCCATGGGCAATTTCTCTTGGAAATATAGGTTTATTAGGTTTTTCATCAATGATGATTTTTCTCTTCATACTTACAATTGGTTTTATTTATGAGTGGAAAAAAGGTGCTTTAGACTGGGAATAAAATTTAATTACAATGCAAAACAAAATAGATCAGATTCCTGAAGAATTTAAACAACTTGCAGACGATTTTAGCAAGAATGGATTTATTACTACTTCACTAGACAATTTAATAAATTGGTCAAGAGCAGGATCACTTCATTGGATGACATTTGGGTTAGCTTGTTGTGCTGTTGAAATGATGCAAACATCGATGCCAAGATATGATCTTGAAAGATTTGGCGCTGCACCAAGAGCTTCCCCAAGACAATCAGATGTAATGATTGTAGCAGGCACTTTGACTAATAAAATGGCTCCTGCTCTACGAAAAGTTTACGACCAAATGCCAGAACCTAGATACGTTATCTCAATGGGAAGTTGTGCAAATGGTGGTGGGTATTATCATTATTCATATTCTGTAGTGAGAGGTTGCGATAGAATAGTTCCAGTCGACGTTTACGTGCCCGGATGTCCTCCATCAGCAGAGGCATTGCTTTATGGAATATTACAACTTCAAAAAAAAATTAGAAACAAGGGTTCTATAACGAGATAGTTATGAAAAATTTAATTGATTTAGAAAAAAAAATTAACTCGGAATTAACAACTAAAATCAATAGAACCGAGATAAAACATAATCAGATTTATCTTGAAACAGACAAAGATGATCTTATTGATGTGGTTTTGTTTTTAAAAACAAACAATGACACTAAATTCAGACAACTTATTGATATCACAGTTGTTGATTATCCAGAAAATAATCAAAGATTTGAAGTAGTATATTTATTTTTAAGCCATGAATTTAATCAAAGATTAATTTTAAAATATACAATTGCAGAAAATGAAATCATACCATCCATAACAAGTATCTTTCCAGGAGCTAACTGGATGGAAAGAGAAGTCTTTGATATGTACGGTGTTTCTTTTAAAGATCATCCAGATTTAAGAAGAATACTAACTGATTATGGCTTTGAAGGACATCCACTTAGAAAGGATTTTCCTTTAACAGGACACACAGAGGTTAGATACAGTGAAGACCAAAAAAAAGTAATAAACGAGCCAGTCAAATTAGAACAGAATTATAGAAATTTTGATTACGAAAGCCCATGGGAAGGGACTAAATATATAAAAGAAGAATTAGATAATAATGACAAAAAAAATTAAAAACCTTAATTTAAACTTTGGTCCTCAACACCCAGCTGCTCATGGCGTGTTAAGATTAATTTTAGAATTAGATGGCGAAGTAGTAGAGAAAGCAGATCCACATATTGGATTATTGCACAGAGGCACAGAAAAACTAATTGAAAATAAAACTTATATGCAAGCAGTTCCTTACTTTGATAGACTAGATTATGTTGCTCCAATGAATCAAGAACATGCTTTTGCTTTGGCAACTGAAAAAATACTTGAAATAGATGTCCCAATTAGAGCTCAATATATAAGAGTAATATTTTGTGAGATAGGAAGAATTTTAAGCCATATATTAAACGTTACTACACAAGCTATGGACGTTGGTGCTCTAACTCCAACTCTATGGGGGTTTGAGGAAAGAGAAAAGCTAATGGGTTTCTATGAGAGAGTTTCTGGTTCTAGACTTCATGCAAATTATTTTAGAGCTGGTGGAGTTCATCAAGATTTACCCCAAGGCTTGGAAGAAGATATAGCTGAATTTTGTGAAACATTTCCAAAAATAATTAATGATTTAGAAAGTTTATTAACTGAAAACAGAATTTTTAAACAACGAAATGTAGATATAGGAGTTGTTACTAAAAAGGATGCTTTAGATTATTCTTTTTCAGGTGTGATGATTAGAGGATCAGGCGTTCCATGGGATTTAAGAAAATCTCAACCTTATGATTGTTATGAACAATTAGATTTTAAAATTCCAGTTGGAAAAAATGGAGATTGCTATGACAGGTACTTATGCAGAATAGAAGAAATGAAAGAAAGTGTATCTATTATTAAACAGTGTCTTTCTAAAATGGAAAAAGGTCCAATAAAATCTTTAGATGGTAAGATAAGCCCACCATCAAAAAAAGAGATTAAACAATCAATGGAATCACTTATTCATCATTTTAAACTTTTCACAGAGGGTTATAGAGTTCCTAAAGATGAAATTTATACAGCAGTAGAAGCTCCTAAAGGTGAATTTGGAGTTTATCTGATTTCAGATGGATCTAATAAACCTTATAAATGCAAGATAAGAGCTCCTGGATTTTCACATCTTCAATCTATGGACTATTTGATTAAAGGACATATGTTAGCTGATGTACCAGCAGTATTGGGTTCGTTAGATATAGTTTTTGGTGAGGTAGATAGATGAGTTTAAGAAGACCTGCAAAAAATCAACCTGAAACTTTTGAGTTTAATTCTTCCTCAATGGAAGAAGCTAACAAAATAGTTTTAAAATATCCTGAAGGTAAACAGCAAAGCGCAGTAATGGCTTTATTATACATTGCTCAAAAACAGAATGATAACTGGATACCATTGGCTGCCATGAAATATATCGCAAAGTTTTTAGATATGCCCTACATAAAAGTTTATGAGGTAGCAACTTTTTATACCATGTACAATTTATCCCCAGTAGGAAAGTATTTTGTACAGGTTTGTACCACAACTCCTTGCATGATTAGAGGAGCAAATAAATTAGTTGAAGCTTGTAAGGAAAAAATTTCAGATAAAGAAAATGAATTATCAAATGATAAAAGTTGTTCTTGGATGGAAGTGGAATGTTTAGGAGCATGTGTTAATGCTCCCATGATGCAAATAAATGATAATTATTATGAGGATTTAGATAAAGAAAAAGCAACAGAAATATTTGATAAAATTTTAAATGGTCAAAACCCAAAACCAGGATCGTATCGAGGACGATTAAATGCAGAGCCTGAAAATAATAGAAAAACACTTATGGATGTAAAAAATGCTTAAAGATCAAGATAGAATTTTTAAAAATTTGTACAATGATATGGGTGCGGATGTTAAATCTGCTCAGATAAGAGGCGATTGGGTAAATACATCAGAATTAACAGCAAAAGGAAGAGATTGGATTATTAATGAGATAAAAGACTCGCAACTCAGAGGAAGAGGAGGTGCTGGATTTCCTACGGGCTTGAAGTGGTCATTTGCTCCAAAAGAAGTCGGATCTAGACCTCATTATTTAGTAATTAATGCTGACGAGTCAGAACCAGGTACATGTAAGGACAGGGATATTTTAAGATTTGAGCCTCACAAATTAATCGAAGGATGTCTTATAGCCTCTTATGCAGTTCAAGCTCATGCTTGTTATATTTATATTAGGGGAGAGTATTTTATAGAGGGTCAAAAATTACAATCAGCTATTGATGAAGCTTATGAAAAAAATTTAATTGGTAAAAATGCTGCTGGAACTGGATGGGATTTAGATATCTACATTCACTATGGAGCAGGTGCATATATTTGTGGAGAAGAAACAGCTTTACTTGAAAGTATTGAGGGTAAAAAAGGTCAACCTAGATTAAAACCACCTTTTCCAGCATTGATTGGACTTTATGGATGCCCAACAATTATAAATAATGTTGAAACGATAGCTGTTGTTCCAACAATTCTTAGAAGAGGTGGAAAATGGTTTTCCTCGTTGGGTAGAGAAAAAAATACAGGTACAAAAATTTTTTGTATTTCAGGTAATGTGAATAATCCATGTAATGTTGAGGAAGAAATGAATATTCCCCTAAAAGAATTAATTGAGGTTCATGCTGGAGGAGTTGTTGGTGGATGGGAAAATTTACAAGCCGTAATTCCTGGGGGTTCATCAATGCCACTAATACCAAAAGAAAAATGTGAGACATTAACTATGGACTTTGACTCACTAATGGCTGAAAAAAGTGGGTTAGGAACTGCTGGAATTGTAGTTATTAACAATGATCAGGACATTATAAAATGTATGGCAAGGATAGCTAGATTTTATAAACACGAAAGTTGTGGCCAATGTACACCATGTAGAGAGGGCTCAGGATGGATGTGGAGAATGCTTGAGCGAATGGCAAAAGGGGAGGCTACTAAAGATGAAGTTGATATGCTTGGTGATGTAACAAACCAAATTGCCGGACATACCATTTGTGCATTTGGTGAAGGATCGTCATGGCCTGTACAAGGATTGTTAAGACATTTTAAAAAAGAAATTGAAAAAAGAAATAACTTAGATCCTATTGTTCAGAAAAAAAATAATATTCCTTACTTAGTTGATCAACATTTATTAGATAAAAAAAATGCCTAAATTAAAAGTAAATGACATTGAAGTTGAGGTAGAAGAAGGGCTAACTGTTCTACAAGCATGTGAGAAAGCTGGAGCGGAAATTCCTAGATTTTGCTATCATGAAAAATTGTCTATAGCGGGCAATTGTAGAATGTGTTTGGTTGAAATGGAAAAATCTCCAAAACCTATTGCTTCTTGTGCAATGCCAGCTGCTGATGGTATGAATATTAAAACCAACACTCCTTTTGTTGAAAAGGCTAGAAAAGGAGTAATGGAATTTTTGTTAGCGAACCATCCTTTAGATTGTCCAGTTTGTGACCAAGGTGGTGAGTGTGACCTTCAAGATCAGTCCATGTTTTATGGGGTAGATAAATCAAGATTTAAAGAGAACAAGAGAGCTGTACCAGAAAAACATATGGGACCATTAATTAAGACACAAATGACAAGATGTATACACTGTACTCGGTGCGTAAGATTTGCGACTGAAGTCGCCGGAGTGTCTGAGTTAGGAGCAATTGGTAGAGGAGAGGATATGCAAATTACAACTTATTTGGAGCAGTCAATGCAATCAGAGTTGTCAGCAAATGTAATAGATCTTTGTCCAGTGGGTGCTCTAACGTCTAAACCTTATGTTTTTGAGGCACGACCTTGGGAACTTAAAAAAACAGAGACAGTCGATGTTATGGACGCTGTTGGATCAAATGTAAGAGTAGATACATATGATTGGGAAGTTAAAAGAGTTTTGCCAATAATTAATGAAGATATAAATGAAGAGTGGATTTCAGACAAAACAAGATACGCGTGCGATGGTTTGTTAAATCAAAGGTTAGATACACCTTTTATTAAATATAACGGAAAATTTGAGAAAGCATCATGGAGTGAGGTCTTTAAAATTATTAAATCAAAATTTGAAAATTCATCAAATGATAAAGTTTGTGGTTTTGTTGGAGACTTAACTAACATGGAGACAGGTTATATTTTTAAGGAGTTTTTTGATAGAACTCTAAACAATAAAAACTACGATTCAAGATCAGATAACAGATTTCTAGATATTTCTGAAAGAGAGAATTATATATTTAATTCTTCTATAAATGGAATTGAAGATGCTGATTTAATATTTTTGATTGGAGCAAATCCTAGATATGAAGCTACAATGTTAAATGCAAGAATTAGAAAAGCCTTTGTAAATAATAACACAAAAGTAATCTCATTGAATGATGTAGGTGATCTGACTTATTCTTATAAGAATTTAGATGGTCAAACCCAAACCATAAAAACTATTTTTGAAGGGTCAGAAGAAATATCTAAAGAAATTATTAGCGCAAGTAAGCCAATGATTATAATTGGTGAGTCTTTACTAAAACTTCATTCAGCAGAACACTTATTTAATATAATCAAAAATTTCTTGAAGAAAAATAATAAATTCACGGAGGATTGGAACCCATTAAATATTTTATCTTGTGATGCGGCAACAGTTGGTAATTTTGATCTAGGAATACTAAATAGCGAATTAAATTTATTGGAAGAATTAAAATCTAATAAATTCGAAATTGTTTATTTAATCGGACAAGATAATTTAGAGTTTAATAAAAAAGACGAATTTGTAATTTATCAAGGGAGTCATGGAGACAAGGGCGCAGAAATTGCAGATATAATTTTACCAGGATCAGCTTATACAGAACAAGATGGTTATTTTACAAATTTAGAGGGAAAAATACAAAAAGCATATAAAGCATCTTACCCCCCAGGTGAAGCTAAAGAAGATTGGCAAATTATAAATGAATTAGCTGAAGTCATGAATAATCGTAAATTATTTAATGATAAAGAGGAATTAGAAAGTAGTATGTTTAATTATCTAAAACTTCAGCAAGAAAAACGAGTAACTATAAATAAAGAAAAAACAACTTTAGAATTTCAAAATGAAAAATTAAATATTCAATTAAAAGAGTATTATTTTTCAAATGTTATCGCTAGATCTTCAAAAACTATGATTGAATGTAACAACTCTAAATTAAATATCAAATCAACAGGAACAGAGGGGTAGATGGAATATTTAAGTATATTATTTGATCAAATTTATAAAATTCTTTTTTTATTAGTTCCAGTTTTAGTATCTGTTGCGATGGTAGTTTGGCTTGATAGGAGAGTTTGGGCGTTTGTCCAAAAAAGACAAGGACCAAATGTAGTTGGACCATTTGGTCTTTTACAAACTATTGCTGATGCATTAAAGTATATTTTTAAAGAGATAATAATTCCATCAAGTTCAAATAAAGTAATTTTTATTCTTGCGCCAATTGTAACAATGACACTAGCTTTAATTGCTTGGGCAGTAATTCCATTTAGCGCAACCCAAGTGTTAGCTGATATAAATGTTGGCATTCTTTATTTATTTGCTGTTTCATCTCTTGGTGTCTATGGAATTATAATGGGTGGATGGGCTTCAAATTCTAAATATCCTTTCTTAGGAGCAATTAGATCTGCAGCTCAAATGGTATCCTATGAAGTATCTATCGGTGTAATAATTATTAATGTTTTGTTATGTGTAGGATCACTTAATTTAAATGATATTGTTATAGCTCAACAAAACTTGTGGTTTGTTATTCCGTTATTCCCAATGTTTGTTATTTTTTTTATTTCTGCATTAGCTGAAACGAATAGACCACCATTTGATCTTCCAGAAGCAGAAGCAGAATTAGTTGCTGGTTATCAAACAGAATACTCTGGAATGATGTATGCAATGTTCTGGCTTGGTGAATATGCAAATATTCTTTTAATGTGTGCAATGGGTGCGATTTTATTTTTGGGTGGATGGCTATCTCCACTGGAAATTTATCCTTTTACTTTAGTGCCAGGGCCTGTGTGGTTAGTGTTAAAGATATTACTATTATTTTTGTTGTTCGCTTTAGTTAAAGCAATCGTTCCAAGATATAGATATGACCAACTAATGAAATTAGGTTGGAAAGTATTCTTACCATTATCATTAATATGGGTAGTATTAACAGCCAGTTATCTATTTTATTTTAATCTTCTGCCGGTAAATTAATTATGAAAATATCAAGATTTTTTAAAACTATATTCATGGCAGACTTTGCAAACGGATTATACATGGCTATCAAAGAATTATTTAAATCAAAAAAAACAATAAATTATCCATTTGAGAAAGGTAAGATAAGTCCACGTTTTAGAGGTGAACACGCGCTTAGAAGATATCCAAATGGTGAAGAGAGATGTATTGCTTGTAAATTATGTGAAGCAGTCTGTCCAGCTCAGGCAATAACTATTGAGTCAACTCAAAGAGAAGACGGTAGTAGAAAAACTACTCGTTATGATATTGATATGATGAAATGTATTTACTGTGGTTTATGTGAAGAGTCCTGTCCTGTAGATGCAATTGTTCAAGGTCCGAATTTTGAATTTTCAACCGAAACAAGAGAAGAGCTTTATTATACAAAAGAAAAACTTTTAGATAATGGTGACAGATGGGAGAATATTTTAGAGGCTAATATTAAAGCCGATAGTTCTCACAGATAAAATGATCGCACACTCTATTTTTTTTTATACATTCTCAATTATAGCTATCATTTCTGCTATAATGGTTACAGTGTCTAAAAATACCGTTCACTCTGTTTTTTTTTTAATTTTAGATTTTATAAGTATTTCCTGTCTTTTTATAATGATTGGAGCAGAATTTTTAGGAATGATAATGCTTATTGTTTATGTTGGTGCGGTAGCAGTTTTGTTTTTGTTTGTTGTTATGATGTTAAATGTTGCTCAACAAAAAAATAAATGGTTCGCATCTGAGGCAAGTTCAAAACACATACCCGTTGGGTTAATAATAAGTACAATTATTTTTGTTGAGCTAATTATAGTCATAGGTGGTTGGAAATATAAACCTGACTTATTTGATATCAATAATTCTTTGGAATTAGCCAAAGTCAGTAACACTCATTCTTTAGGTCAAATATTGTACACCGATTATATCCATATCTTTCAAATTAGTGGAATGATTTTATTAGTTGCTATGATTGGAGCAATTGTTCTTACTTTTAGAAAAAGAGTGGGTGTAAAAACACAAAGCTATATAAAGCAAATTTCAAGAGAGAGATCTGATGGTGTGAGTGTATTAAATGTTAGTTCTAATAAAGGAGTTAAGATTGATGACTGAAATAGGCTTGGGGCATTACTTAACATTAGGAGCAATTATATTTTCTATTGGAATTATTGGTATATTTTTAAATAGAAAAAATATTATCGTTATATTGATGAGCATAGAATTAATATTATTAGCTGTTAATATTAATTTAGTCTCTTTTTCAATTTTTCTAGGAGATTTAACTGGTCAGGTGTTTACATTATTTATTTTAACCGTAGCTGCAGCAGAGGCAGCTATAGGACTTGCAATTATTGTAGTTTATTATCGAAATTCAGGAACAATTAGAGTTGAGCACATAGATGAGTTGAAAGGATAAGAATGGAACTTTCAATCATATTTCTTCCATTAATTGCATCAATAATATCAGGCTTCTTTGGTAAATTTATTGGTGATAGAAATTCTGAAATAGTTACAAGTGCTTTGGTTTCATTATCTGCCCTGTTATCAATTTTTGTTTTATACCAAGTAATTGTAAACCAGTATGAAGAAAACTTAGTAATCGCAACTTGGATCAATTCAGGTTCATTAGATGTAAACTGGTCAATGTTAATCGACCCATTGTCAGCTGTAATGTTGGTTGTGGTTACTTCTGTATCTTCTTTGGTTCATATTTATTCAATTGGATATATGTCCCACGATCCTCATAAACCAAGATTTATGGCGTATTTATCTCTGTTTACATTTGCAATGTTAATGCTTGTAACCTCAGATAATTTTGTACAATTATTTTTTGGTTGGGAGGGAGTAGGCTTATGTTCATATTTCTTAATAGGTTTTTGGTTTAAAAAAGAAAGCGCTAATGCTGCAGCGATAAAAGCATTTATTGTAAACAGAGTTGGAGATTTTGGATTTGCTTTAGGAATATTTTTAATATTTTATTTATTTGGTACTGTAAATTACTCTGAAGTTTTTCAACAAATACCAACAGTTCTTGATAAAAATTTGTTGTTTCTAGGATTTGAAATTAATTCAATAGATTTGATTTGTTTACTTTTATTTATTGGAGCTATGGGTAAGTCAGCTCAAATTTTATTACATACCTGGCTGCCAGATGCAATGGAAGGTCCAACACCAGTTTCAGCATTAATTCATGCAGCTACAATGGTAACAGCAGGAGTTTTTTTAGTAGTAAGATGTTCTCCTATTTATGAATACTCACCCTTGATACTAAATTTGATAACTATTGTTGGTATGACAACGGCCTTCTTTGCAGCAACAGTAGCTTTAGTTCAAACTGATATAAAAAAAATTATTGCATATTCCACTTGTAGCCAATTAGGATACATGTTTTTTGCGGCTGGGGTCGGAGCTTATAATGTTGCGATGTTCCATTTGTTTACTCATGCTTTCTTTAAAGCACTACTATTCTTAGGTTCTGGTTCTGTTATTCATGCTTTTAAAGATGAGCAAGATATAAATAAAATGGGAGGGGTTTGGAAAAAGTTACCGTACACTTATGCATTAATGATAATTGGAACACTTGCATTAACCGGCTTTCCTTTCTTATCAGGCTTTTACTCAAAAGATGCAATTATAGAATTTGCCTATCTTAAAGGTAATACCACAGGTTATTATGCAGCTGGCATTGGAATACTAACAGCACTTTTAACGTCAATATATTCTTGGAGATTAATATTTAAGACCTTTCATGGAGAATATAACAACACAGAAATAAAAATGGAGGAAACACACGAATCTCCAATTGTAATGCTTATTCCATTATTTATTCTTTCAATAGGTGCAATTTTTGCTGGGTTTTTATTTAAAGGACTTTTTATTGGTAGTGGTGGTGAAAATTATTTTTGGGCAGAGTCTATAAAGTTTTTAGAACCCTTAAGCACCGATCATCCACCAATATGGTTTTTACTTTTAACGCCTTGCTTAGTAACAATATCAATTCCTATTGCCTATTATCTATTTGTTAAAAATAAAGAAATTCCAAATGGAATAGTGTCACTGAATAAACCTTTATATAATTTTTTAGTTAACAAATGGTATTTCGATGAATTATATGAAGTTTTGTTCATTAAATCTTCAAAGCGTTTAGGTTTATTTTTGTGGAAATTTTTTGATGGCACAATAATTGATGGTTTTGGTCCAGATGGGATTTCATCCCTTATTAAAAAATGTTCAATTAAAGCAAATAAATTTCAAAGTGGGTTTATATATCAGTATGCATTTGTAATGCTTGTAGGTTTTTCTGCCTTTTTAACTTTTTTAATTGTAAGATAATGAACTTTCCTATTTTATCATCTCTAATTTTATTACCAATAGTTGGAGCTCTATTTTTATTTTTTACAAAAGATAAAGATGGAAATAATTTAACAGCAAAATATGTTGCTTTATTTACCACAATTGTAAATTTTTTAATTTCAATTTATTTGTGGATATCTTTTGATCAAACAACTTCTTCCTTTCAATTTGTTGAGCAAAGAATTTGGATAAAAGATTTTATTAATTACAAAGTTGGAGTAGATGGAATTTCAATTTTATTTATTTTATTAACAACTTTTATAACACCTCTCTGTATTGTTTCTGTAAATAATACAGTCAAAAATAGATTAAGAGATTTCTTAATTGCAATATTAATTATGGAAAGTTTCATGATTGGAGTTTTCTGTGCTCTTGATTTAGTTGTTTTCTATTTATTCTTTGAAGCTGGATTAATTCCAATGTTTTTAATAATAGGTATTTGGGGAGGTCCAAAAAGAGTTTATTCAGCATTTAAATTTTTTTTATACACTTTGCTAGGATCTGTTTTGATGTTGGTTGCTATAATATCTATTTACTGGATATCAGGTACTACAGATGTAATTGCACTTTACGAACTAGGCATTGATGCAAAATATCAAAATTTATTATGGCTTGCATTCTTTAGCTCTTTTGCTGTTAAAACACCTATGTGGCCAGTTCATACATGGCTACCAGATGCACATGTTGAGGCACCTACAGCAGGATCTGTTCTTTTAGCTGCAATATTACTTAAAATGGCAGGCTATGGTTTTATCAGATTTTCTCTTGGACTGTTTCCCGTGGCGTCAGAAGTTTTTACACCATTGGTTTATACTTTAAGTGTGATAGCAATTATTTTCACGTCTTTCATAGCTTTAATGCAAGAAGATATGAAAAAACTAATTGCGTATTCATCAGTTGCTCACATGGGTTTCGTTACCCTTGGAATTTTTACACTGCAACAACAAGGTATAGAAGGAAGTATTATTCAAATGTTAAGTCACGGACTAGTTTCTGCAGCATTATTTTTATGTGTTGGTGTTGTATATGATAGGATGCACTCAAGACTAATTAAATCATATGGTGGCATAGTCACAATCATACCTAAGTATTCTATTTTATTTATGTTATTTACATTAGCTGCATTAGGTTTACCTGGTACTTTTGGTTTTATAGGTGAATTTTTAATCTTAATGGGGGTTTTCAAAGATAATTTTTTGGTAGCTGTAATTGCAAGTTTTGGAGTAATTTTAGGAGCTGCTTATATGTTGTGGCTTTATAAGAGAGTAGTTTTTGGAAAATTAGTTAACCAAGACCTAAAACAAATGGTAGATTTAAATAAATCTGAGTATTTAATATTAACATGCTTGGCAGTCCCAACACTATTTTTTGGATTTTATCCAGAACCATTATTTAACACTATAGAAGTTTCAGTATCAGATTTAATCAATATGCATAACTTAAATATAGCAAGCAAGTAGTATGAATAATCTTAATTTAGTTTTACCTGAAATATTTATTTCATTATCAGTAATGTTCTTATTGATACTAGGTGTTTTTAAAAAAGAGAGTTCACAATTAACTTTTAATCTATCTTTAGTCACAATTTTGATTGCAATAATTCTTACTGTTAACGAAACTTTTTCAGTAAACAGAATTACGTTATTTAACGAAAGTATTGTTATCGACCGCATGGCTTCACTTATGAAAATCATTACTCTTGTTGGTGGCTTTTTAGTTTTAGGTATTTCATCTAGTTATTTAAAAACATTTAAAATTTTTAAGATTGAATATCCTATTTTGATGTTGAGCTCTGTATTAGGAATGATGATTATGATTAGTTCCAATGATCTTATAATGTTTTATATGGGATTAGAATTACAATCCCTAGCGCTTTATGTTTTGGCAACCTTTAATAGAGACCAATTAAAGTCGTCTGAAGCTGGATTAAAATATTTTGTTCTAAGTGCATTATCATCTGGTTTATTATTATATGGTTGTTCATTAATTTATGGTTTTTCTGGATCAACAAATTTTGATGTTATAGCAAATCAACTTACATCCACTAAATATGCTTTAACTTTTGGCATTGTTTTTATATTAGTTGGTTTAGCATTTAAAATTTCTGCAGTACCATTTCATATGTGGGCACCGGATGTTTATGAAGGGTCCCCAACTACTGTAACACTCTTCTTTACAATGGTGCCTAAAATTGCAGCTCTAACAGTATTCATAAGATTTTTATATGTTCCATTTTTAAACTTAATTGATCAATGGCAGATGATTATTGTCTTTTTATCTATAGCATCTATGATTTTTGGTGCAATTGCAGCAATAGGTCAAACTAATATCAAAAGACTTATAGCTTATAGCTCAATAGGACACGTTGGATATACTTTAGCAGGTTTGGCCACTGGATCTAATGATGGAATTCAAAGTTCAATAATATACATTTCTATTTACGTAGTAATGAATTTAGCTCTATTTTCATGTTTATTGATGTTAAAAAGAAATGACCGATATTTTGAGGATATAGATGACCTTTCAGGTCTTTCAAAAAACCACCCATTGTTGTCTTTATCTTTATTAATAATATTATTCTCGCTTGCTGGAATACCACCCTTGGCTGGTTTCTTTGCAAAATTCTACGTATTTAAAGCTGTAATTGAACAATCGATGTACTTCTTAGCAATAGTTGGATTGCTATCAACTGTAATTGCAGCATTTTATTATCTTAGAATTATTAAAATAATTTATTTTGATAAAGAAAAAGAACAATACGACTCAGATCATGGATTATGGTTAAAGTTTTCACTTACATTTTCAACAATATTAATTCTATTATACTTCATATTTCCTAGTCAATTAATTGAGGTTGTTTCAAGAATTATTATTATTTAATGAAATTTAAAAAATTCAAATTTAAAAAGGTTAAAAGCACAAACAATACAGCTATAAGAATTATTAAAAAAACACATTGTAAATTTGGAATGGTAATTTCAGAGTCTCAAACAAATGGCAAAGGTCAATATGGTAGAAAGTGGATTTCCAATAAAGGAAATTTATTTGTAACTTTTTTTCATGAATTAAATAAAATTAAATTATCAATAACAACATTAACAAAATTAAATTGTTTACTGATAAAAAAATTAATATCAAAATATACAAGCAAAAAAATTTTTTATAAAAAACCAAATGATCTTTTGATAGAAAAGAAAAAAATTTGTGGAATTTTACAAGAAATAATTTTTATGCAAAATAAAAAATATCTCATTACAGGAATAGGTATTAATATAAATAAAAGTCCTTACATTAAAAATTGTCCAACTACTAATTTAAATGATTTAACAAATAAAAATATTAAAATTAATGAAATAGAAAAATCATTGAAATTAATTTTTGAAAATAATTTGTCAAGAATGTATAAAATTAGAGCTAATAATTGATGTATATTTTAGGAGACATAGGAAATACGGAAACTAAAATTTGGTTAGTTTCACAAAATAATAAAATTGTAAAAAAAATTATTTTTTCAACTAAAGAATTAACTAATAATAAATTATCAAAAATATTTAAAAAAAAAAAGTTTAAATTTGAATATATAGAAAAAATTCTTTTTTGTAGTGTTGTTCCACAATCTTTCAATTTAATAAAAAAGTTTTTATCTAAGAAAACTGACATAAAATGTCACGAAGTTAAAAGATTAAATTTAAAATCATTAATAAAAGTAAAGGTCGATTATAAACAAGTTGGTTCTGATAGAATAACCAATGCAATTAGCTTAATGAATGGTAAAAATAATTTTATTATTTTAGATTTTGGTACGGCTACAACATTTGATGTTTTAATTAAAAATTCATATTATGGAGGGATTATTGCACCTGGTGTAAAATTATCTCTTAATTCTTTATCAGATAGGGCAACACTGATTCCAAAGATCGACTTAAAAAAAATAACCAAAGTTATAGGAAATAATACAATCTCAGCTGTGAGATCAGGTTTTTTATGGGGATATGCAGGTTTAATTGACAATATTATTAATTTAATTAAGAAAGAAACTAGAAAAACCTTTAAAGTAATTATAACTGGAGGATTTTCTGACTTATTTAAAAACTCAATAAAAACGAAAGTCAGTCAAAATCAAAATGTTACAATTAAGGGTCTAATTAAAATTTCAAGGTTAATAAAATAATATGAAAGATGAACTATTATTCTGTCCATTAGGTGGATCTGGTGAAATTGGAATGAATATGAATTTGTTTGGTTACGGTCAACCAAGCAATCATAAATGGATAATGGTTGATATAGGAGTTACTTTTGCAGATGATACCATTCCAGGTGTTGATTTAATATATCCTGATCCAGGATTTATAGTTGAGAGAAAAGATAATTTACTTGGTATCGTACTAACCCATGCTCATGAAGATCATATTGGAGCAATTGCTCACTTATGGCCCAAATTAAAATGTAAAATTTTTGCAACTCCATTTACAGCCGTATTGATTAGAGAAAAATTTAAAGAAAAGCAAATTGATATAACAAATGATTTACAGATTGTAGAGTTGAATGGATCTGTAAACTTAGAACCATTTGAAATTGAATATATCACTTTAACTCATTCAATTTTAGAACCAAATGGTCTAAGAATTAAGACACCAGCTGGAGTTATTTTACACACTGGTGACTGGAAAGTAGATCCTAATCCGTTAATTGGTGAGAACATAAACGATAAAAGATTAAAAGAAATTGGAGATGAAGGTGTTCTTGCAATGATATGCGATTCAACAAATGTTTTTAGTGCCGGTAGATCGGGATCTGAGTTAGATGTAAGAAAAAGCATGTTAAATGTAATGTCACGATTAAAAAATAGGATTATAATTACATCCTTTGCTTCAAATGTAGCAAGAATGGAAACAGCTTTTTATTGTGCCGAACAAACTGGAAGGCAGATTTCTCTTGTAGGTAGATCGATGCACCGTATTTATAAAGCAGCTCGTCAATGTGGATATTTAAAAAATACTATTGAACCTATTGACCCACGTGAAGCCAAAAATTTTTCAAGAGAAAAAATAGTTTATTTATGTACTGGAAGCCAAGGTGAACCGATGGGTGCAATGATGAGAATTTCCAGTTATGTCCATCCAGATGTTTATATTGAAAACGGAGATGCCGTAATATTTTCGTCTAAAATTATTCCTGGAAATGAAAAAAAACTTTATAAGCTTCACAATCAACTAGTTAAAGATGGTATAGAAGTAATATCAGAAGAAACTGAATTTGTTCACGTCTCAGGACACCCCAATAGAGAAGATCTTAAAGAAATGTATCAGTGGGTAAAACCTAAATGTGTTATTCCAGTACACGGTGAACACAGACACATGATTGAGCACATCAATTTCGCAAAAGAGATGCAAGTTCCACACCCAGTTCAAGTAGAAAATGGTGATATTGTTAAACTTTTTCCAGGCGATAAGCCTGAAGTTTATGATAAGGCTCCAAGTGGAAGATTATATCTTGATGGAAATGTAAGTGTTGATCCTGACTCGCAGTCAATAAAAGATAGAAAAAATCTTAGTGCTAATGGTTATTTAGAGGTTACGCTTATGATTACTCCAAAAGGTAATATCCATAGCAATCCTGTTTTATCTTTTCGAGGTTTACCTGTAGATGATAGGGATGAATTTGTTTACGGTTTAGAAGATGAGATTGAAAAAACTTCAAGATCTTTTAGAGTGGGAAGCAGACAACAAGAGCACAATCTTATTGATGCTCTAAAAATTGCTTGTAGAAAATTTTCAAAAGAAAAAACTGGAAAAAAACCATTCACGAATATTAATTTAGTTCGAATTTAATGAGCGCAACGGGATTAGCTATAATCTATGTAATAATCTGGTGGATAATTTTTTTTGCAATCTTACCAATAGATGTGAACAGAACTAAAACTGTTAAAATTGATGGAGAGGATCCAGGATCACCAGAAAATCCAAAAATGATTAAAAAATTCCTCTATTGTACAGGAATAACTACTATTATTTTTATAATAATTTACTTACTAATTAAATTTGAATATTTAAATTTAAGAAATATGATCACTTAATATGCTATTATCAAAATCATTTATCCCTATTTTAAAAAATAATCCTTCTGAAGCTAAAATTAAGTCTCATCAATTAATGTTGAGGGTAGGAATGATGAAACAAGCTTCAGCAGGAATTTATTCATGGTTACCTTTAGGGTTTAAAGTAATGAAAAAAATTGAGGAAATAGTAAGACAAGAACAAAATAAAATTGGTGCACAAGAAATCTTAATGCCCACAATTCAATCAAGTGAAATTTGGAAAGAAAGTGGTCGGTATGAAGATTATGGTGAGGAAATGCTTAGAATTAAGGATCGTCAAAATCGTGATATGCTTTATGGTCCAACTAACGAGGAACAAGTAACAGAAATTTTTAGATCTTCTTTAAAATCATATAAATCACTTCCACAACTTCTTTATCATATTCAGTGGAAATTTAGAGACGAAATTAGACCAAGATTTGGAATAATGAGAGGTAGAGAATTTTATATGAAAGATGCTTACTCTTTTGATATTTCTGATGAAGAAGCATTTTACTCTTATAATAAATTTTTTTTATCTTATCTTAGAACTTTTAAAAGATTATCTTTGACTGCTATTCCAATGGCAGCAGATACAGGTCCAATAGGAGGAAATTTATCTCATGAGTTTATTATTTTAGCTGAAACCGGTGAAAGTAAAATTTTTACTGACAAAAGAATTTTTGATTTAAATACTAATGAGACAGAATTAGAAAAAAATTCCTTAGAACAAATGAGAAAAAAATATGAACAGTATTACTCTGTTACTGATGAAAAATTTAATAAGGATGAATTTGAAAAAGTTGTATCTGAGGAAAATAGATTGATAACAAAGGGTATTGAAGTAGGACACATTTTTTATTTTGGAGATAAATATTCAAAAGCCATGGGTGCTTCAGTAGATTTACCAGGAGGTAAGAAGGACTTTGTTAAAATGGGCTCATATGGAATAGGTGTATCTAGGCTAGTTGGTGCGATTATAGAGGCTAAATACGATGACAAAAATGAAATCATGAAATGGCCATCGTCTGTTGCTCCTTATGATATTGCTTTGGTACCAATGATAAATAAAAATGATACATCAGCTTTAGATAAAGCAATTAATATTAATAAAGAGTTAATTAAAAATAATATCGATTCTTTAATTGATGATACTGAAGAAAATTTTTCATCAAAAATAAAAAAAATGAATTTAATTGGTGCTCCTTATCAAATCATTATTGGTAAAAAATCAGAAGGTGATTTGTTAGAGTTTAAAGAAATAGGAAAAGATACTCAAAATCTATCTTTAACCAAAATTATAGAAACTATTAAAAAACAAAAAAATTCAAATTGATTTCTAATCTAGAAAAAGAAATTACCCTAAGGTTTTTAAAAGCTCGTAAAAATGACGGGTTTTTAAATGTCATATCCATTTTTTCATTCATTGGTATTAGTCTTGGTGTTGCTGTTCTTATAATTGTTATGTCAGTAATGAATGGATTTAGAACTGAGCTAATCAATAAAATAGTCGGATTTAACTCTCATTTGACTATAAAATCTTATGATCAAATAATCGATAAAAGTAAAATAGATAATGGTGAATTAAATTCTATTTCTGAAAGTGCATTATTTAGTAATTCTGGTGAGGCCATAATTTTAAAAAATGAAACCTCAAAAGGAATTGTATTAAGAGGTTATCAAAGTAATGATTTTTCTAAATTAGAAATTATAAAAAAAAAAAATTTTAAAGGGAATAAAATCAATTTAGAAAAGAATTCTATCTCGATAGGTAATGAACTTAGTTTTTCCCTAAATCTGAAAATTGGAGATGAGATAACTATTTTATCACCAAGTGGTGTGCAAACTATAATTGGAAGCATGCCAAAACAAAAAACGTTTATAGTTAAATCAATATTTAATAGTGGTTTAGCAGAATTTGATAATAATATTGCATTAATTAATTTATCTACTCTTGAGAATTTTTTTGGCTTTCAGCAAGAGCAAAGAAATTTAGAAATTTATTTAAAAAATCCAAAAAATATAGAAAAACAAAAATTGGCGTTTCAAAAGGTTTATGATCAAGAGCTTATTTATAGCTGGGCGGATATGAATAGCTCTCTATTTTCAGCATTGAAAGTAGAACGAAATGTTATGTTTATAATTTTATCTTTAATTATTATTGTTGCTGCTTTTAATATTATTTCAGGTTTGACAATCTTAGTTAAAAATAAAACGAAAGATGTTGCTATTTTAAAATCAATTGGAGTATTAAATAAATCAATTGTTAAAATTTTCTTTTTAATTGGAGTAATTATAGGAACCTCAGCAACAATTTTTGGGATTCTTTTAGGGGTGACATTTTCACTCTATGTAGAAAATTTAAGACAATTTTTAAGCTCAACTTTTAACATTAGCTTATTTCCGGAGGAAATTTATTTCTTAAGTAAAATGCCTTCAGAAATAAATTTGAATTCAATATTAATTATATCAATCTGTTCAATATTTATAACAATAGTAGTTTCAATATTTCCTGCTCTAAAAGCTGCTAAACTTGATCCAATCAAAGCATTAAAATATGAATAAATTTTTAAAATTAAACAATATCTCAAAAACTTTCGAAACCAGTAAAAAGCTAAAAGTTATAAAAAATTTGTCATATAATTTTAGTAAAGGTAAAATTTACTCCTTGATGGGTCCTTCGGGCTCAGGCAAGTCCACTCTGTTAAATTTAATCTCTTTAATAGATAATCCCTCTTATGGTTCAATTAAATTTAATGATCATGAAATTAATTATGCTGAAAAAGAGGAAAATGATAAATTTAGAGCAAAAAAAATTGGAATTGTTTATCAACAAAATAATTTATTGCCTGACTTTACATCATTGGAAAATATTTATTTAGCAAGTTTATCAATTAACAATGATAAAGATTTAGCAATTTCAAAAGCAAAACAATTGTTAAAAAAAATAGGCCTATCTAATAGAGCTGATCATTATCCTTCTCAATTATCTGGTGGAGAAGCTCAAAGGGTAGCCATAGCAAGGGCAATAATTAATGATCCAGAGATAATTTTAGCTGATGAGCCAACTGGTAGTTTGGATATGAGAACAGCAAAAGTAATATTTAAATTACTAAAAGATCAAAAGAGATCAAACAGATTAATTATATTTGCAACTCATAATAGATTTTTTGGAAATAAGGCAGATTGCCTATTGGAGATATTAGATGGTAATATAAAATCATCTAATGGCTGAGTCTTTACCACAAAACTTTAATCATCTTAAAATTCATACACAATACTCTATTTGTGAAGGTGCTATTAAAATTGATGATCTTCAAGAGTATTCAAAAATTAATAAAATAAAATCATTAGGTCTTTGTGATACCTCTAATCTTTGTGGAGCATTAGAATTTGCGGAAAAAATATCAAAATCAGGAACCCAACCTATCATTGGAACACAAATAAACTTCAAAATTTATGATACAATTGGATTATTGCCTTTATATGCGCTTAATGAAATAGGTTATAAAAATATTATCGATCTATCTTCAGTATCCTATTTGAAAAATGATGAACTATCTGATCCGCATGTAACATTTGATTATTTATTAAACAATTCTCAAGGCATTGCATTATTTTCTGGAACTGTTTTTGGATTATTTGGTCAATTATTCGATAAAGGTAAATTTACTGAAATTCATGATTTATATAATAAAATTAAGTCAAAATTTGGAAATCGTTTTTATATAGAAATACAAAGACATAAAGACTTAAACGAAAATAATTTTGAAAAATTTAATTTACAAAAATCCTCTGATCTTGAGATACCAATAATTGCCACTAACGAGGTGTATTATTTAGACAAAAATATGTATGAAGCACATGATGCATTGATTTGTATAGGTAATAAAACTTATGTTAATGAAAAGAATAGACTAAAGTTAACTGATCAACATTATTTTAAAAATAATTCAGAAATGTCTGATTTATTTGCTGATTTACCGGAAGCACTAGAGAATAATTACAATTTTCCTCTAAGGTGTAATTATAGGCCCTTATTTTCCAACCCAATTTTACCAAATATAAGTCAAGATAAAGGAGGCGATGCTGACGATATTTTAAGAAAAGACTCTTTAGATGGACTGAAAACTAAATTTGAAAAGGTCTTTAAAATTCAAACTAATGATATCGAAACTAACCAAAGCTATTTAGATTACAAAAAAAGATTAGACCATGAACTCTCAATAATTATTGAAATGAAGTACGCTAGCTATTTTCTAATTGTGTCAGACTATATTAAGTGGGCAAAAAATAATGACATACCAGTTGGTCCTGGTAGGGGTTCAGGAGCTGGTTCTTTAGTTGCATGGTGTCTATCTATTACAGATGTAGATCCAATTAAATTTAATTTAATTTTTGAAAGATTTTTAAATCCAGATCGAATATCTATGCCTGACTTTGATATCGATTTTTGTGAGGATAAAAGAGATCTTGTATTTGGATATTTAACAAAAAAGTACAAAGACAGTGTTGCTCATATTATTACTTTTGGAAAGTTAAAAGCCAGAATGGTTATACGTGATGTTGGTAGAGTTTTAGGATTATCTTATGGGTTTGTAGATAGCATTTCTAAAATGATACCTTTTGATCCCTCAAGACCACAAAATTTAACACAATGTATTGCTGGTGAACCAAGACTTCAAAAATTAATTAATGAGGACCCAAAAGTTAAAAAATTAATAGACTTATCACTTCAACTTGAAGGTCTAAATAGAAATGTTGCAACTCATGCAGCAGGTGTCGTTATTGCTGACAGAAAATTAACTGAAGTAGTTCCTCTATATAAAGACAGTTCTGCAGATCTTTTACTACCTTCTACTCAATTTGATATGTATTCAGCTGAAAATGCTGGGTTAATAAAATTTGATTTTCTAGGATTAAAAACACTTACAGTGATTAACAATACAGAAAAAATTATTAAAAAGATTGATAAAAATTTTGATATTGAAAATATAAATTTTGAGGATCAAAAAGTTTTTGATTTATTATCAAGCGGTAAAACTGTTGGCTTATTTCAAATTGAAAGTGCTGGAATGAGAGAAGCTTTATTACAAATGAAACCAAATCACATAGAAGACATTATCGCTCTTGTAGCTTTATATCGACCAGGACCAATGAGCAATATTCCGATCTATAATGATTGTAAACATGGTAAAAAAAAACCAGATTATTTACATCCACTATTAGAAGATATTTTAAAACCAACTTATGGAGTAATTATTTATCAAGAACAAGTAATGCAAATAGCTCAAAAGTTATCAGGTTTTACTGCTGGCCAAGCAGACTTATTAAGAAGAGCAATGGGTAAAAAGAAAAGAGCTGAACTTGAAAAGCAAAAACAAGGTTTTATCGAAGGAGCGATAAAAAATGGAATTGCAAAAGATGTTGCGGCTGGAATATTTTTAAAAATAGAACCTTTTGCAGAATATGGATTCAACAAAAGTCATGCAGCTGCTTATGCAATAATTTCTTATCAAACCGCCTTTTTAAAAACCTATTATCCAAAAGAGTTTATCGCTGCATCAATGACTATGGATATCTCTAATCAAAATAAACTAGGTGAGTTCTATGAAGAATTAAACAGATTAAAAGTAGAAGTTGTTCGACCAGACATAAACGAATGCTATGCAGATTTTAGAACGATAGATGGAAAATTTTATTATGCTTTGGGAGGAATAAAGGCAGTAGGGTATGAGGCAATTTCAAATATTGTTGATGAGAGAATTGCTAATGGTAATTTTTTGTCAATTAACGATTTTTTAAATAGAGTAAACCCAAAAGATATTAATAAACTTCAATTAGAAGGGTTAGTAAAAGCTGGAGCATTCGATAATATAAATTCTAATAGGCAAGCACTATTTGAATCAATACCAAATATTATAATCAAAAGTAAAAATATTTTTGAGAACAAGTCTGCAAATCAAATTAATTTGTTTTCAGATGAAGATAATACCCAAGATAATATAATAAATAAAATTGAAGATTGGAAATTCGAAGAAAGATTAGCAAAGGAATTTGAGGCAGTAGGTTTTTTTATTTCAGATCATCCTTTAAATCAATTTACCGAAATATTTAATGATTATAAAATAAGCGACTATAATAAATTTACTTTAGATGGTGATGCTAAAAATTGCAATATAGCTGCTACATTACTTAAATTACAGGAGAGAAAAACTGCCAAAGGAAATGCTTACGCTGTTTTGAAATTAACAGATTTATCAAGCGTATTTGAACTTTTTATATTTTCAGATATTCTAGAATTAAATAGAGAAATTTTGAAAGAGGGTAATTCGTTAATATTAAATTTAGTTAAAAATATAACTGATGACGAAAACCGTTTTAAAAGAATAA
>CACBBX010000010.1 GCA_902537575.1 uncultured Pelagibacteraceae bacterium
GTTTTCTCCAATAGGTCCTATGAATTTTAGCTTAGCTCAACCAATTTTAAAGGAAAATACTGATATCACAGAAAGTTTTAGATTTAACATTGGAACAACATTTTAAAAATGAAAGGCTATTTATCAGTATTAATAATCATATTAAATCTTTTTATTTCAAACTCTTCCTTTGCAACTGAAAAAATAGCTCTTCTTGATTTAAATTATGTATTAAAAAATTCAAATGCAGGTAAGAAAATTTTAAGTGAATTAAAAATAATGGACGAGAAAAATAGAAATAAAATAAATCAATTAGAGATAAATTTAAAAAAAAAGCAAAGTGAAATAAAAAAATTAAAAAATATAATTTCTACGGAAGAATACGATAAAAAGGTATTGAATTTTAACAAAGATGTAGAAATTTTTAACAAAGAAAAAAATAAGTTAATAAAAAGTTTTGAAAATACAAAGCAAAAAGAACTCAATGCTTTTTTTAAATCCCTGAATGCTATTTTATCAGAATATATGGAAAAAGAAGAAATTAGTATTATACTAGAAAAGAAAGATATTATTATTTCAAAAAGTGAAAACGATATTTCTGAGAAAATACTAAGTATATCTAATGATAAATTATGACCATATTAAATAAAAAACAAATCTCCGAATTACTACCACATAGAGAGCCAATGCTGCTTATAGATGAGCTTTACGATATTAAAAAATTATTTTCTGCAACAGCAATAGTAAATGTAAAAAAAGACAGTTTTTTTGTTCAAGGACATTTTCCTAACCAGCCAGTTATGCCAGGTGTTTTGATAGTTGAGTCATTTGGTCAAGCTGCAGCTGCGTTAACAGCCCATGGATTAGATAAATCTACTTATGAAAATAAATTGGTTTTCTTAATGGGAGTAGAAAAAGCTAGATTTAGAAATCCAGTAATACCTGACTGTAAGTTGATATTAAAAATCGAAGCTCTAAGATCACATGGTCGTGTATGGAAATATAAAGGCGAAGCATTTGTAGATAATAAAAAGATGGCTGATGCCATATGGTCTGCAACTATTGTTGATAAGAAATAAACAGCAATATTTATTGATGAGTGTTTTAATTTTACTTTGGTAAAAGCTATCATGTCAAATCCCTTTTTTAAAAATTATGGACCAATAAATATTTCAGAGATCTTAAAAACACTTGATATAAAGACTGGGTTAGATAAAAATATAGATGTTAATGATATTAAGGATTTATATTTAGCAAAAGTTAATGACATTACTTTTCTTCATTCAAAAAAATATAAAGATATAGCTGTAAATACAAAAGCTTCATTTTGTATAACAAATAATATTTTGAAGAATTATTTACCTAATAATTGCATACCAATTGTAGTTAAAAATGTTTTAATTTCTACTTCTTTAATTACTACAAAGTTTTATCCAGAGTCCATTTATGATAATTTTGATGAAACTACGCTAAATATCAAAAAAACAAGATTTAAAGACTCTGTTAAATTTGGTCAGAATGTTTTGATAGGTGAAAATGTATCAATTGGATCAAATTGCAAAATTGGACATAATACTATAATTGAAAAAAATGTTTCTATTGGTAATAACTGCTCTATAGGATCAAACTCTATTATTAGAAATACTATAATTAAAGATAATGTTAAAATTTTAGATAATTGCGTTATTGGTAAGCATGGTTTTGGTTTTTTTCCCGATAAAAATAAAAATTTAAGGTATCCCCATATAGGTATTGTCCAAATTGATGATAATTGTGAGATCGGTTGTGGCTCTACAATAGACAGGGGATCTATGTCTAATACTGTTATTGGTAAAAATGTTTTTTTTGATAACCAAATACATATAGCACACAATGTAAGAATTGGTGATAATACGATAATTGCAGGACAGGTTGGAATTGCTGGAAGTTCTCAAATTGGAAAAAATGTTAAAATTGGTGGTCAAGCTGGTATTTCAGGCCATTTAAAAATTGGAGATAATGTTGAAATTGCAGGAGGTAGCGGTGTAATAAAAGATATTCCTAAGAATTCAAAAGTTATGGGTTATCCAGCTAAAAGTATAAGACAATTTTTAAAGGAAAATAAATGATTCATCATACCGCAATTATTGATCCAAAAGCTAAGATACATAATAATGTAAAAATTGGTCCTTATACATTAATTGGAGCATATGTTGAAATAGATGAAAATACTGAGATTCAATCACATATAAGCATATTAGGTAATACAAAAATTGGAAAAAATAATAAAATTTATCCGTTTGCTTCAATTGGAAATGATCCTCAAGATTTAAAGTTCAAAGGTGAAGATACTAAACTTGAAATAGGCGATAATAATAAAATTAGAGAATATGTAACAATTAATCCAGGTACAAATGGTGGCGGTCGACTTACTAAAATAGGAAATAATTGTTTATTTATGGTTTCCTCTCACATAGCGCACGATTGTTTTGTGGGTGATAATGTTATTCTTGCTAATAACGTTCCAGTAGGAGGTCATGCAATAATTGAGGACAATGTGATAATTGGAGGTAACTCAGCTGTTCAGCAATTTACAAGAATTGGAAAATCGGCAATGATAGGAGGAATGTGTGGTGTAGTTAGAGATATAATTCCTTATGGTATTGCTCATGGCAACAGAAGTAAACTACAAGGATTAAATTTAATAGGATTAAGAAGAAAAAATATTCCAAATAAAGACATATTAATTTTAAGTGACGCATATAAAGAAATTTTTAAAAATGAAAATTTAACTGAAAATTTAAGTAATTTGAATAAAGATATTAAAAAACATAAATTAGTAAGCGAGGTTGTTAATTTTATAGAGAAAGATAAAAAAAGACCAATATGCACCCCCTTTTCAAAATAAAATGATTGGATTATTTTTGGGAGATACAGATTTTTCTAAAATTGTATTAACTAGGATTAAAAAATTAAAAAAAAAATATTTTATTATTGACTTTTCAAAAAATAATAAATTTAAAAAAGACAGGTATTCTCATCGTATAAGTATTGGGAAATTTGGCAAAATACTTAATTTGATAAAAGAAAAGAAATCAAAAAAAGTCCTATTTGCAGGCAAAATATCTAAACCAAAATTTTCGTCATTAAGATTAGATTTAAAAGGCATTTATTATATGCCCAGTGTAATCAAAGCAGCAAAAAAAGGTGATGTAGCTATAATTAAAACAATAATTAAAATTTTAAATAAAGAAGGTATAAAAGTTTTTAGTTCAATTTATTTTAACCCAGAGTTGGCCTTAAAATCAGGAAATTATACTAAACTTAAACCTAATAAGTACGATTTATTTTCAATTAAAAAAGGAATTAAATTTTTTAATAAATTGAATAATTTAGATCATGTACAGGCTTTGATAGTTAGTGGTAGTAAAATTATTGCAAAAGAGGGAAGAGGGGGTACAAAAAAAATGTTAGCTAATCTTAAGAAAAAAACCCAAGGTGTGTTAATTAAATTTCCTAAAAATAATCAGGATTTAAGAATGGACTTACCCACTATTGGCCTTCAAACGTTAAAAGATTGTAAAAAATATGGTCTAAAAGGAATAGTTTTAAAATCTAAGAAAAATATAATTATAGACAAATTGAAATGCATACAGTTTGCAAACAAAAATAAAATATTTATTAAAGTTACATGAAAAAAATATTTATATTAACAGGTGAACCCTCTGGTGATAAGTTAGCTTCTACTGTTATATCAAAACTTAAATCTAATAATACAGAAATCGAATATTTGTCAGTTGGAGGTTCAAATCTTCAAAAGTTGGGAATAAAATCAATTTTTGACTTAAAAGAGATAACTTATTTAGGATTTACAAGTGTAATTTTAAATATTTTTAAAATTAGAAAAAAAATTGATCAAGCTGTAGACGAGATAGTTAAATTTAAACCAGACATATTATTTAGTGTGGATAGTCCTGATTTTACTTTAAGAGTTGCTGAAAAAGTCAAGAAAATTAATAACGATATTAAAACAATTCATTATGTAGCACCCCAAGTTTGGGTTTGGAGAAAAAACAGGGTTAAAAAAATTAAAAGATTTATAGATCATATACTTTTATTATTTGATTTTGAAAGAAGATATTTTGATGAGGTAAATATAAAAAATACTTTTGTAGGACACCCTTTAATTGAAAAAAATAATAATACTAAAACAATAATTAATAACTTAATACCAAAAGATAAAAAAATTATATCTTTATTCGCAGGAAGTAGAAAATCTGAAACTTCAATTTTACTTCCAATATTAATTAAATTTATTCAACTAATGAATAAATATCAAAATAATTTTTTTTTTTATTTTCATGCGACAGAGGAAAATAAAAATACAATTTTAGATATTATTAAACAAAGTAATATAAAAAATATAGATGTTATATCTGAAGAAAATATTAAAGCAGATGTTTTATCTAAATCTATTTTTGCTGTGTCAAAATCTGGTACTGTTTCTTTGCAAATTTGTAATGCTAATATACCATCAATAATTATTTATAAATTAAGCTTTATTAATTTTATTATATTTAAAATGTTGGTTAATGTTAAATTTGCAAATATCATTAATATTATAAATAATCGAGAAATAATCCCCGAACTTCTTCAAAATGAGTGTAATGCTCAAGAAATTTATAAAACTGTAATATATTTGTTAAAGAATCCTGACCTTATTAAAAAACAGTTAGCTGAATGTAATAAAACTTTAGATGGCATCAGATCAAAGACCTCATCATCAGATGAGTCCTCAACAGTTCTAGTCAATTATCTCGTTTCCTAATCTTTGATTTACTTCTTCTTTGCCTAAAGAAATTAAAATATCATAGAGGCCTGGTCCAAATTTAGATCCTGTTAAAATTACTCTTAGAGGCTGTCCTACACCTTTAAAATTAGTCTCATGTTTTTTTATTAAATTATTTACTATAGGCTCCAATATTTCTCTATTTAAATTATCTAGTAAAGAAATCTCGGTTTTAAATTCTCGAATTATTTTTTTTGCTTTATCATCAATTAACTTTAGATCATCTGGATTAAAATTGATTTTATCTAGGATTATGTATTTTGCATTGTTGAATATATCTTCTAGTGTTTTTGCCTTATTTTTTAAAAATGAAAGTGAGTTTTTTATTTTTTCCTCTTTTTCAGGTTTAATTTTTTCTTTGTAAATCTCACAATATTCAATCAAACTTTTGAAAAGCTGTTGTTCATCAATAGTTTTAATATAGTGCTCGTTAACTGATAAAATACGGCTCATATCAAGTTTTGAAGGTGACTTTCCAATTCCCTCTAAATTAAAATATTTAATACTTTCATCTAAGGTAAATATTTCTTTATCTTGATAGGACCAACCTAGTCTTAACAAGTAGTTTCTTAAAGCATCTGGCATAATTCCAATTTTTGAATAGTCATCCAATGTAGAAGCATTATCTCTTTTAGATAGCTTTTTACCTGCCATTGTATGGATTAAAGGTATATGTGCAAAACTTGGAACTTCCCAACCCATAGCCAGATAAATCTGAATTTGTTTAAAAGTATTTATTTTATGATCATCACCTCTAATAATGTGAGTCATTCCCATCTGATGATCATCCACGGTTGCAGAAAGGTTATATGTTGGAGTTCCATCATTTCTTAATATAATAAAATCCTCTATTGTATTATTTTCAATTTCAACATCACCTTGTACTAAGTCTTTTAATATAGAGCTTCCTTCAATTTTACTCTTAAATCTAATTACAGGCTTAATATCTTCTGGTGCGTTTTTTTCATCTGCATCTCTCCATTTTCTATTATAGATATAAGGTAGTTTTTTTTGTTTAGCTCTCTTTTTTTGTTCTTCTATTTCTTCACTAGAACAATAACACTTGTAAGCACTTCCATTTTTTAATAATTCATTTGCAACTTTAATATGATCTTCAACTTTATTTGATTGAATATATTCATCTCCATCGTATTCAATTCCTATCCATTTTAAAGAATTTACAATTTGAATTCTGTGCTCTTCTTTAGATCTTTCTTTGTCAGTATCTTCAATTCTAAGGTGAAATGTACCTTTTTGATTTTTTGAGTATAGCCAATTAAATAAAGCAGTTCTTACACCTCCAATATGAAGAGCTCCAGTAGGTGAGGGAGCAAAACGAGTTGCTACTTTTGACATCAGTGATGTTTAGACTATTTTTTTAGAAGTTTCTATATAAAGATACTAAAACACCCTGGACTTTAACTCTATCAGGTCCAAAAATTTTAGTTTCGTAGTTTCTATTTGCACTTTCTAAAGCGACAACTTTACCTTTTTTACGAATTCTTTTAAGCATTGCTTCATGTTCATCAATTAAAGCAACTACAATCTTTCCATTGTCTGCAGTATCTGTTCTTTTGATAATTACTGTATCACCTTCATGTATACCTGCCTCTATCATAGAATCACCCTGAACTTTTAAACCAAAGTAATCTCCATTTTTTTCTAAATTATTTGGCAAAGGTATTCTAGCAACTTCGTTTTGGATTGCTTCAACTGGCGTTCCAGCAGCGATTTTACCTAGAACTGGTACCTCTGCCTCATCAGAAGGTATTTGCTCTTCATCTAAACCACCTTTTATTACACTTGGAGAAAAATTGTTGTAAATATCGTTTGCAGAGGCTGTCTCAGGAAGTTTTATTACTTCTAGGGCTCTTGCTTTATGAGCCAGTCTCTTTATAAAACCTCTTTCTTCTAAAGCACTTATCAATCTGTGTATTCCTGACTTAGATTTTAAATTTAGAGATTGTTTCATTTCTTCATATGAAGGAGAAACACCAGAGCTTCTCAACTTCTTGTTGATAAATAAAAGCAGGTTTTTTTGTTTTTTTGTAAGCATAAGAACAAAAATCGTACAAACAATGTTCTATAAAAGTTCTTCTAATTTAACAACATAAAAAATACTAGTAAAATAAGGGGTTAATTGACTATAAAACTGAAAAAATAGAATTTTTGCTCAAATTCTTTAAAAGCGATTCACCAATTAAAAAACTATTAATAGTTGTTTTGTTTTTTAAATCTAAAAGCTCTTCTTTAGTTTTAATTCCACTCTCTGAGATCAAAGGTCCATCATGACTAATTAATACATCATGAATATCATAGGTTGTATTAATATCTGTTTTAAGAGTTTTTAAATTTCTATTGTTTATACCAATTAAAGCCTCTTTAAAGTTTAGAGCTTTTTTTGCTTCATCAACAGTATGAACTTCTACAATTACTGACATTTTGTACTTTAATGCCTCTTCATATAATTCATTTGCTAGATAATCTGATACACCAGCCAAAATAATTAAAATTGCATCTGCTCCATAACTTTTAGCTAAGGGTATTTGAAATTTATCTATAAAAAAATCTTTACATAAAATAGGTAAGTTAACTTTTTCTTTTATCTTGCTGATATGAATTAGGTTTCCTAAAAAATAATCTTCCTCAGTAAGTACAGATAAGCAGGTTACATTATTAGTATTATATATATTGGCAATTTCTACTGGATTGTAATTTTGGATAATTACACCAGCGGAAGGGCTAGCCTTTTTAATTTCAGCAATAATCGATGTTTTATTATTTAGTAAATTAGATTGAATTTTTTCTTTAAAATTCAAGAAAGAATTATTTTTATCAATAATATCTATAAGAGAATTTAAACTTGTAGATTTTTTTAAAATATCAATCTTATTTATTTTTTTTTTAATTATTTCTTCGAGAATATTTTTAGACATTTTGTATTTTTTCTAAATGAATATACGGTTTCCCTGATAAAATAAATTCTCTACTATAATTGTAAGCATCTAAAAATTCTGAATATTTTTCATTTACAATTAAACCTGCTGCAGCATTTAAACAAACTGCTTTTGAAAAATCATTGTCTTTACCTTTAAAAATTTCAATCATCTTACTTGCATTATAGTTTGCATCATCACCGACTAAATTATCAAATTTTTCAGCATTAATATTTAAAACACTAGGATCAATTATAATTTCAGATATTTCTCCGTTTTTTAATTGTATAACATTTGTCTTAGCATAAGGTGAAATTTCATCTAGGCCATCTTCACTATTTACAATCCATGCAAATTTAATATTTAAATTTTTAAGCCCTTCAGCAAAAATCTTGAGTAATTTTTTATCAAAAACACCAACAACTTGTCTATCTACTAAAGCAGGGTTACTTAATGGACCAATCATATTAAATATTGTCCTTTTACCTATTTTTTTTCTTACTGGCCCAACAAATCTCATTGCACTATGATAATTAGGAGCAAACATAAAGCCAAAGTTGTTATTGTTGATCTCTTTTTCTATATCACTTGGTTCAAGATTGATTTTAATTTTTAGTGCCTCTAAAACATCTCCTGAACCACACTTTGAAGAGACTGCTTTATTACCATGTTTAGCGACTTTAGTCCCCATACTAGCTAAAAGTAAAGCTGATGCTGTTGAAATATTTAAGGTATTCATGCCATCACCTCCAGTTCCACAAGTATCAACACAGTCTTTAACTTTTACTCTTTTTGACTTTTTCCGAAGCACATAAACACCGCCAGCAATTTCGTCTGATACTTCACCTTTGTCTGATAATAAGGTTAAAAAATCATAAATTTGATCTTCATTAGCTTGTCCAGTCATAATTAATTCAAAAGCAGATTTACTTTCCTCAAAAGAAAGATCCATCTTATTTCTTAATTTTTCTAAAATTTGATCCATTTAATTAATAATTTACAAAATTTTTTAATATTTTTATTCCCATTTTAGTTTTAATACTTTCTGGATGAAATTGTACACCATGAATATTATACACTTTATGTTGCACACCCATTATCAAGCCATCTTCAGTTTCTGCTGTAATTTCTAAACTATCAGATAAAGTTTTCTTATCAATTATCAGACTGTGATATCTAGTAGCTTCAAAAGTTTTTGGTAAATTTTTTAAAATTCCAATTTTTTTTGATTTAATTTTACTTATTTTTCCATGCATAAGCTTTTTTGCTTGAATGATCCTTGATCCAAATACCTGTCCTATAATTTGATGACCTAGACATACTCCTAAAAAAGGTATTTCTTTATGAAGAGATTTTAAAATATTTATACAATTTCCTGATTGATTTGGATTTCCTGGTCCTGGAGATATAACAATTTTATTATATTTATTTTTCTTAATATCTCTAGCTGTTATTTTGTCATTTCTAACAACATCTACTTTAACACCTAGTGATGATATGTAATGATACAAGTTAAATGTAAAACTATCGTAATTATCTATCAGTAATACTTTCATTATCTTAAAGCATTAATTAAAGCCTTAGCTTTGTTAACCGTCTCCTCATATTCATTTGTAGGTTTACTATCAGCAACAATTCCTGCGCCAGCTTGTACATAGAATTTTTTATTTTTGGCAACAGCTGTTCTTAAAGCAATACAAGTATCAAATTCACCGTTTGCAGAAAAATAACCTATGCCACCTGCATAAACCTTTCTTCTCGTAGTTTCTAATTCATCAATAATTTCCATAGCTCTTATTTTTGGAGCACCAGACACTGTTCCAGCAGGAAATCCAGCTAGCAAGGATCTAAACTTAGAAAACTTTTTATTATAATCACCAATTACATTAGATACTATATGCATCACATGTGAATATTTCTCTATAATAAAGCTCTCAGTTACTTTGACAGAATTTACTTTTGATACTTTACCAGCATCATTTCTCCCTAAATCTAAAAGCATTAAATGCTCTGAGAGTTCTTTTTTATCTTTTAATAAATCTTTCTCATAATAAATATCTTCTTTTAATGTTTTACCTCTTGGTCTTGTCCCAGCAATTGGCCTTACAGTAATTTTATTATCTCTTAATCTCACTAATATTTCTGGACTAGCACCAATTATTTGGAAATCATTAAAATTAAAGAAAAACATGAAAGGAGAGGGGTTAGTTATTCTTAATTTTTTATAAATATCTATTGGTTTTTTTGTTAATTTAGCCTCAAACCTTTGACTTAAAACCACTTGAAAAATGTCACCAATTTTTATGTATTTTTTTGCTTTATTAACCATATTTAAAAATTTACTTTTAGAAGTGTTTGATTTTACTTTGATATTATTTAATTTTTTTTCGACCGGTTTATTCAAATTTTTAATAGAAGATTGAATTAATATTTTAAAAAGATCAGATTTAACCTCAGTAAATTTATTTTCATAGTTAGTTATTTTTTCATCTTTAAAAATATTACTTATATAAAATATTTCTTTTTTTAAATTATCATGAATAACTAATGTTCTAGGACGTAGAAGTCTAACATCTGGAATATTTAAATCATTTTTGCAACTGTTTGGTATTTTTTCAATATATCGAATAGAGTCGTAAGAAAAGTATCCTGAAATTAATGAGCATATTTTTGGTAAATTTTTTGGGGTATCAAATTTAAACTCCTCTATTATTTTCTCTATTAATTGATCTGGCTTATCTTTCAGTTTTATCTTTTTATTATTTTTAATCAGATAAGAACTTTGATTGTTAAACTCCCAAATTTTATCAGGGTTTTTCCCAAATATTGTGTATCTTCCTTTGATTTTACCTTTTTCAACAGACTCAAATATAAAACTATTTTTTTCGTCTAAAAAATTATCAATTAAATTTAATATTTCTTCGTCGTTCTCAACTTTTTTCGACGTATATATTATTTGATTTTTTTTGCTTCTATGTCGAAACTTGAAGTCCTTGAAGCTTCGATTAATGATCATTTGAAATAATTTTTAACTCTATCAACTGATTTTTGGTTAACTTTAACTTGGTATTTATTATTTAATAGTTGATCATAGGATTGCAAAATACTTTTCCTGTTATCTGTATTTTGATTTTTTGCAAATTTAACATACTCTTCATCAGATTTGTTAAAAAAATTTTTCTTAGAATCTGCAATTTTAGCCAAAAAAATATTATTATCTTTGTCATTAATTAAAGTGAAAGAGTTTACAGGCAATGTATAAAGTATTTTAATTGAATTTATGTCAAACATTGAATCATCATTAATTGTATCAATTTCTATATTTAATAAATTATTACTTCCTAAATCTTTAAATTTACTATCATTGAATTTTTTATTTTGAATTTCTTCTAGGATTTTTCTGTTAAAATCAAATTTACCTTTTTGATAAATTAATTCTACGAGCTCAGTTTTAGTTTTATCATCATTTAAATTTGGACTTTTATCATATTCTTTATTAATCTTGTACAATAAGAAATTATCTCCATTTTCAACTAAGTTTAATTTTGATGATTTATTTTGATAGATTAAGCTTTCATTAGTTATAGCTTCAGATGTTGGAGTATATTCAATTATTTCTTTTACTTCGACTTTAACATTTTCTAAGACGGTCTCAAAATCTGCTCCTTCTGAGATTTGATTTTCAATTTTATCAATTATGTCAAAAAATTCTTGATTAAATTCTTCAACTCCAATTAGGTTTTTAGGATTTAAAACAACATATTTAAAATCTATATATTCTCTTTTTAATTGCTCTTCATTTTCTCTAATAAATACTAAAAGATCTTGATCTGTATATTTATCCTTTTCTTGATAAAGTCCTTCCATATTGAAGTACTCAACATTTAATGTTTTGTTGTTTTCTTCATATTTTTTCTCAATTAAAAAATTAGGTGTTATTGTTCCAGCACCTATAATGTCAAATAGGTGTTTCTGTAATTCTCTATTTTTTAATTTCAATTCAAACATTGGTGCTGACAAATTACTCGAAAGTAAAAATTTTTCATATTTTACTCTTTGAAAAACACCATCTTCATCTTGGAAATTTTTATTGTCTTTAATTGTTTTAAGTATTGTTCTTTCACTTATTGAAAGATCAAAGTCTTTGACTTCTAGATCAATTAATGTAGTCGAAATTAAACCTGATAATAACTCTTCAATTATATTGTTATCCAAATTAGTTCTTATAGCATCAGGTGATATGCCACTTTGATTTACATAGTCCATAAAATCTTGGGTGGTTACATTTGTTTTATTAATTTTTGCTATGTTATTTTGATTATTTGTGCTGAAGCCGCCACCAAACCCACCAAAACCAAATGCAATAATAATTACTATAATTAGGATTAATCCTCCTAATTTTTTTCCACCAAAATTTTTTAAAGTTTCTAACATAAAGCCATTAATATATTGATCTGTAAAAAACAAATCTATAGATTAAAAATTCAATTATGACAAATAAATATCTGTATTTTGTAGCTAATTGGAAAATGTACGGTGACTTAAAAACACTTAATTCGCTAGATAAAGTAATTAAATTTTATAAGAGCATAAAACAAAAAAAAATTAAGTTAATTTATTGTCCACCTAGTACATTAATTCGCCCATTATCTAGAAGGTTAAAAAAAACAAAAATTTATGTAGGCGCTCAAAATTCTCACGAGAGTGATAATTATGGAGCGTTCACAGGTCAGATAAATTCAAAAATGTTAAAAAATGTTGGAGCACAATATGTTATATTGGGGCACTCAGAAATTAGACGGTTAGGTGAAGATGATAAAAAAATTAATTCTAAAATTAAGAGTGCATTAAAATCAGGTTTGAAAATTATTTTTTGTATTGGGGAAACATTAAAAGAGAAAAGAAATAAAAAAACTAATCAGGTTTTAAGTAAGCAAATTAAAATTGGTCTTAAATCAATTCGAAAAAAATCGAATATAATAATTGCTTATGAACCAGTCTGGTCGATTGGTACTGGTTTAATTCCAAAGTCAAAAGACTTGAAAAAATCAATTTCATTTATTAAAAAAAAATTAGGCAAAAAACCTTATAAAATTTTGTATGGAGGCTCTGTAAATAGCGACAACATCAAACAATTGAAAAATATTAATACCATTGATGGTTTTTTAATAGGTGGAGCCTCTCAAGATCCAAAGAAATTTATTGATATAATTAAAAAAACCATTAATTAGATCGCCATGGAAACTATATTATTAGTAATCAACATCATACTTGCAGTTATTTTAGTATTACTAGTATTGATACAGAAATCAGAGGGTGGTGCATTAGGCATAGGTGTATCACAAGAAAACTTTATGCTATCAAGATCAGCTGGAAGTTTCATGACCAAAGCCACAGCAATTGTTGCAACTTTATTTATTATTTGTAGCCTAGCACTTACAATTATTTCAAGAGCCGAACTAACACCCACAAGCTCTGTTTTAGATACAGTTGAGGAAAAAACTGAAGATACTCCTTCAATTCCAGAAAATAATTAATTAATACTTTTCAATCTCTTTTTTATTCGCTATAAGATAATTCCATGGCGCGATATATATTTGTCACGGGCGGCGTGGTCTCATCATTAGGTAAAGGTTTATCCTCAGCTTCACTTGCATATCTTCTACAATCAAGAGGTTTTAAAGTTAGAATCAGAAAACTTGATCCATATCTTAATGTGGATCCTGGAACAATGAGCCCATTTCAACATGGAGAAGTATATGTCACTGATGATGGTGCTGAAACAGATTTAGATCTTGGTCATTATGAGCGATTTTCTGGAGTGTCAGCTAAGAAATCAGACAATATCACAACAGGCAAAATTTATAATGATGTTTTAAAAAAAGAACGTAAGGGTGAGTATCTTGGAAAAACTGTTCAAGTAATCCCACATATTACAGATCGCATTAAACAATTTATTAAAAATGACTCATCAAGAGAGGACTTTGTAATTTGTGAAATTGGAGGAATAGTTGGAGATATAGAAAGTCTTCCATTTGTCGAAGCGATAAGACAATTTGCAAATGATGTTGGTAAGAAAAACGCTTTATTTATTCATTTAACATTAGTTCCTTATTTAAAGGCATCGGATGAGATTAAAACAAAACCCACGCAACACTCAGTTAAAGAATTAAGAAGTATAGGTATACAGCCAGATATTATTATTTGTAGATCAGAAAGACCAATCCCATTAGAGCATAGAAAAAAGATTTCTTTGTTTTGTAATGTTGATATCAAAAATGTCATCGAAACTGTTGATGTTAAAACAATTTATGAGGCCCCAATAAGTTTTTTTAGAGAAAAATTAGATGTCCAAGTCTTAAATTATTTTAACTTAAAATCTAAGAGGCCAGTAAATTTAAATCCATGGAAAAAAATAACTAAAATAATTTTACAGAATAAAAAAGAAGTAAATATTGCAATTATTGGAAAATATGTTGAGCTTAAAGATGCTTATAAGTCGTTAGATGAAGCATTAACTCATGGTGGAATAGATAATAAAATTAAAGTAAATCTAGTAAGAATTGACTCAGAAAAATTGGAAATTTCAGAAATAAAGAAAAAACTAAAAAATATCTCTGGAATATTGATACCTGGTGGATTTGGTAAAAGAGGCACTGATGGAAAAATAGCAGCGATAAAACATGCTAGAATAAATAAAATTCCTTTTCTTGGAATATGTTATGGAATGCAAATGGCAATTATTGAATTCGCTAGAAATAAACTAAACTTAAAAAATGCTACATCAAGTGAATTTGATAAAAAAGGTCTTCCTATTATTGGATTAATAAATGAATGGTCTAAAGATGGTAAAACTATTAAGGGCACAGACAAAGATCTTGGTGGTACAATGAGACTAGGGTCTTACGATGCTAAATTACAAAAAAAATCAAAGATAAGAAAAATTTATAAATCAAAATTAATTAAAGAACGACACCGACATAGATATGAGGTGAATATAGCTTATAGAGAAAAATTTGAAAAAAAAGGTATGATTTTTTCAGGTTTATCTCCCGATAATCAATTACCAGAAATTATTGAACTAAAAAATCACCCATGGTTTATTGGGGTTCAGTTTCATCCAGAATTTAAATCTAGACCTTTATCTCCTCATCCTTTATTCTCTTCATTTATCAAGGCAGCAAAAATTCATAAATGAATAGCATAAAAGTAAATTGTGGAAATATAGAAATCTCAAATAATAATAAAATTTGTATTATTGCTGGACCTTGTCAGCTTGAAACAGAACAGCACGCAATGGACATGGCTGGTAAAATTCAAGAAATTACAAAAAAATTTGGTCTAGGTTTTATTTATAAAACTTCTTTTGACAAAGCTAACCGAACTAGCCTTAAAGGAGAAAGGGGAGCAGGACTTGAGGCGTCTTTACCTGTTTTTGATAAAGTAAAAAAAGAATTAAATATTCCAATTTTAACAGACATTCATAATATTGATCAGTGTTCAGAAGTAGCCGATCATGTTGATGTATTACAAATTCCTGCTTTCCTATGCAGACAGACGGATCTTTTAATCGCTGCTGCCAAAACAAATAAAATTATTAATGTTAAAAAAGGCCAATTCTTAGCACCGTGGGATATGGTTAATGTTACTAAAAAAATTTCAGATTCTGGGAATACAAATATTTTAGTTACCGAGAGAGGAGCAAGTTTTGGTTACAACACTTTAGTTTCCGACATGAGATCTTTACCTATTATGGCTAAAAATGGTTATCCAGTGATTTTTGATGCTACCCACTCAGTACAACAACCTGGAGGACAAGGAGAGTCATCTGGAGGTCAAAGAGAATTTGTAGAGCATTTGGCAAGAGCTGCAGTTGCCGTTGGTGTTGCTGGAGTTTTTATTGAAACTCATCAAGATCCAGACAACGCACCATCAGATGGTCCTAACATGGTACCATTGGATAAATTGGAAAATTTGTTACATCAACTATCAGATATAGATAAATTAATAAAAAAATAGTGAGTAAAATTTTAAAAGTAAAGGCCCGTCAAGTATTTGACAGTAGAGGTAATCCAACTGTAGAGGCTGAGGTTTATACAAAAAATAATAGTGCAACTGCTATTTGTCCGTCAGGTGCATCAACGGGAACTTATGAAGCGTTTGAGAAGAGAGACAAAAATAACAAACGTTATCTAGGCAAGAGTGTTTTAAATGCTGTTAATTTGGTTAACACTAAAATTTCAAATAAATTAAAAGGCCAGAATGTTCATAATCAAGAACGAATTGATACTTTATTAATAAACTTAGATGGCACAAGACAAAAAACTAATTTAGGTGCAAATGCAATGCTTGCAGTTTCAATGGCTGTCAAAAAACTTTCAGCTAAAGAAAAAAAATTGCCTTTGTATAAAACTTTTTTTATAAAGAAAAATTTCCAATTACCTTATCCCTTAATGAACATTATTAATGGTGGAGCTCACGCTAATAATGGTCTTAGAATTCAAGAATTTATGATCAGACCTGACCGTGCCAAGAGGTTTTCTGAGGCAATGAGAATATGCTTCATAGTGATTAAAAATTTATCAAAATTAATAAAAGATAAAGGTTTGTCTACCTCTGTTGGAGATGAAGGTGGCTTTGCACCTATGATCAGTAGTAACAACCAAGCTCTTGATTTAGTTGTGAAAGCGATAAAAAAATCAGGATTTATCAATGGTAGAGATGTTTCAATTTGTTTGGATGTAGCTGCAAATGAATTATTTAAAAAAAATAAATATTCAATTCATTCTAAAACTTACATATCTGTTGAAAAATCTATCAAAGAATATCAAAAAATTATCAAAAAATATAAAATTAAATCTATTGAAGACCCTTTTGCTGAGAATGATTGGCTAGCTTGGAATAAATTGATGAGATCAATTAATAAAGTTCAAATAGTGGGGGATGATCTTTATGTGACAAATTTAGAAAGACTTAAAAAAGGATTTTTAAACATTTCCTCAAATTCAATTTTGATTAAATTAAATCAAATTGGAACAGTTTCTGAAACATTAGATGTTATTAAGTTTGCACAAACTATTGGCTATAAAACTATAATATCTCACCGATCTGGTGATAGTGAAGATACTTTTATTGCAGATCTTGCAGTTGGAACTAACTCTAATCAAATAAAAACAGGATCTTTAGCAAGATCAGAAAGAGTAGCTAAATATAATCAATTAATTCGTATAGAAGAAGAACTTGGAAAAAAAGTGAGAATGAATAAAATCAATTAATGCTGAGGTTAATAAAAAGAAATTATTTTTTATTAATATCATTGTTTTTGATTCTATACTTTGGGTTTAATCTTGTTTCTGGTGAAAGAGGTCTTTTTTCTTATATTGAGAAAAAGGCGCTTTTGTCCAACTTGAAAAATGAGGAATTAATCTTAATTAATAAGATAAAAGATATGGATTATAAAAATTCACTATTAAGTACTAATTTAGATTTAGACTATATTGAGACTTTAATTAGAGAACGATTTCTATTTGGCAAAGAAGGAGAGACGATCTATATAATTAAAAATGATGAAAACAAAAATTAGACATCCTGAAAAAGTAAATAAGCCTATTAATCCAATTAAAAAAAAGCCTGATTGGATCAGATCTAAGCTATCAAATAGCAAAGAATTCTTTTTAACAAAAACAATTGTTAATCAAAATAATTTAGTAACAGTTTGTCAGGAAGCTAATTGTCCAAATATTACTGAATGTTGGAGTAAAAGACATGCAACATTTATGATCATGGGCGATACTTGTACAAGAGCTTGTGCGTTTTGTGATGTTAAAACTGGAAAGCCAGAAAAATTAGATCCATTTGAACCCTATAAAATTTCTAATGCTGTAAGTAAATTAGATTTAAAACATGTTGTGATCACATCAGTTGATAGAGACGATTTAGATGATGGTGGGTCAAACCATTTTTATGAAGTAATAAATGCAATTCGTAAAAAAAATCCTAAAACTTCAATAGAAGTTTTAACACCAGATTTCTTGAGAAAAGGAGACGCGTATAAAAAAATTTTAGAGGCAGATTTAGATGTTTTTAATCACAACATTGAAACAGTCCCACGTCTTTATTTAAAAGTGCGACCAGGAGCTAGATATTTTGGATCTTTGGAACTTTTAAAAAATGTTAAAAAAATTAATAAAAAAGTTTTTACTAAATCTGGTTTAATGGTTGGACTTGGTGAAGAAAAGGATGAATTAATTCAAGTAATGGATGACTTAAGATCTGCCGATGTAGATTTTATTACTATAGGTCAGTATTTACAACCTTCTCCAAAACATCATCCACTAAACAGATATTATCACCCGGATGAATTTAAAGAATTAGAAAATATTGCAAAATCAAAAGGATTTTTATTAGTGTCATCTTCTCCACTCACAAGATCGTCTTATCATGCAGATGAAGATTTTGCTAAACTTCAACAAAATAGATTAAAAAATAATTAATGCCCAAAGCCTCAGTCACAAGGCATATAGAGCAAGAAAAACAAAAGTTAATAGATTTTGTTTTGGACATTGAAAAATATCCTGAGTTTATTCCTTTTTGTATAGACTCAAAAGTTTATGAAAAAGAAGACAAAGATGAAGAAATAGCAATTATTGCGGATCTAACTATCGGCAAAAAACCTTTTGTAGATACTTATAAAAGTGATGTGCGTTATGATAAAAAAAACGACTCAATACACGTAACTAACATTGGTGGCCCTTTAAAACATTTACAAAATAACTGGAAATTTATACAAAAAGAAAATTATACAGAAGTTCAATTTGATGTTGATTTTGAAATTAAAAATAAATTTTTAAATCTTATTATGGAAAAATCTTTCCAATTTGGCTTAAATAAAATAGCAGATGCTTTTCAAAAAAAAGCTGAAAATCTCTAGATTAATGAATTTACAATATCTAAAGATCTTTTGACTGTAGCCTTTTGGATACTAAGTCTGCTTTTGTTTTTAAATATATTTTTAGTGATTAATATTTTATTACTTTTTTTTACTCCAATATAAACTAATCCAACTGGTTTAAGTTTTGTTCCTCCATTAGGTCCTGCAATTCCTGTAATGGAGATATTAATTTTACTTTTAGAAATTTTTGCTAAATTCTTAACCATTGCCTCACAAGTTTGTGGGCTAACAGCACCATATTTATTGATAATTTTTTTATTCACCTTCAAAATTTTAATTTTTGCTTTGTTAGAATAGGTAATTAATCCTACTTGGAAGTATTTAGATGCATTAGATAATTTTGTTAAGTTATTAGCTAAAAGGCCTCCTGTGCAAGACTCAGCAACAGAAACAGTCAATTTCTTTTTAATTAGTTTTTTATGTAAAAGTTTAATGTCCATTAAAATTTAAGGCTTATTATGTAAATTACCAAAATAGTATAAAATCCAGCCATTACATCATCCATAATAATACCAAAGTAATTTTTAAAATTTTTATCAAAATAGCTTACTGGGAATGGCTTAATGATGTCAAAAAATCTGAAAACAAAGAAAGAAATAATATAATAAATTTCTATTTGAATAGATAACTGATTAGTTTGATTTAAATATAACAGTAGAATTAACGGCATGGATTGACCCAAAACTTCATCTATTACTATTTGTCTTGGATCCTTGTTTTCAAATTCACTCTCACTATCTTTAACTGCATAAAATGAATAAAAAAATAAAATTAAAAAGAAGATAATTGAAAACTTAAGATCTGTGTAACCAAGATATTCATAAGCAATATAAACAAAAATAGTAGTCACCAAAGATGCTATAGTGCCAGGCATTTTGGTTAGATATCCGTAACCAAAGAAAGTAGATATTAAAACGTTAATTTTTTTCATTGAGAAATTGAGCAAATGACTTCGCAAGCTATTGCTTTTTCCTTACCTATTAATCCTAATTTTTCAACTGTTTTGCCTTTTAGATTTATTAATGAACTATCAATGTTTAATAATTTAGATAAAGATTTAATAATTTTATCCCTGAATTTTGAGACTTTGGGTTGTTCACATATTAAATTTATATCAACGTTATTTATATAGAATTCATTTTTATTAATCATTTCAATTACTGGTTTTAGCATTTTAGGAGATCTTATATTTTTAAATTTTTTTTTATTATCTGGAAATAAAGTCCCGATATCTTTTTTTCTCATTGATCCCAATAAAGCATCGATAATAGAATGAATTATAACATCTCCATCTGAATGACCCTTTAACCCCGAATGGAATGGTATTTTTAAACCCCCTAAATAAAGTTTTTTACCTTTAATTAGTCTATGAATATCGAAACCTATTCCAACAAATGTTTTATTAGTTTCGATATCCTCTTTATAAGTAATTTTACTATTAGAATTTTCACCTTTTATAAATTTTACTTTTAAATTACTATCAATAAACAATGTTGCTTCATCTTGAATTTTATATTTTTGTTTTATTGATAAATTATAAAGATCATTAAATCTGAAAGCTTGTGGTGTTTGAGTTAAAAAAGACTGGTCACGATTTAAATTAAATAACTGGTTTTTTACTCTGTATTTAATAGAGTCTTTTGTATTGATTATGGGAACAACAGCTTTGTTTTTTTTAAGCGATTTAACTAAATTTTTTAAAATCTTTATAGAAAAATTTGGTCTGGCAGCATCATGGATCAAAATATTTGTAGGTTTAAATTTTTTAATATATTTTAAACCTATCAGAGAGGAGTCTGATCTTTCTTTACCTCCTTTTATAACTATAACATTTTTAGGTAATTTTTTATTAATTTGTCTTTTATCGTTAACAACTATAATTATTTTTTTAAATAATTTGGAGGATAAGGCTTTATCTAAAGAGTGTTCGAAAAGGGGCTTATTTTTATAGATAATATATTGTTTAGATTTGTAAGAATTAAATCTTTTGCTTTGTCCCGATGCTAGTATTATAAAATAGTTATTCATTTATAGTAGTGGTTTTTTACTCAAATGTCAGAATTTATTAAAAAGAACATATATCTAATAATATTATTTATTATCACATTATCGATAGGTTTTTTAACTTTTTTAACTTTTATTGATAAAGGCTTTATTGAATTAAATGATCAGAATTTACAGTATTTATTAATACTAAATATCATTTTGTTAATTTCTCTTTTTATATTTATTTTTTCGGAAATTCAAAAAGCAATTAAAAACGATATTGATAAAGATGGGTTAAAATCGAATAAAAAATATATTACTTACTTTGCTTTATTTACATTAATACCTTCTGTTTTAATCTCAATCTTTTCGTTATTTCTATTTTCTTTTGCACTTGAAAAATATTTTGACAAAAAAGTAACAACAGTGGTTAATAATTCTTATGAATTGGCAAAAAATTATGTAGATGAAATAAGAAATAAAATTCAATCTGACATTATCCTTATTGCCT
>CACBBX010000011.1 GCA_902537575.1 uncultured Pelagibacteraceae bacterium
TTTGAAGCAGCTGCTTGGTATTGGCATTTTGTTGATGTAGTTTGGTTATTTTTGTTCGCTGCTATTTATATTTGGGGAAGTTAATTTATAACCCTTGAAGAATAAATTTTTATTTTCAGTTTTTGTTTGGTTTATAATTCTTGTTCTTCTCTCATTAGGATTCTGGCAAATATATAGACTTAATTGGAAGCTTAATTTAATAAATCAAATCGAAAATTCTTTAAAAAATGATCCTGTAGAATTAACTCAAACAAATAAAAAAAATTATTTAAGAGTTAAAACCTCAGGTCAAATTGATTTTGATAATCAAATTTATTTATATCATTTGAATGAAAATGGAACACCTGGGTTTGAAGTAGTAAACCCAATTTTGATTGAGAATGAAAACTATTTAATCAATAGAGGCTGGATACCTTTTGATAAAAAAGATCTTCCAGAAATCAATGAAATCAATCAAAATGAAATAGTTGGAACTTTAATGTTACAAAGTAAGTCGAGTGTATTTAAGCCCGAAAATGATATTAAAAAAAATTATTGGTTTACCCTTAATAGAAATGACATTTTTAATCACACGGGAAGAAAATTTTCAGATTATATTATCTATTTAAATGGAAATTATGAAATTCCTAAACCAAGAGTGATCAATGCAAAAATTTCAAACAATCACAAAAAGTATGCAATAACTTGGTTTTCGATGGCGATTTCAATTCTTTTGATATATCTATATTTTAGAAAAAAAAATTATTAGATGAAGTATATAAGCACAAGAGACAAATCAAAAAATTTTGAATTTAAAGACGTTTTTATTAAAGGCCTTGCCGATGATGGTGGTCTTTTTATTCCTGAGACTTTACATAAATATACAGAGTCTGAAATAAATGAATTTAAAGAACTTAGATATTCAGAGCTAGCAAAAAAAATTATCAATCCATTTATTGGTAATTTTATCTCAGAGGATGAGTTAAGTAAAATAATAGAAAAATCTTACTCAGTTTTCAGAAAAGATAATGTTATTGATCTTATTAAAGTGGGTGACCGCTCTGTACTTGAATTGTTTCATGGTCCGACCTTAGCTTTTAAAGATGTTGCAATGCAACTTTTAGGTAATTTTTATGAATATTATTTAAACAATAAAAATGAAAAAATTAATATTGTAGTTGCAACATCTGGAGACACTGGTGCAGCAGCTATTGATGCCATTAGAGGTAAAAAAAATATAAATATTTTTGTTCTTCATCCTCATAATCGTATTTCACTAGTTCAAAGAAAATTAATGACAACTGGAAAAGATAGAAATGTATATAATATAGCTGTTAAAGGTAATTTTGATGATTGTCAAAATTTAGTTAAATCTATGTTTTCAGATAAGGAATTTTCTAATCAAATAAATATGTCTGGAGTTAATTCAATAAATTGGGCGCGAATTATTGCGCAAAGTGTATATTATTTTTATTGTTATTTTTTAGTTGAGGATCAGAAGCAAGCAATAAATTTTTCAGTACCAACTGGAAATTTTGGAGATGTTTATGCAGGCTATTTGGCAAAGAAGTTAGGCCTTCCAATTAATAAATTAATAGTAGCTACGAATCAAAATGACATTTTACATAGGGCTATATCAAAAGGTAAATATGAGGCTGAAATTGTCTCTGAAACTATCTCGCCAAGTATGGACATTCAAATTGCAAGTAATTTCGAGAGATTAATTTATGATTTAAACGACCATGATAGTTTTCAAACTTTAAATGATATGAAAAATATTAAACAGAATGCCAAATATATAATCGATGATGAGAAATCAAAAAAAATTAATCAAGATTTCTTATCGGCAAGTATGAGTGAGCAGGAAACACTAGACGTGATAAAAAATATCTATGAAAAATTTAATATTGTTTTAGATCCTCACACAGCTATAGGATATGGTGCTTTTGATAAACATGATTTAAAAGGCAACAATATTGTTCTTGCGACAGCACATCCATGTAAATTTCCAGATGCAATTTTAAAGGCTATAAATTTGAAATCTGATTTACCAGATGAACTAAAGTTTATTTTGGATGAGAAAGAAAATTATGTTACTATTGAAAACAACCTCGAAGAGATTAAAAAATGCATTTTAGGAAAAATTAAATGAAAATTAAAGAAGGAGATAAAATTCCAAATTCAGAATTTTATCATTTAGATGAAACTGGTGCGCCAAAAAAAATATCCACTTCAGAGTTATTTGAAAACAATAAAACTATAGTTATAGGAGTTCCTGGAGCTTTTACTAAAGTTTGTTCAGCTAAACATTTACCAGGTTATGTAAACAATTTTGAAGTTGCTAAAAAAAAGGGTATCACTAAAATTATTTGTGTTTCAGTAAATGATCCAAATGTAATGAAAGCTTGGGGTGATAGTCAAAAGGTGGAGGACAAGATTTTTATGGCAGCAGATCCATACTGCCAATTTACTAAATTAATTGGTGCAGATATTGATAGATTTGACAGGGGTCAAGGAACGCGGTCAGCTAGATATACTATGCTAATTGAAAATAATATCGCAACCAAGATAAAAGCTGAGGAAGATACAGCGACCTGTGAGATGTCAGCTGCTGAGAATTTTTTAGACTCAATTTAAATTAGCTGCTTCTTTAGCCAACATATCCACTTCTTCATTCAGAGGGTCTCCGGCATGTGCTTTAACCCAATTCCATTTTACGTTTAAGGATTGGTTTAATTTATATAAATCAATCCATAAATCTTTGTTCTTAACATCGTCTTTTTTTGAAGTTTTCCAATTATTTAACACCCATGAATTAATCCATTCAGTTATTCCATTTTTTACATATTTTGAATCTGTAAATATCTCTATTGGATCTTTTGAGTTTATATTTTTAAGGGCATTAATAGGAGCCATAAGTTCCATTCTGTTATTTGTTGTATTTTTTTCATTGCCACTAATTTTTTTAATTTTCCCATTAATGTTAATAATTGCGGCCCATCCACCATTTCCTGGATTTGAAAGACAGGAACCATCTGTATATATTTTTATCATCTGGGCAAATAATCTTTATAATAATTTAAACTATTATGAGTAAGTAGTTTTTGATAATACTCGTTAGGATTTTTTATTTTTATTAAAGCTGTTTTAGGAGTATTTGAATAATCATAAAGTCTAGTTAATAAGTAACGCAAAGCTGCCCCTCTACATAGCACATTAATAGCGTTTTTTTCTCTAGAAGAAATTTTCTTAATACTCTCATAGCCTTTAATAAAACTATAAATTTTTAGTTTATTCATTAAAAATTTTTTGCCCTTTAAGTCAAAACATAGAGCGTTAATACAAATTGCAATTTCATACATAAAATAATCATTTCCAGCAAAGTAAAAATCAATAATCCCTGAGAGTTTATTTTTTTTGAAAAAGATATTATCAATAAATAAATCTCCATGAATAATACCGTTTGGTAATTTTTTTGGCCAATGCTTATTGATATACTTTAAATTATTTTTCAAAAAAAGATCTATTCTTGTAAATTTATTGCTTTTAAACCTAACACTTTTTAGTAAAGGATTAAGATTTTTAATACCCATTGAGTTTTTACGATAAAGTTTTAGTTTTTTTGTAACCAAATGCATTCGTGCAGTAAATTTTCCAACAGAGTAACAATCTTTAATATTAAGTTTTTTTTTATCTTTTCCCTCTAAAAAAGAGACAATACAGGCTGTTTTTTTTTTTAATTTTATTAAATAGCTATTACTTTTGGTTCTAAGAGGCTTGGGACAATTTATTCCAGAGCTGTTTAAATTATCCATTAGTTTCATAAAAAAGGGAACCTCTTTTTTTGAAACTCTTTTTTCAAAAATAGTTAATATAAATTTTTTATTCTTTGATTTTAATAAATAATTAGTATTTTCAATTCCTTGTTTAATTCCTTGAAAGTTTATAATTTTTTCAATATTAAACTTACTATTTATTAGTTCAATATCTTCTTTACCTATTTTTGTATAAACAGCCATCTAATTTAATTTGTTGGGGACTTTAAAAATTACATTTTCTTTTATTATTTCAACTTCATTTATATTTATAGTGAATTTATTTTTTAGTGCATTTATGAAATTTTCAACTAAAATTTCTGGAGCAGACGCACCAGACGATATACCTATAGTATTAAACTTTTTTATTTCATCATATGGAATTTCACTCTCAGAATGAATTAAGTGAGCATTTTCACATCCTGATTTTTTCGCAACTTCAACTAATCTTACTGAGTTTGAGGAATTTCTACTTCCAATCACAAAAAACATTTCACATTGTTTTGCAATATTCTTTACTGCAGCCTGCCTATTTGTTGTGGCATAACAAATATCTTCCTTCATTGGTTCTTTTATTGACGAATATTTATTTTTTAGGATTTTTATTATTTCTTTGGTGTCATCTACTGATAATGTAGTTTGAGTTATATAGGCAATTTTATCAAATTTTTCAGTGTGATAATTTTTAGCCTCATACTCATTCTGAATTAGTTTTACTGCACCATCTGGGAGCTGTCCCATAGTTCCAACAACTTCTGGATGGTTTTCATGTCCAATTAAAACAATGTGATATCCAGCTTTATTCAGATTTTCTGCTTCTCTATGTACTTTCGAAACTAAAGGACATGTTGCATCAACATAGGTCATTTTATAGTTTTTTGCATCTTCTGGAATTTTTTTGGGTACACCATGAGCAGAAAAAATAACAGGTCTTGTTTTATCTTTAATTTCTTCAAGCTCCTCCACAAATATGGCTCCTTTATTTTTGAGATCGTCAACAACATGTTTATTGTGCACAATTTCATGTCGAACATAAACTGGAGCACCAAATTTTTGAATTGATTTTTCAACAATTTCAATTGCTCTTTCAACACCTGCACAAAATCCACGTGGTGCAGATAATAGTATGTTTAATTGTTTATTTTTCATTTTTTTCTAAAAAATATTCCAGCAATATATGTGGAAAGGTTAAAGACGCCAAACCTATAAAAATTATTTTTAATACCGCACTATTTAATTCATAGACATTATTTAGGAAATAAAGACCCACTAAAGAGAAAATAGCAGTCAAAACTGTTAATGGAAAAGCTTTTTTGACAAATAATTTAAACCCATTTTTTAGATTTTCGTTATCCATTTCAATAGAAAGTGAAATTGTGTGCCTAATAGAATGTAAAAAACAAAAGTAAATAGTGAATGCCACTAATGGAGATAAGTAATAATTTAAAATTATAATTGAGAAGAAATCTAATAAAATTGCAAGTTTTTTTAAGTTGAACTCAGTTAAAAATAAAATGATACTGGATAGCGCACTTAAGCCAATAGCTATTTCAATAATTTTATAACTTTCAATAAAACTCAAACTTGAGTAAAATTGCTCATTATCAATCAGCAACACTTTAAATATAGAAACAGTCTCATCAAAATTGAAGTGCAAAGGAGTAATAATAACCAATAAGCCTCTGAAAAAATAAAGTATTGAAGTTAAGTTTGAACTTTTATTTATTAAAAATTGTGTATCTTCTTTACCAAAATGAAAGGAAGCAACTGCCAAAAAAATTATTAAGGTAATAGCTGGCAAAACAGTCCATATCAATATCACTGAGATAGCTAATAATGTGTAAAAAAAATAAAAAATATAAGATTTTTTAATATTTAAAATTGTTAGAAGTTTTTTACCTTTTAAATGATCGAGTGCACCATGCGAAACACCTATTACTAATATAAGCAATAAACATATTAATGTCGATATATTTAAATTACTAGATTTAAAAATTACGATTGAAAATATATTACAAAATAAAAAAAAAATTAAAGAATGATTTAGATTTATTTTTTTAATTTGAGAATTCATATCAGAACAATTCTTTTATAAATATAAATTTTGGCATTTTTAAAATTATTGAGATATCTTCAAAGATATTACTTTTATTTGACAAAAAATTGATAATTGTATTTGGAGGACAATTAAACATTTTGAAAAATACTTGTGGCATTTTTTCTGAATTTTTTTTTAATACTTTTAAAAATATGTTATCTAAAAATTTATACTTTGAATTTACATTGAAATTATTTACTTTTTGAATATTTTCAAAGTTTTCTCTTATATATTTGCTTTGGCTCTGAATATTCATGAAAGTGTATCCGGTACTTAATCTTGTCATCCCTCCTGCTGTACCAATTTGCATCTGATTTATTTTTTTTATATTTTTTGGGTAAAACAATGGGATAGCACCAGTTTCTTTGAATTTAATCTCATAATTTTTAATTTTTAATTTATTTTTAATATAATCTTCTAGCTGTATTGAATAATCTTGATTTGATGGATGATTTAAACCAGATATCCATGTTGTCTCAATAAGTGCATTTTTTTTGGAAAATGGTAGAGTATAAAAAAAGTGTACACTGTCTCTTTGTTCGCAATCAAAATCCATTAAATTAAATATTTGATCATCAAATAAATCTTTATTAGTTTCAATCTCAATACCTGAAAAATGTTGCCATAAATCATTTTTACCATCAGAAATATCGTTAACACTATTAAAAATAAATGAATTTTCAGAACTAATTTCATTTATATTTTTAAAAAAATTAATATTACTATTTTTTTTTAAGGTGTTGATTGTCTTTTCGTAAAACAGCCCACTATCAATAGATTGGTAAGGTAAATTACCACAATGAATGTATTTAGTTTGATCGGGTATATTGACAGAAAAATTATCCCAGCTTTTTCTTACACAATCCTCAAAATTATGAGCTGAAACTTTCCAAAAAGACCAGGTTTTATCTCTAACATAATCATTTCTAGGTTCAATAATTGCTAGTGTTTTGTCTCTAAATTTTTCATGAATTTCCAATTCATATGCCAAAGATAACCCGGCACAACCACCGCCAATAATTACATAATCAAATTCTCTCATCTAATTTAATTTCTTCATTAATTAAATAATGGTCATGATCAATATTATCATCATTATTATTGGTTAATATAAGTTTAAGTAAATCAACTATTGAAAGTAATGTCTCAACTATTTTTTCTATATTATTTACATAAATTTTTCCTGATTTTTTGTAATTTTCAAAGTTTTTTTTGTTTAAAATTTTATACCCAATTTTTCTGTAAACTCTTCTTGCAACCAAAATAGAAAATCTAAAACTTAAAGGTATTTCTTTAATTGAGTGAAAAGAATTTTCATAAAACTTTTCTGATAATTCAATTGTGGATTTTATATTTTCAAAATTTTTATCAATGTAGATTCGATTATTATTAAAATCTTCAATTACATCTCTTGAAATATTTGTCAATTGCATAGCGATACCAAGATCAATTGCAGATTTTAAAGAATTTTTTTTATTTACTTTTAGTATTTTAGCCATCATAAGTCCTACAGTACCTGCTACTCGATAAGAATAAATTAATAATTCTTTTTTGGAAGTTAATCTTACTTGTTCTTTAATATCTGAATTGATACCATCAAACAGATCATGAATAATTTTAATAGAAATATTATATTCAAAAATTAAACTCCATATATTTTTAATTACCGGATCGTTAAAATTTTTATTTTCAAAATTATCTTTAAATTTTTTAAATTCTTCTATTTTAACTTCAATAGTATTTTCATCATCAGCAATATTATCAGCTACTCTACAGAAATCGTAAAGGTCTGAACATTTTTTGTAAGTAGTTTTTGGCAAAAAAAAACCAGCCCAATTAAAAGATTTAGCATATGTTGCTAGATAATTTTTATCAGACATTAAAGCAATTTATCCAAGACTTTTGCTGAGGATAGCACACCAGGCACTCCAGCTCCTGGGTGGGTTCCAGCACCTACAAAATATAGTCCATCATAAATTTCAGATTTATTATGAAATCTAAAATACGCAGATTGAGTGAATTTAGGTTGAATTGAAAATCCAGATCCAAATTTTGTATTTAATTCTTTTTCAAAATAATCTGGAGTCAAATAAAAATCAGCCACAATATTTTCTCTAAGATTGGGCAGTAAATCTTTTTCCATTTTGTCAATTACTAAATTTTTCATACTTTCACCTTCAGTTTTCCAATCAATTTTAGATTGATTATTAGGGACAGGAACAAGAACATAGAAACAATCATTTCCTTCAGGTGCCATTTTTTTATCTGTCGCTGAGGGTCTATGAAGGTAATAGCTAATATCATTATTTAATTTCTTATTATTAAAAATATCCTCCAGATGTTCTTTATATTTATTACCAAACTTAATTGTATGATGTTCTACATTTTGATAAATTTTTTTGGTTCCAAAATAGTAAACGAAAAGACCCATTGAATATTCCATTCTTTTCTTTTTCCAATTAAAAATAAAAGAGCCTTGATCATTTGTTTTTAACATTTTTTCGTAAAAGGCTGGTGGATCTGCATTACAAACGACGTTTTCAGCTTCAATAATTTTTTGGTCATTTAATTTAACACCAGTAATTTTATTACTTTTTGAAATGATCTCAGTTATCTCACTATTTTTGATTATATCAATGCCTTCCTCAAGCATAAGTTTTTCCAGCCCTTTAATAATATTTCCTGTTCCCCCCATAGAATAATGGATTCCCCATTTTTTTTCTAAGTAAAGTATTAGTCCATAAATTGAAGTAGTGGTGAATGGATTACCTCCTACTAACAGTGGGTGCATGCTGAGCATTCTTCTTAACTTCTCATTTTTTATGAATGAGGATACTAATGAGTAAACTGATTTATAGCTTCTAAGCTTTAGGAGTGCTGGGAGTTGTTGCATCATTACAAAAGGTTTATCAAAAGGAACATCTGCTAACTCTGTAAAACCTTTATCAAAAATCTTTTTGGTAAAATTTACTAATTTTTTATATCCTCCAACATCTTCTTTGCTTATGTACTCTATCTGTTTAATCATATTAGCTTCGTCACCAGAATAATTAAATTTAGATTTGTCTTCAAAAATAAATTGGTACCAAATTTTAAGAGGAGATAACTCAATGTAGTTTTTTGGATCCTTTTTAAATAATTCAAACAATTCATTAATTAAGTAGGGTGCAGTAATTACGGTTGGCCCACCATCAAATATAAAACCATTTTTCTTAAATACTCTGGCTCTACCACCTAGATCAGGATGTTTTTCAATCAATTTAACTTGATGACCTTTTGCTTTTAGACGCAAAGCTGCAGCAATTCCTCCAAATCCAGATCCAATCACTATAGAATTCATATTAATAATTTATAGTTTTTTTGGGAAATTGTAAGTGTATTATGAGTTAATTTTTTTTAGCTGCTCTTTAGTCTCATCTAAATTTTTTTGAAATACAGCATCGAGTTTTGATTTATCTACTGATGTGGATATAATTTTTTTAACCGAGTCCACTGCTATTTTAATTGAGGCATCTTTTATCTCTTTGATAGCTGCTTCTTTCATTTGACTTATTTTATTTTCAGCAAGATTTTTTTTGATTTCAGAAGATTTATGGAATTTATCGTTCAATTCTATTACCAATCTATTCGAGTCTTTTTTTGCTTGATCTAAAATATCATTACTAACCTTTTGAGCTGTATTTAATTTTTTTTGTGCATTATCTAGCAAATTTTTTGCTTCAGATCTTAATTTTTCACTTTCATCAATTTCATTTTTAATATCAGAGATCATTTTATCTAAAATTTGAGAAACTTTTTGTGGAATTTTTAAATAAACTAAAGCACCAAAAAAGATTACAAATGATACTGCTACCCAAAATGTTGCATCAATTGCCATAGTATTTATCCCCGTTTCTTTTCGATAAATCATCAACAATTGCGGATATGCTGCTACTGTTTACACCAGAACCAATTAACTTTTCTAAAAGTTCTGAGGAAGTTTCAATTGCTATTTTATTTATTTTATTTGGAGCGCTAACTCTTAGAACATCTATTTCTTTTTCAGCTTTATTAATTTCATCATCAATTTGCTTATCTAATACTTCCTTTTTTAAAGATATATCTTTTAACGCTTTCTCTCTTGTTTGATTAAAAATAGTTTTAGCCTCATTTTTACTCTTTAATATAATTTCGTCAAATTCCTTAAGCTTGGCCTCACTATCTTGTCTTTTTTTTTCCGCGGCCTCAATATTTTCTAAAATTTGAGATTTTCTCGACTCTAAATTGTTACTAATTTTTGGTAGTATGAATTTTGACAAAACAATATACATAATTCCAAAAGTAAGTATTAACCAAAAAATTTGAGAAATCCAAAACTCAGGATTTAATTGAGGCATACCTCCGCTTTCAGCTGCAAAAGCTTCTTTAAAAAATAAGAAGCTAAAAAATATCGACTGAAAATATATTTTTTTAATCATTAATTTAAAACGCAAATAAAATGATTAATGCAACTACTAATCCAAATAATCCTGTAGCTTCCGCTAGAGCGAAACCCAAAAGCAAATTAGGAAACTGTTTTTGTGCTGCAGAGGGATTTCTCATTGCTCCGGACAAATAATTTCCAAAAATTATTCCGATACCTACACCGGCACCTGCTAAAGCAATTGCTGCTAAACCAGCTCCGATCATTTTTGCTGCTTCTAATTCCATTATTTCCTCCTTGGTTAATTAATGGTGTAAATTTAATGCATCGTTTAAATAGATGCAGGTTAAGATTGCAAAAACATAAGCTTGAAGAAATGCAACTAAGATCTCTAAACCTGTTAATGCAACCGAAAAACTCAGTGGAAGCCATCCACCAACTAATCCGAGACTTATTACAAAGCCGCCGAAAACTTTCATCATTGTGTGACCAGCCATCATATTAGCAAATAGTCTGACTGATAAACTAATTGGTCTACTCAAATAAGATATAATTTCTATCACAACTATTAACGGTAATAGTACTGCAGGTACTCCACTTGGCACAAACAGTTTTAAGTAGCCAAATCCGTGTTTAATAAAGCCAATAATAGTGACTCCAATGAATATAAATGCTGCTAAAATAAAAGTGACAATGATATGACTCGTTACAGTAAATGTATAAGGAATCATGCCAAACATGTTACAAAATAGAACAAACATAAATAGAGAAAATATAAAGGCGAAGTATGGTTTTGCTTTGGATCCAGCTGTATCACTTATCATTTTTGCAACAAATGTATAACTTAGCTCTGCAAGTAACTGTAATTTATTTGGCAATACTGAATTTCTTTTTGAGCCCATGCTAAATATTAGTAAAATCGAAACTGAGCTGATAATCATAAACAAACTAGCGTTCGTAAATGATATATCAAATGCTCCAACTTTTATTTCAGGTCCAATTCGATAAACATCAAATTGGGACATAGGATTTGCTGCCATAAGTATTTATTTCTGCATATTTTTTGCAGATCTAATTACGTTTATTATTCCCGCAACTACACCTACAAAAAAAAATATTAATATAAACCAGGGTTTAGTACCAAAGGTCTTGTCAAAAATAAACCCAATAATTGTCCCTACAGCAACTGCAGCGACCAATTCTGTGCTTAATTTAAAGGCTGTTCCAATTGATGATTGGTTGTTTTTTTTATTAAAAAGATTTGTTCTAGAAACTTTGTTTTTTGCAATCTCTAGGCGAGTTTTTAGTGGATCTTTTGGCATTTGTATAGTTTAAGCAACCATACTCTCTGCTTTTTGTAAATCAACTGCAACTAACTGACTAATACCCTTTTGAGGCATTGTTACGCCGTATAGTCTATTCATTTTAGACATTGTTAGTGCATGATGAGTTACAATGATAAATTTAGTATTTGTAATTTTAGTTAATTCTTCAAGTAAACTGCAAAACCTTGTTACATTTGCGTCATCTAATGGGGCGTCAACTTCATCTAGTACACAAATTGGAGAGGGGTTAGTTAAAAATACTGCAAAGATTAATGAAAGAGCTGTAAGGGCTTGTTCTCCTCCAGATAATAAAGTTATAGATTGTAATCTTTTACCAGGGGGGCTTACTAACATCTCTAATCCAGCTTCCAAAGGATCATCAGAGTCAACTAATTCTAATTTTGCATTTCCACCATTAAATAATTTGGTATAGACCTCATTAAACTTTCTATTAACTTTATCAAAGGCCTCAATAAGTCTTTGACGTCCTTTTTGATTAAGTTCATTTATACTTTCTTTCAATTTTATAATAGCACTTACTAAATCTGCACGATCTTGCTCCATTTTCTTAATCTCTTCCTCATATTTGCTAGTTTCTTCATCTGCTTTTAGGTTTACAGAGCCAAACCTTTCTCTTTCTTGTTTTTTTTTATCCAAAGCGTCTTCTTGATCAATAGCGTTAGGGAGCTCATCAACACCATTTAAATTTGAATTCTCTAAAATATTTTCTTCATTAAGGTTTAGTTCAGAACTAATACGGTCTAATAAATCAACCTTTCTTTTTTGAAGACCATCGATAGTTGCTCCTGAACTTGCTTTTCTTTCTCTAATTTGTATTGATTGTTCTTGTATTTCATTTAACTCATTTCTTAAGATTTCAATTTTTTTATCAGTTTCATCAATAATTAAGTCGTTATCCACCTTTTCTTTATCAGAAATTCTTAAATTTTCTGAAATTTGACCTTTTCTTTCTGCCTGAACTCTCGGTTGATTTTCTAAATCATTCAGTTGAGATGTTAATTTATTTTTTCTTCCTATAAGTTCTGAAACCATTTTTTCTGAATTTAATAATAAATTTTTCCAACTTTCAATTTCGGTTTCAATTGTTTTAATTCTCTCATTTCTTTTTATAGATTCGTTTTTTATCGATTGATTTTTACTATAAGCATCTGCATATTTTTCTTGAAGTAGTTTTATATTTTGTGATTTCTTATTTACACTTAATAGTTCATTTCTTGATTTTTCTTTTTTTAAATCACTTAAAAAATTATCCAGTTCAATGTTGCATCTATCTAACAAAGTTATAGCCTGGTAAATTTCATTAATATCAATTAATTCTTTAACTCTTGACATAGAATTTTTGATGTTTTTAATTGGACCAATACTAATGTTGATTGTTGCTTCAGCGAAAGTGTTTACAATTTCATCTATAGCTAGCTGTTCTTCTTTTAATTTGTTTTTTGCAATCTCTAAATCTTCGTTAGATAGTTTTTCAGTTTCAAAATATTTGGAGTCTGTTTCGATTAAATCAGTTTTTTCCACCTTTAGACGTTTTTCGTTAGAATTAGCATCTATAATTATTCCTTTTTCTCTTGCAATATCGTCATCAAGAGTTTGAATTGATTTTTTAATATTTTCTATTTCATCTTGTGTTCTTATATTCTCCTCATCTAAGCTTTGTAGTTCAAGATTGAGCCTTTGTATTCTTGATAAATTTTCTATATTTTTTTCTCTCAACGGTGAAACTTTGTCGACTGAAAGTTTAATTAAATTTTCTAATTCGGATATTTTATTATTAAATCCATCCACTTCGCCCTCTGCTTCATTGTTAATTTCATTTTCAATCCTAATTTCTTTATCTATCTCAATTAGTTTCAAATAGTATAAGCCAGCCTCAACTTTTTTGATCTCATCTGAAATTTGTTTATATTTAGAAGCTTCCTCAGCTTGTTTTTTAAGATTTGCCAATTGCTTTTCTTGTTGTCTTCTAAGCTCATCGGCTCTTTTAAGATTATTTTCTGCAGCACCTAATCTTAGTTCTGCTTCGTGCCTTCTTACATGAAGTCCTGAAATTCCTGCAGCCTCTTCTAGAATTGCTCTTCGATCTGTTGGTTTGGCAGTCACTAAGGCTCCAATTCTGCCCTGACTAATTATTGAGGGAGAATGTGCACCAGTTGATAAATCAGCAAAAAACATTTGAGCATCTCTCGCTCTAACCTCTTTACCATTTATATAAAATTTGGAACCTTTGTCTTTTTCTATTTTTCTTTTAATTTGAATTTGGCTTTGATCTCTGTACTGAATAGGTCCTTCTTTACTTTTATTTTCAACTTCTATTGAAACTTCAGCAATATTTTTTGAGGCTTTATTTGAGGTACCTGAAAAAATTACATCCTCCATGCCGGATCCACGCATACTTTTTGCGGACGTTTCACCCATTGCCCATCTCAAAGATTCTACAATGTTAGATTTTCCGCATCCATTAGGACCGACTATACCTGTTAAGCCATCTTCAATTAAAAAATCAGCTTTTTCTGCAAAAGACTTAAATCCATTTAGTTGGATTTTTTTAAACTCCATGCACAAACTTATATCAGTTTTTCAAGAGCTTTTTTTAAATTTTTATAATTAAGGGTTTTTTCGAACTTTTCGTTATTAATTATTATCGTAGGGGTAGCATTAACTTTAAAGTTTTTGGCTCCATCGATTCGGTCATTTAATACAAAATCCTCAATTTGTTTGTTATTTAGGCAACTTTCAAAATCAACCTCAAAACCTTCTTTTAATAAAAATTTTTGAAGATTTAAATTTGCTTCTTCAACTGAATTTCCTCTTACCCATTCTTGTTGATTAGCATACAAACTTTCTAAGATCCTAGGATTACCATCGTTTTTACATTGAGAAATTTTGGAGGCATTGAAGGCGGCAATATCTAAAGGGAAATGCCTAAATTCAATTTTAGCCAGTCCTGTATCCAGATATTCTTTTTTTAATAATGGATAAACATCTTTATGAAAATTAGCACAATGGCTGCAAGTTAATGACTCAAATGCAATAATTGATATTCTTGCATCTTTATTTCCTACAAGAATTCTTTTTATTTCGTCAGCTTGAGCGCTTAAAGTACTTAAGAAAAAAAATATTGAGATTATTAAGATTTTTTTCATTTTTTTTTAAACACTTTAGTTAGCTCTATTAATGATTGTTTAATTTTTTCATTTTTAATATCAATAATTTTATCTTCATATCTTTTTATTGTCACATTTTTCTGATGAATTTCTAATTTTGGAGAAACTTTTCGTTCATCATCAAAGCTAATAAATTTAAGTTTCTTAACAACAGAATAACCAAAATAAGTATTCATTTTATTTAAAATGTCTTTTTTAGAATATTCTATGTCAACTTCATGACCTCTTTTGACCATAATCACTAATGTGTTTACACCAGATTTATTTGAACTTTGAAAAGTTTTTGGATAACAACACTTGAATAATTCCACACCTACAATGTATTTCCAGTTACTAAGAGTTTCTGAATAAATGTGGCCCTTTTTATTAATAATTCTTTTTACATTTTTTGGCAAAGTGTCTTTAAAAGATCTTAGGCCTTGAATAGAAACATTTCTCTGCTTAGTATTATTTTTAAATTGCATATGAAAGATCTAATAATAACAAATAAAATTCTTAATTGGTATGACATTAATAAGAGAGTTCTACCCTGGAGAAAAAAGGTTTCTCTTAAAAAAAAGCAATATTACACACTAGTTAGTGAATTCATGTTGCAGCAAACTCAGGTTGCAACAGTTATCCCATTTTTTAATAAATTTGTAATAAATGTTCCTGACCTTGAGACTTTAGCAAATTTTGAAAATCGTAAACTAATTAAGCTTTGGGAGGGGCTTGGTTATTATTCAAGAGTTAGAAATTTAAAAAAAACTGCACAATTAGTAGTTAAAAAATTTGATAAAAAACTTCCAAGAAATTATTTAGAATTAAAATCTCTCCCAGGTGTTGGTGATTATACTGCAAGTGCAATATTAGCTATTGCTTTCAACAAACCTATTGTACCTTTAGATGGAAATATTGAAAGAATTCTAAAAAGATACTTATATTTAAAAAAAGAAAATGAAATTAATAAAGAGAACTTAATCGAAAAAAAAAAAATCTTTGGATATTCGAATAGAGCAAGTGATTACGCTCAGGCCTTAATGGAATTAGGAGCTTTAATCTGCAAACCAAATAATCCTAATTGCGAACATTGTCCAATTTCAAATAAATGTATTGCGTTAAAAAAAAAAGATTTCTCTCTTACTAGAATAAAAAAAAAAAATAATGATAAATATTATTTATTAAAAGTTTATAAAGATAAAAGTAAATATCTTATGATTAAAAATACTAAATTTAATTTTTTGAAAAATTTTAGTATTTTCCCCATGCAAGAATTATCAAAGCCTATAAGATCAACTGATATAGTTAATTTTAAAATGTCTAATATGAATATGAATATAAAAATTGAGCATAAGAATAAAGTAGTTTCATTTCCAACTTCCCACTGGATAGATCCTAAGAAGTTAAAAAACTATACATTGCCAACTTTTACAAAAAGAATTGTTAGATATTTGGAAAGTAATAAATGAAAAAAATTGGAATTATAGGAGCAGGAATTTCAGGTTTATTTATTTCTAATTTATTTAAAGAAATTCCAAATTATGAAGTTACAATATTTGAAAAAAAGCAATCAATAGAACTGGAAGAGGGATATGGAATTCAACTTTCAACCAATAGTATTAAGCTTTTAAACAAAATTGGATTTAATGAAATAGAAAAAAAAGAAAAGTTTAATCCTAAAAAAATTGATTTTTATGAGATTAAAAATCAAAAAAAAATTTCTGATTTGAATATCTCAGAATATAATTCTGAAGATTGCAAATACACAACAATGAAAAGATCTAAATTGCTTGAATTTTTAAAAAATAGTTTGAATGAAGAAGTTATAAAATATGAACATAACATTGAGAAAATCGAAAAAAAAAATGATCAAATAAATTTAACTTTTAACAACAAACTAAATTTTATTTGTGACTACCTAATTATTTCTGATGGTATTTTCTCTAAAGGAAAATCCTTAATTTCTGACAATAAAATTCAACCAATTTATAATAATTCTATCGCAATTAGAGGTAAAATTCCAATGGCTAACTTAAATAATTTAAATGAAATGAATATTTCTTTATTTGTAGGTCATGATTTTCATTATGTTATTTACCCAATTGATAAAAGGAGTGGAGAATTTAATTTTATTGGTGTTCTAAAGCACCAATTAAGTATAAATGAGTTGAACAACTACAGCCTTTTTGAGGAAAAAGCTTTTATCGATGAAATAAAAAAAAAACTACAAAATAAAATTTCCTCTTCAATTTTAAGTAAACTAAATAATATCAAGTGCTTTCCAGTTTTTGTTAGTAAAGATTTTCATAAATCAATTAAAAATATTCATCTTATTGGAGATGCTTTTTTTGCTTTTCCACCTTCTTTTGCGCAAGGAGCCTCACAGTCTATCGAGGGCGCATCAGAATTGTTTGAAAGTATTATAAATAATAAAACTGATTTTTATCGCAATCGAGTTTCAAGAGTGAAAATGATTAATAATAGATCAAAACTAAATCAATTTGCTTTTCATGCATCAAACCCAATAGTAGTTTTCTTAAGAAATATTGGATTAAAAATATTAACTAAGAACAAAACATTCTTAGAAAATTATTTAGGTAAAATTTATAAAAATTAACTTTTTGAAAATGCATATTTCATAACAAATGGCATACAAAACATAATAGTAAAAAGTCTTATAACATGGTGTGCTAATACGAAATCTGGCTCATAATTAAATGCAAGCGCCATTCCAGTCATTTCATATATACCCCCTGGACAATAAGAAATAATTAATGCTAGAAAATCTAAATCAAAAATAAGATGAGACAAGTAAGCAAATATTATTGTTATAAGAAATATTAAAATAATTCCAACTATACTAAATTTTAAATTTAAAAAAAAATCTTTAATTTTATAGTTTTGAAATCTTGACCCAATAAAACTACCAATAATAAGTAAACATATGTTAAGACCGATATCGGGAAATACTATTTTAGTAAAACCAGAAACATATAAAGCGCCACATCCAATTACAGGTCCTAAAAAATATGGAGAAGGAGATTTAATCTTTTTCAATACTAAAACTGAAGTTAATGATACTACTAAAATTAATACGAACTGACTTAAATCAAAGTAGATTTCTTTTTTATAAACGTAGCTGTTATCACCAAGATAATATTGGATAGAAAATGGTAGAATGGTCACAATAAAAAACATTCTTGAAAGATGAGTTATAAAATGTTTCCTTACATCAATTTTGCCTAGATCTTCCGATATTAAGAAAACAGCAGTTGCACCACCTGGAGTCGAAGAGGAAATGGAAGTTGGCAAATCAAAATTGCAAAATCTTCTGTAAAATAATGATAGTAAAAAAATACTGATAAAGATCATGAAAAATTGCATTATGAAACTTCCACTCCATTTTATAACATCATTAACAATACTTGGTGAAAGCTTTGAGGCTAAGTAAATACCAATAACAACTCTTGTTGTTGTCCAAACTATTTCTGGAATTTTAAAAGTAAACCCTGAAAAACTAAGTAGCATGACTGAAATGGCCGGGCCCAAGAAAAAAGGTAACGGAAGGTTTAAATAATAAGCTACAGTTGCACCACTTACTGCAACTAAAAGTAAAATAGATAAATTTTTCAACATCAACTTTGAAAAATTAACTATATTTTTTTATAAGATCCCAGTCCAGCTTAACCCCAAGCCCGATTTCATTAGGAACATTTATATAACCATCACTTATTATTGGTTTATTAATCCAAATTTTTTCATGAAAAGGATCTCTATTTGGATCAGCAAAAATTTCAACATAGGTACCTTTAACCTCTGAACCTAGAAGATGACGAGAAATTGATGCCTCTTCGTGATGTGCCATTTCAATATCATGTTCATTACAAATTTTAGCTGCTCTTTTCCATTCCGTTATTCCTCCAGCATGAAAACTATCTAGATTACATACATCAATTGCTTTTTTTTCTATCATTCTTCTTACGCCATAATGACTAATCTCACTTTGTCCAGCAGCTATTTTGATTTTTGTTTTTTTTTTTAATTTCGACATAAAGTAAATATCATCCCACCAATGACATGGCTCCTCCAACCATCTTATATTAATATCTTTTGCCATCTCACAAAACTGAAAGGCTTCTTCGACGCTATAGCCACAGTTTACATCAACCATTAAATCAAAATCACTACTAACTGCTTTTTTTGCTGCCTGAACTCTTTTGAAATCTGCTTCAGGTTCCAACTTACCTATCTTAAATTTACATGCTTTGAAACCAAGATCTTGATACATCTTCATTTCATCTTTAATTCCATTTTCATCTTTACCATCTATATAGTAACCACCTATCGTAGATACTTTTAGCTTTTCTTTTTTTTTTCCAAGCAAATCAACTACTGATTTTTTTTTTGATTTTCCTATAATATCCCAGATTGCAAAATCTATACATGCTATTGCTCTTATTAATGTGTTCTTTAAAATTGGTCTATTATCGGTAGCAGCGTTTTTAACATGCCTCATAAATAATAAATTCCAAATACTCTCTAATTCATTAGGATCAGTTCCAATGATATCAGGTCCTAAAATTTCATTTATACATTTTACTATAATATCACTTTTATGTCGGTCATCTCCTGCAAATACCTCACTAATAATACCGTCACTAGTATAAATTTTAGTTATTATTGCAGTCCTTCTATCAACATTATATGTCCCACCACCAAAACTTTTATCAAGAGGTACATCTACTTTAATTGCTTCAACCTTGTCAATTTTCATTACCCACCTTTAACACCACCAGAGGCCATTCCAGATATAAGTTTTTTTTGTATAATCATAAAAAATACAAGTGTTGGAATAATTATTATTACCGATGCAGCAATCATCGCGCCCCAATCATGTATTGTATCTTGACCCATCCACCTAACTAGCGCCAAAGGTAATACTGATTTACTGTCAGAGGAAATAAAAACTAAGGCAAATATAAATTCATTCCAAGTATGATTAAAACTAAAAATTCCTACTGAAACTAAACCAGGCAGTGCAAGTGGTAATGTTACTTTTCTAAAGGCTTGAAGTCGCGTATTTCCATCTATCATTGCACTTTCTTCAAGTGCAATTGGTATTGCAGCAAAATATGATTTCATAAACCAAAGAGTTAATGGCAAAGTAAAACAAATGTTGGCAAGAACTAAAGATGTTAAAGTATCTGCAAGGCCAAAGTTAGCAACATAAACATAAAGAGGAATTACAATTAATACTTCAGGCAACATATAGCTTAAAAGACTGAGTTGACCAAAAATTTGTATAGGTCTGAAGTTAAATCTACTTAATGCATATGCACCGACTGACCCTAGTATTATTGATAAAAGTGTAGCAATAACTGCAAGAAGTACACTATTTTTAAAATATGTCATAAAATCTTGTTGCCTAAAAAGTTCTCTATAATTATCTAATGTCCACTCCCCAGGAAAAAGAGTCGGAGGAACTTGTACTAGTTCAGATCCTGGTTTGAATGAGCTAACAAAGATGTAAAGCATTGGAAAACAGACAACACAAATTGATACAATAACTGCAGAATATAACATTAGCCTTCTTCCAAATCTTTTTATGTCGAAGATTTCCTCATTTTTAGGTACCGAAGGTCTCATGATTTTTTTTCTGCTCTCCTCAAGAAATATAAATATATTAATGCAAGTACCAAAAGTATTAATAACATTAAGATTGCAGAGGCTGACGCTCTACCCATTTTAAATGTTGTAAAAGCTTCGTAAAACACAAACATAGGAAGTGTGTTAGTGGTGTCTAGGGGACCTCCGTCTGTTAAAATTAAAATAATATCAAATTTATGAAATGTCCAAATTGCTCTGAGTAATGAGCTCAAAAGAAAAACAGGCAATATAAAAGGAAAAGTTATCTTAAAAAACCTTCTCCAAGGACCCGCCCCATCTATTCTAGCTGCTTCGTATAATTCATTAGGTATCGATTGTAATATACCCAAAACAGCAATTACAATAAAAGGAAACAGTTTCCAAACGCTTATCATGATCACTGCAAACATCGCCCAATCTTGATCACTTAACCATCCAATAGGTTCGTCAATAATATTTAATTTCATTAAAAAGTGACTAATTATTCCATTAAAATCATCCATCATGAACCGCCATGCGGTTATTGCAACAATACTTGGCATCAAGTAGGGACTTATTATAGCAGCTCTTGCAAAACCTCTAAATTTGAAACTCTCGTTTAAAAGTAATGCTA
>CACBBX010000012.1 GCA_902537575.1 uncultured Pelagibacteraceae bacterium
CAATGTAAAACGTCTCTCCCAAATTGTTTCATTCTCTCTTCAGCTATAAGCTTGTCTCTCATATCTCTGCTTGATAATCTTTCAAATAATACATCTTTGCTGGGTGGTAGGATAAAAAAGGTAATTAACTGGTAGTCTAATTTTTTATTCTTAATTTGATCAGCTCCTTGCCAATCTATATCAAACAAAACGTTTTTACCTTTGTTAAGTTTATCAATAACAGGTGTTCTGGTTGTTCCATAAAAGTTATTAAATACCTTAGCATATTCTAAAAATTCCTGATTATTAATTAATCTTTTAAACTCATGTTCATTAACAAAGTAATAATCTTTATTTGGTCTTTCGCTAGGTCTTGGTTGACGAGTAGTATGTGAAATTGAAACTTCAAAATTATTTATCTCAGATAACATGCTTACTAGAGTAGTCTTACCAGCTCCTGATGGAGAGGATAAAACTATCATTACCCCTTCTTTATCTGAGGGCATTTATATTTCTAGTTCGCTTTTCCTTCGATAAACTTAACAGCATCACCTACTGTTAAAATTTTCTCAGCTTCACTATCTGATATTTCTGATCCAAACTCTTCCTCGAAGGCCATCACTAATTCAACTGTATCTAAGCTGTCAGCTCCTAAATCATCTATAAAACTAGATTCTTCAGTAACTTTTGCTTCATCAATTCCCAAGTGGTCAGCTACAATTTTTTTTACTTTGCTTGAAACGTCTTCTGACATATTGATCCTTTTTGTTATAAATTCTTAATAGTTTAAAAACTTCTTTTGTCAAGCCATATACATTCCGCCATTAACATGTAAAGTTTCTCCGTTTATGTAGTCAGATTGATTTGAGCATAAAAATAGCACTGCATTAGCAATATCAACTGGGTCTCCTAAACGAGCTGAGGGTATTTTTGATATAATAGATTCTTTAAATTTATCATCCAATTTATCGGTCATTGCAGTTTTAATAAAACCTGGCGAAATACAATTTATATTTATATTTTTTTTTGCATATTCTATGGCTAAACTTTTCGACATGGCTATTATACCTGCTTTGGATGCTGTGTAATTAGCTTGTCCTAAATTTCCTGTGTGACCGACGACAGATGTAATATTAACTATCTTTCCAGATTTGTTTTTAAGCATTTTTTTAATTGAGAATTTACTTATCAAAAAAGTAGATGTTAAATTAACATCAATTACTTTTTGCCACTCCTCTAAGCTCATTCTTATTGCAAGGTTATCTTGGGTAACTCCTGCATTATTAACAACGCCATCAAGATTTCCACCAAGCTCTTTTGTTGCATTTTCAATAAAGCTCTCAATTTTATCTACCAGAGATATATCAAATTTTAATGTTTTTATATTTCTAAATTTATCTTTTAACTCATCAAGCTTTTCTACCCTTGTACCGGAAGCTAAAATATTCGCTCCACCTTGACTCAATTTTTCAATTATTGAATTTCCAATACCTCCAGAAGCACCTGTAACAATAATATTTTTACCTTTTAAATCTATCATATTTTTAAACTCTCAATATCTATTTGATTGTTTATTGTGTCAATTTTAACATTTCTGTTAATTCTTTTTACCAATCCTGACAGAACTTTCCCAGGACCAATTTCTATAAAATGGTTCACATTATTTTCCACCATATTAATAACACTTTCTCTCCATCTTACTCTGCTCTCTATTTGTTTAATTAAGAGAAATTTTAGCTCTTCTAAATCTTTAATTTCGTTTGCTGTTACATTTGAAATTAATTTATTTTGACCATTTTTAAAATTAAGTTTATTTAACTCATTTGACATAATTTTGGTAGCATTACTCATCATATCACAGTGAAAAGGAGCACTAACTGGAAGTTTAATGTTTTTAATCGAATTTTCTTTTAAAATTTCAGTTAATTTTTCTAAATCTTCTATTTTTCCACTCAAAACGATTTGTCCTTCAGAATTATCATTTGCAATTTGGGCTTTAAGTATTTTTTTATTAATTGACAAAATTTCTTCAATTACCTCAATTTTTGAACCTAATACAGCAATCATACCTCCTTCTCCTTTAGGTACTGAGTTTTGCATAGCATCTCCTCTAATTCTTAAAATTTTTAAAGTGTCTAAAAAATTTAAATATCCAGCACATGATAAAGCTGAGTATTCACCTAAAGAGTGTCCAGCAAAATATTTGGCTTTATTTAAATCTAAGTTAAATTCATTTTTTGCTATACTGAATATTGAATAACTGATTAAAAATATTGCTGGTTGAGTATTATTTGTTAAATCTAACTCTTCTTTTGGACCATCTAATATTAACTTAGAAATAGAAAAATTTAATGTATCATCTGCTTGCTTAAATAAGTTTTTTACGAAATTAAACTTACTATGTAACTCCTTTCCCATTCCTACCATTTGAGAACCTTGACCTGGAAAAATTACTGAAAACATATAAAAAAAACTAAATAATTTGCCTTTTTAACTATTGTAATTGAACTTTTATAATAGTATATCCTCATTTTTTATTAAAGAAGTTAAATGAATTTTTACGAACACACTATTATAGCTAGACAAGATACTTCACCTAGTGAAATTAAGCAATTAACAGAAAAATATTCTAAAATTGTTGAAAAAAACGAAGGTGAGATTATTAAAACTGAAAATTGGGGACTTCTTAATTTGTCTTACTTAATTAAAAAAAATAAAAAGGGTAGCTACATTCATTTTAAAATTAAAGGTAAAGGCAACGTAATTGATGAATTAGAGAAAAATGAGGCTATTGATAAAAAATTGCTCAGATACTTAACGGTAAAAGTAAAGAAATTTGATTTAGATACTAATTATTTTGGCAAAAAAGATGATGAGGAAAAAAAGGAAAGTTTTAAAAATTAAGTATGCCTAAAAGACAAAGTGGAAATAAAAAAGGGAAACAAAGCAATTTTGCAAAACTTAGTATTTTTCAACCTAACAAATATAAATTCAAAAAAAAATGTCCACTATCCGTAAAAGGTGCACCTACTGTTGATTATAAAAACATAAGACTATTAAAAAAATATATGTCTGAAAATGGTAAGATTTTACCATCAAGAATTACAAATGTTTCTCAAAAAAAACAAAGAGAGTTATCTCTTTCAATCAAAAGGGCTAGAAATTTAGCTTTACTATAAATGAAAGTTATTTTATTAGAGAATTTAAAGAGAATTGGTTCTATCGGTGAAGTGATAGAGGTAAAGAGAGGTTATGCAAGAAACTTTTTGATTGCTAACAAAAAAGCACTATACGCCTCAAAGGAAAATATTGCACAAGTTGAAAAAATAAAATCAGATTTATCCAAGAAAGATAATGAAAAGAAAAAAGAGGCCTCTCAAATAGCTGAGCAGATTAATGGAAAAGAATATTCGATTAAGAAATTAAGCACAGAAAATAAAGAATTATATGGTTCAGTTAAACCGACTGAAATTGCTAAAATAATCCAAGAAGAAAATAAAATACAAATCAGGCCTTCGATGATTCAACCAATTGAAGAAATTAAAGCATTAGGTAAATTCAAAGTTAAAATTTCATTACACTCTCAAGTTGATGCTGAAATTTCTATTGTTGTCTTATCAGCTGATACAATTCAATAATTATACATTTTTTTCCCCAGCAATAATTATAAATTCACATTTTTGTTTATTCCAGTAAGTTCTAATGATGGAAAATAATCTAAATGTAGTTAAAAGTGAATTTAAAGAGTTACCTAACAATATCGAAGCCGAACAAGCTGTAATTGGATCTATTCTTGTAAGTAATGATATATTTGATGAGATAAGTACAATCGTATCTAGTATAAATTTTTATGACCCTATGCACCAAAAAATATTTGAGGCAATCGAGAGTCTTATTTATAAAGGAATGCTTGCTAATCCAATTACATTAAAGAGTTATTTCGAAGATGAGAAAGACGATTTAAATGTTCCAGAGTATTTAGTTAAGATAACTAAATTTTCTACATCTGTTAGACAAGCTGTCGAATATTCTAAAATTATTTATGACATGTTTGTAAGAAGAGAATTAATAAAGATTTCTGAGCAAACCATTGATAGTGCTAAATTAAATGATCTAGAAACGAATGGACAAACAATAATAGAAAATTCAGAGAAACTTTTGTTTGATTTAGCTGAAAAAGGTTCTTTTAATTCTTCTTTAGTAAAATTTGATGAGGCAATGAGACAAACTATAGAAATGGCATCAGCTGCCTATAAAAATGAAGAGGGAATTGTAGGTGTTCCGACTGGTCTTAGAGATTTAGATGATAAGTTAGGAGGATTGCACAAATCTGACCTAATAATCATAGCTGGACGACCTTCAATGGGTAAAACATCACTTGCAACTAATATTGCGTTTAATGCAGCAGAAAAATTACAAGATAGTGGTAAAAAATCTTCTATAGCATTTTTTTCACTTGAGATGTCTTCAGAACAACTTTCAACTAGGATTATTTCTGAACAAGCAAGAATTAGTTCGAATGATATTAGAAGAGGAAGAATTTCTGATGATCAGTTTGACAAATTTTTAGAAACTTCAAAAAATATTTCTGAGCTTCCACTCTATATCGATGAAACACCTGCAATAAGTATTGCTGCTTTAAGTAATAGAGCTAGGCGTATCAAAAGATTGTTTGGTCTTGATATGATTATAGTTGACTATATTCAATTAATGCGAGGTACTTCATTTAATAAAGATGGAAGGGTTCAAGAAATCTCACAAATTACTCAAGGTCTAAAAGCGATTGCCAAAGAACTAGCTGTTCCCGTAGTGGCTCTTTCCCAATTATCTAGACAAGTTGAGCAGAGAGATGACAACAAGCCACTTTTATCTGATTTAAGAGAGTCTGGTTCGATTGAGCAAGATGCAGATGTTGTGATGTTTGTTTATAGAGAGGCTTATTATTTATCAAGAAAAGAACCTAGGGCAGCTACTGTTGAACACGCTGAATGGCAAGCAAAAATGAATGAGGTTGCACACTTAGCCCAACTTATTATTGGAAAACAAAGACATGGTCCGATTGGTAATATTACTCTTGAATTTGAGGAAAGATTTACAAAATTTAAAGATACTCAAACTAATTAATTTCCAATATAAAAGGGCTAATGTTAGCTCATATGTATCAAAACATTGTTCTAAAAAATCCTAAAGCAATACTTGTATTACTTATAATCACTATATTAAGTTTTGGTTATTATACAAAAGACTTTAGACTAGATGCATCTTCAGAAACATTATTGATCGATGGTGATCCAGATTTAGCTTATTTAAAAAAAGTTTCTGAAAGATATGGATCTAAAGAGTTTTTAATTCTGACCTATACGCCTAATGAAGGAATGGTTACAGATAATTCAATTAATAATTTGCTAAGTTTAAAATACAAAATTCAAAGTTTGAATTGGGTTCATAGTGTTGTAACGCTTCTAGATATACCATTGTTAAGCAATTCAGATGCCCCTCTTCAAGAAAGGTTAGAAAGTTTTAAAACTTTAAAAGATGAAAAAGTTGACAAAGATAGAGGATTTAAGGAAATTCTTAACAGTCCTGTATTTAGAAACTTTGTAATTAGTGAAGATGGCAAAACAAGTGGTATAATTGTTTATATTAAACAATCTCAAACACTAGAAAATGTTGAAAGTAAATCTAAAGAGGAAATTGAAAATTATAAAGATCAAATCAAAAAACAAAATCATCAAAATATTCTAGAGATCAGACAAGTCATCCAGAGCTATGATGACGTAGGCAAAATTTATTTGGGTGGTATACCAATGATTGCTGATGACATGATGACTTTTATTAAAAATGATATTGTGGTTTTTGGTATAGGTGTTTTGTTATTTATTATCGCAACCTTATGGTTTGTCTTTAGAAAACTTATCTGGATAGTAGTTCCAATTAGTAGTTGTATATTTTCAGTAGTAATAATGACTGGATTACTTGGAATGTTGGGATGGAAAGTCACTGTTATTTCATCAAACTTTATTGCTTTGATGCTAATCTTAACAATGGCAATGAATATTCATATGAGTACGAGATTTTTACAACTCAAAAACAATTCACCCTCTAAAGATAATTTAGAAATTATCTCTTTAACTACAAAAAAAATGTTTTGGCCAATTTTTTATACTGCACTAACTACAATTTTAGCTTTTTTATCTTTAATCTTTAGTGAGATCAGACCAATTATTGACTTTGGGTGGATGATGACTTTTGGTTTAATTACTTCATTTGTAATTACCTTTACTTTACTACCTACGTTTTTAAATTTTGCTCCTTCAGAAAATATTTCTATTAAAAAAGAAGAGGATTCTAAATTGACTGAATTACTAGGATCACTTTCTATAAATAGAAAAAATTTAATTTTTTCAATAACAGGGATTGTAATTATTTTAAGTATTATTGGTATTAGTAAGCTAGAGGTTGAGAACAGTTTTATTAATTATTTTAATAAAAATACTGAAATTTATAAAGGTATGAAACTTATTGATGAAGAACTTGGAGGTACTACACCATTAGAGGTCATTCTAAAGTTTCCTAAAAAGGAAAAAGAAATAAAATCAGCTGAAGATGATGAGTTTGAGGACTGGGGAGATGAAAACGATAAAAATGATGATAAATATTGGTTTACAAAGGATAAAATTGATAAAATTGCATCAGTCCATAACTACCTAGATAGTCTTCCTGAAATTGGAAAAGTTTTATCTTTTTCATCAATTATTGATGTAGCAACACAATTAAATAACAATAAACCTTTAGGCACTTTAGAAATGGGCGTTCTTTATTCTAAAATACCTGAAAGTATTAAAAGAGAAATTATTGATCCATATCTTTCAATAGAAAATGATGAAGCAAGGATCAGTCTAAGAATAATAGACTCTCAAGAGAATTTAAGAAGAAACGACTTGATTAGTAAAATAAATTTTGATCTTAAAAATAAGATTGGTTTGGAAGAAAGTGAATACCAACTTGCTGGAGTGTTAATTCTATTTAATAATTTATTACAAAGCTTGTTTAAATCACAAATACTTACTTTAGGATTAGTAATGATTGGTATTTTTATTATGTTTTTAATTCTATTTAGGAATATTAAATTATCTTTAATAGGAGTTGTACCAAATTTCATTGCTGCATTTTTCATACTCGGAATTATAGGTTTGTTAGAAATACCACTTGATATGATGACGATTACCATCGCGGCAATAACTATTGGAATAGCAGTAGATAATAGTATTCATTATATTTATCGTTTCAAAGAAGAATTTAACAAGTTTAAAGATTATAATAAGACTCTAAAATTATGTCATTCAACTGTTGGAGTTGCAATTTTAAATACTTCAATCACAATTGTTTTTGGATTTTCAATTTTAGTTTTGTCGAAGTTTATCCCCACAATTTATTTTGGTATGTTTACTGGTTTAGCAATGTTGTTAGCTATGATCTCAGTATTAACTTTATTGCCTGCATTGATCTTGATTATCAAACCCTTTGGTAAATCAGTTTAATGTTAGAAACTTTGGTAGATTTTTATAAAACATCTTCAATTGTAGATTTAATTTATTTGGTTATCACTATTTGGTCTTTAATTAGCTGTTATAAAAAAGGTTTTATATTAAGTATCCTTTCTATGGGAAAGTGGCTGTTGGCCTATTTGATAACCTTAATTCTATTTCCTAGAATTAAACCATTTGTAAAAGATATTATAGATAATGAATATGTATTGGACGTTGGTCTTGGTATAGCAATTTTTATTGTTGTTATTTTTTTAGTGTTATTAATTAATAAAGGTATTAGTAAGGCTGTTAGATATACTGGTATAGGTGGATTGGATAAAACGTTTGGATTCTTTTTTGGCTTTATAAAAGCTTATATAATTTCAGTTTGTATTTTTTCAGGTATTCATATCGTTTATAATTACGATAAATGGCCAATAAAAATAGACAAATCATACACCTTTCCATATTTAGAAAAAGGTAGTAATTATCTAATAAAAGAATTTCCTAATGAAAAAACATATCAAGAATCTCGAGAAAAAATTGAAGAACTTTGATCCCAAACTTAAGGAAGAGTGTGGGGTATTTGGTATTAGTAATGCAAAAGACGCATCCGCTTTAACGGCACTTGGTTTGCATGCTTTGCAACATAGAGGTCAGGAAGGTTGTGGTATTGTTACTTTTGATGGAGAAAAATATTATTCTGAAAAAAGGTTTGGACTAGTTGGTGATAATTTTAATAAAGAAAAAGTATTGAATAATCTTAAAGGTAATTTTGCTATAGGTCATAACAGATATAGTACCACGGGACATAATACTTTAAGAAATATACAACCATTTTTTGCTGATACTAATGCTGGAGGTATTGGTGTTTCACACAACGGAAACTTAACAAATTCTATCTCTTTGAGAAAAAAACTAGTTGATGAGGGAGCTATTTTTTATACTACATCTGACACTGAGACCATAGTCCAGCTAATTGCAAAATCAAAAAGATCAAAGACAATCGATAAAGTTATAGATGCAATATTTCAAATTCAAGGTGGGTACGCCCTTGTTATGTTAACTCAAAATAGTTTAATAGGTGTAAGAGATCCCTACGGAATTAGACCATTAATGATCGGTAAATTGGGTAATAGCTTTGTCTTAGCATCCGAGACATGCGCTTTAGATATTATTGGAGCAAAATTTTTGAGAGAAGTTGAAAATGGAGAGATTGTTTTAATTGAGAATAATAATCTAACTAGTATTAAACCATTTCCACCAAAAAAAGTGAGACCATGTGTATTTGAATATATTTATTTTTCACGGCCTGATAGTCTTCTTGATAATAAAACTGCATACGAGCATCGTAAAAACTTAGGTAAAGAACTCGCGAAAGAAAATGATATCGATACAGACATTGTGGTTCCTGTCCCAGACTCTGGAAATGCTGCGGCATTAGGATTTGCTCAACATTTAAATATGAATTTTGAACATGGTTTGATTAGAAACCATTATGTAGGCCGAACATTTATTGAACCAAGTCAAAAAATTAGGAGTTTGGGTGTTAAGCTTAAATTAAATGCAAATCAAACAACTATTAAAGGTAAAAAAATTATCTTGATTGACGACTCACTTGTTAGAGGAACTACTTCACATAAAATTGTTAAAATGCTTTATGATGCTGGAGCTAAAGAGGTTCATGTGAGAATAGCTTGTCCAGAAATAAAATATCCAGATTTTTATGGAGTAGACACTCCAACAAAAAAAGAATTGTTAGCAGCTAATAAAACTAATGATGAAATCTGCCAATATATTGGATCAAAATCATTAAAATTTTTATCTATTGATGGAGTTTACAGAGCTATTGGATTTGATAAGAGAAATGAAACATATCCTCAATTAACAGATCATTATTTCACTGGAGATTATCCAGTTAAACCTATCGATGAACTGGGTGACAGCAAAATAACTCAATTATCATTGTTAAGTTCAGTCTCGAATAACTAGCACTATGAAAACTGTTAATTTCACCGAGATGAAAAATGGTACTGAAGAAGATTATAAATTATTAGAAAAGTTTGAGAAAAATTTTGAGAGACAAACTGCTGACAGAATTTTAAATTATTTATCAAAACAAACTTCGACGTTAGAAGGTTATAAAATAACTAGACTAGAACATTCCTTACAAGCTGCAACAAGAGCTTTTAAAAATAAGGAAAGTAATGAAATGATCGTTGCAACTTTATTACACGATATAGGTGATGATCTTGCGCCAATGAATCATTCCCAATATGCTGCATCGATATTAAGACCATATGTTTCGGAGAGGACTTATTGGATTATTCTGCATCACGGTCTTTTTCAAACTTATTACAGTGCTCATCATTTAGGTCGTGATAGAAATTCTAGGGACCAATTTAAAAATCACAAATATTATCAAGATACAATAGATTTTTGTGAAAAATATGATCAATGTTCTTTTGATCCAAACTATAAAAATATGAGATTAAGTGATTTTGCCCCATTGGTAAAAGAAATATTTTCAAGGGATCCTTATTATTATCTTTAAATTTAATAATAAATCACTACTTAAGAAATATGATTAAGTCTAAAATCGGAATTATAAATTATTTTAAATCAGGCATCAAAGAGACAAAAGATTTTAAAATTGGAATAGAGCACGAAAAGTTTTTATTTGATAATAAGAATAATAAAAGAATTAATTATCCAAAAATAAAAGAAATGTTTGCAGCATTGCTTGAATTTGGATGGAATCCAATTTACGAAAAAGAAAATATTGTTGGTCTTAACAAAGGGGGAAGAAATATTACACTTGAACCTGGTAATCAAATTGAGCTATCTGGAGATAAGCTTAATCATATGCACGAGGGCTGCTCAGAATCTCAAGATTATTTATTTGAGTTAAAACAGGTCACAAAGAAATTGGATATCAAAATAGTTAGCTCAGGATTTGATCCAATATCAAAATTAGAAGAGGTGCCAAATAACCCGAAACAAAGATACGAATTAATGACTAATGATATGCCTTTAGGTGGAGAATTAAGTTTAGACATGATGTATAGAACTTGTGGAACGCAACTAAATATCGACTATGGATCAGAAAAAGATTTTATGAAAAAGTTTAAAATTGCAAATTCAATTGTTCCAATTTCAATTGCTTTGTTTGCAAACTCATCAATTGTAGAAAAGAAAAACAGCAATTATTTATCCTATCGATCAAAAGTATGGCAAAATACTTCAAGAGGAGGATTGCCTAAATTATTTTTTGACAACTTAAATTTTGAAAAATATGCAGATTTTATTATGGATTTTCCAATATTGTTCATTCAGCACAAAGATCAATATATTTCTGGTCGAAATTATAAGTTTAAAGATTTCATGAATGGTAGAATAGATGAAATTGAAAATCGATTTCCGACTGAAACTGATCTAACTACTCACTTAAGTACGATATTTACTGAAAATAGACTTAAAAAATATATAGAATTAAGATCAATGGATACATGTGGTTGGGACTGCTTGTGTGCTGGACCTGCATTTAATGTTGGTATGCTATATGGAAATTTAGATGAAGTTTATGAATTAATCTCTAATTGGGAAACAGACAAAATTATTAATGCTTATCTAGAAGCCCCACGAAAAGGATTTAATACACAATTGATGGGCAAAGATTTGCTTTACTGGTCCTCTATTCTTCTCAATTTATCTAAAAAAGGTTTGGAGAAAAGAGATTTATTGAGCAAAAAAGGAAACAACGAAACTATATTTTTAAATCATTTACAAAAAGTGATTGATGCCAAGACAACAAATGCACAGCATATGATTAGTAAATTTTCTAAAAATGAAGATTTAAAAGAATTGTATGATAAGTAAAATTGTTGCTATTCAAGGAAATCATCCTTCAACACTTAACCCTAAAACAGATACTAGTGCGTTTTTAGCTAATGAAATTCAAAATAAAAATTATAAAATTTTTTACTATGACCCAAAAGATCTTTCGATACTTAATTCAAATGTAATCGCTAAAGGATTTTTTTTAAAATTTGATTATTCAAAAAAAAAATTTTTTAAAATAATAAAAAAACAAACTTTAGAACTTAAGAAATGTAAGTATATTTTAATTCGTCAGGATCCGCCCTTTAATCTTGAATATATTTCTACGACATACATTTTAGATATACTCAAAAATAAAGTTAAAATAATCAATAACCCAACTTCTATAAGAAATGTATCTGAAAAATTATATTCTGCAAAATATCTAAAATTTATGCCAAATACGATTTTTACACAAGATTTGAAAGTAATTAAAAATTTTATGAGCAAACATAAAAAAATAATACTAAAACCTATCCACAGCTATAGTGGTAATGATATTCATTTATTAAAAAAATTTAATCATAATTTAATAAAAAAATTTATTAAAAAACACGACCATGTGATGTGTCAAAAATTTTTGCCAAAGATAAGTGAGGGAGATAAAAGAGTTTTTATCATTAACGGAAAAGTTTGCGGTGCTATTTCTAGAGTACCTAAAAAAGGATCAATTTTAAGTAATATGAGTAAAGGTGCTAAACCAATTAATATAAAATTAACTAAAATTGAAAAAAAAGTATCTCGGTTAATTGCAAAAGATTTAAAAAAAGAAAATATCTTTTTTGCAGGAATTGACTTTATTGATAAAAGGCTTAATGGAGATATAAATGTTACTTCTCCAACTGGATTAAAAACATTTTTTGATTTATCTGGAATAAATTTAGCTAAAACTTTCTGGAAACAGCTTAAAGCGTGAATAACTTATCAGATCAACAAAAAGGTTCGTTGATGGCTTTTGTTGCTGTTATGTTTATTACTCCAGATTCTTTATTTATTAGATTATCTAGTGTTGAAACATGGAGTTTAGTTTTTTACAGAGGAATAATTCCTTTTTTTTCTGTTTTAATTGGAATGTTGATAATTTACAAATCTAATTTCTTTAAAATGCTTATTGATAGTGGGTACCCAGGCATTATTTATATCTTAACTTTTTCTACAACCAACATTGCGTTTGTGGTTTCTATTCAAAATACTAATGTTGCTAATACATTAGTTATGATTGCAACAGCTCCTATGCTTTCAGCAATATTAGGTGCTATATTTTTAAAAGAAATACCAGACAGGAAAACTTGGACTGCAATTGCAATTACTTTTTGCGCAGCAGTTTATATTTTTTTTGACTCTTTACAGTTAGGGAATATTTATGGTGATATATTGGGCATTATCTGTGCACTAGGCTTGGCTGTTGGAGCTGTAACAATCAGATCGGCTAAAAAAAAAAATCTAGTGCCTGCGGCTGTTGTTGGAAAAATGGTAGTAGCTATTTTTGCAATGTTTTTTATAGAAACCTATGCACTGGTAGGCAGGGATTTGCTAATAGTTCCACTCATGTGTATTATGTGTGTTGCAATACCCTTCGTTTTAGTGACTATCGCACCTAGATTTATACCTGCAGAGGAAGTAAATTTATTTTTTTTATTGGAGACTATTATAGGTCCTATTTGGGTATGGATGGTAATTAAAGAACAGCCAAGCATTGAAACTATCCAGGGTGGTTTTATAATCATATTGACAATTGCAATTCACTCATTTCTTAAGCTTAGAAAATCTAAGATCTAAATTATAAATAACTTGATTTGTCCACAAATCGGAAATAGACAGCGATTCATATGAATAAGGTATTGAAAAATTCTTGGGCTCTCTTCTTGGGGATGGGTGCAATAATGCTCGCTTATGGATTTCAAGGATCGCTACTAGGAGTTAGGGCGGTTAAAGAGGAATTTAGTCTTACCGAAACTGGATTTATGATGTCAGGATATTTTGTTGGATATTTTGTGGGGGCAGCAATAATTCCTAAACTAATTGCGAGAGTTGGTCATATTAGAATTTTCGCAGCTTTTGCGTCCATTGCATCATTCGTAATCTTAATTCATGCAATTTTTATTAGTCCATTTATTTGGTTTTTATTAAGAGTTCTAACAGGTATAAGCATGGTCTCTATTTACACAGTTGCAGAAAGCTGGTTGAACGACAGAGCTAGTAACAAAAACAGAGGAAGTGTTTTATCAATTTACATGGTAATTTTATATGGGGCGATGGGAATTGGAATGTTTTTTTTAAATTTTAGTAATCCAACAAACTTTGAACCTTTTATAATGGTTTCGATTATAACATCTGGCGCTCTAATACCAATTTTATTTACAAAAAGAAAACCCCCCACATTTAAAAAGATAGAAACCATGTCGATAAAAGAAGTTTATAATTCCTCACCTTTTGGAATGGTAAGTTCATTTCTTTATGGAATAACTCAATCAGCATTGTTTACTTTATTGGCAGTGTATGCTGCAGGAATGAATTTTACAATTTTTCAAATTTCTTTAGTTACATTTTTACTTTCAATTTCAGGAGCCATTTCACAATGGCCAATAGGTAAATTATCTGACATTTACGATAGGAGAAGAGTAATTATTATCGTGAGTTTTGCAGCAGCTTTTTTTGCGTTATGCGCAATATTTTCATCTGGACAAATGTACTTACCTGATGGTTTAGGAACTAGTAAGTTTTGGTTTTATATTTTTTTAATTTTGTTTGCTTTTTGTAGTTTACCAATGTTTTCTCTAATACTAGCCTATACAAATGATTATATTTCAAAGGAAAAGTTTGTTGCTGCAGGCGCATCATTACAATTTATTTTTGGACTTGGTGCGATGGGAGGGCCTTTTTTATGTTCAATTTTTATGGATATAGTTGGTCTTAATGGTTACTTTATATTTTTAATGTTTTTTCATATTTTAATTGGTGCTTATGGAGTTTATAGATCAAGAATAAGACCAGCTGTTGAAAATCCAGACTCACAATTCACTGCTATGCCGCAGTCGATTACTCCTGCAGGTATCGAACTAAACCCAATAACTGAGCCAATTGAAGAACCTAAAAAAATAGATTCAGAGAATGATGCTGAAGATTCTAAAAACTTACTCTAAAAATATTTCTATCTTAATACCTTTATTTTATCTCCCAAATTTATACGAGATGTGGACAAAATTTGACATCTAATACCCCCTTTTCTTAAAAATTCTTTGAGAATATTATCTTGGTTAAGCATTTTAGTTAAATGTCTACAAGGTCTACATAAATCCATTACTTCAAGCTTTGTATTTCCAATTTCTATCTTTTTACCTACTAAATTATTTAATTGAATTCCTTTAGTTACAATATTTCTTCTAAATTCGATATACGAGAAGCTTAATCCAAACTTTATATTATATTCATCAATATTTTCAGACTCAATTAAAGATAACTGATTGTAAGGATCATTAAATTCCTTAAAATGTCTATCCCCAACTATTCCTTGATTTTTTTTAACCTCTATTGAGTTCACTTCTTGAATTGGTTGGTTGCTATTTGCTGTAATACCTAGTTTATAAACCTCAGCCATAAAGTCATATTTTTATTGATCAGCGTCGTTTTGTAAAGTGTAGTATCTTAATATTAGTGTTATTTTTTTATTCAACTCTGAATTATGATCAATAACGACATTAATAACTTATTTGAAAAAACAAGAAATCAATCTATACAAATAATTGAAAATTTAAGTCCAGAGGATATGAATATTCAATCTATGGAAGATGCGTCCCCTATTAAATGGCATCTTGCTCACACTACTTGGTTTTTTGAAAAATTTGTTTTAAGCAAAATAAAGTCTAACTATAAATATTTTAATGAGGGTTATAATTATTTGTTTAATTCCTATTATATCAAAGCAGGTCCAAGATACACAAGATCACTACGAAACATTATTTCACGACCAGGAATTGAAGAAGTTCTAGAATACAGGAAAACTATAAACCATAAAATTTCAGAGTTATGTCAGTCTAGTAACTCAAATTTAGATATGGTTGAAGTAGGTTGTCACCATGAAATGCAACATCAAGAATTAATGTTAACAGATCTACAACATGGTTTAAGTTTCAACCCTTCTGATCCAAAATATAATCCCAATAAGAAAGATATTGAAAATGAAAATATTAAACAAGACTGGATCGGTTTTGAAAAAGCTATTAAAAGTGTAGGTACAGATAATGAAAATTTCTCTTTCGATTGTGAGCGACCTAAACATGAAATTTTAATCCTACCTTTTGAAATATCAAACAAATTAGTTACAAATGGTGAATGGATCGAGTTTATTAATAATGATGGATATAATAAAAGTGAATATTGGTTATCTGATGGTTTTTCAAAATGCAAACAGGAAAATTGGCAATACCCTCTTTACTGGAAAAAAGAAAATGGTAAATGGTTTCATTTCACTTTAAATGGAAATGAAGAAATAGATGTCAATGCGCCAGTGAGCAATATTAGCTATTTTGAAGCTGACGCTTTTGCAAGATGGAAAAATAAACGACTTCCAACAGAATTTGAATGGGAAATTGCTTCTAATGATTATATTCATGGAAATTTTTTAGAAAATAAAATGTATCAGCCATATTCAAAAAAAAATGGTGCAGATTTAAATCAACATTGGGGACACGTATGGGAATGGACTTCTTCTAACTTTTCTCCCTATCCAGGATTTAAATATCACAATGATGATATCAGTGAATATAATGGTAAATTTATGGTTAACCAAATGGTGTTAAAAGGAGGGTCGTGCCTAACACCTAAAGATCAAATGAGAAAATCATATAGAAATTTCTTTTATCCCCATCAAAGATGGCAAATGTCTGGGCTTAGACTTGCTAAATGAATGAATTTTTAAATGAAGTAAACCTGGGTTTAAATAGGAAAAATAAAAAAATTAATTCTAAATGGTTCTACGATTTTAAAGGTTCTAAACTATTTGAGAAAATTACCAAATTAGATGAATATTATCCAACCAGAACAGAAAAAGAAATTTTAAAACAATACAAAAAAGAAATTGCAAAAATAATTGGTAAAAATTCTGTGATTATTGAACCTGGAGCTGGCGATACTAAAAAGATAACCATTTTTCTAAATACTTTGGAAAAACCCAAAAAATATATACCCTTAGATATATCTAAAAAATATATCAAAGAAATCTCTAAAAACTTTAAAAAAAAATTTCCAAAAGTGTCTATTAAGCCAGTAGGATATGACTATACAACTAATAAGAAATTACCTATCAAGATTAATTCATCAGAAAATATAATTATTTTTTTTCCTGGGTCAACAATTGGTAACTTTGAAGAAAAGGATGCTGTCAAATTTTTAAAGATGCTAAAATCGAAATTTAAAGCTAAAAAAATTATCATTGGAGCTGACTTAGTGAAAGATATTCCAACTCTAATTTCTGCTTATGATGACAAAAAAGGTATTACTGCAAAATTTAACAAAAATATTTTACAAAGAATAAATACGGAATTAGGTGCAGATATAAACCTGAATTTCTATAAACATTTAGCAATTTATAATAAACAAAAAAAAAGAATTGAGATGAGACTAAAATCGAAAAAAAAAAATAATATTATAATTAATGGCTCAAATTTTTTGATTAAAAAAAATGAGGAGATACACACAGAGAATTCACACAAATATACGATTAAAACTTTTAAAAACTTAGCTAATAAAGCTGGATGGAAAATCAAAAAAACTTGGATTGATGACAAAAAACTGTTTAGTGTTCATTGTCTAAATTAATTTAATTAATTAAAGAAAGGAAAAACTATGAACTTTGTTGGAACAACAACTTATGAGGGAACTAAAAAAGATGCAGATGAATTGTACAGTATGTTTAAAGATGATCTTGCAAAATGCACGTCATCATTTGAATGGGCACACATTCGTGAAGGTAAAATGATTTTTATTGCAAATGTCACTGATGAAGAAAAATTTTATGCCTTATTTGATGATCAAAGATCTAAAGACTGGAACGCTAAGTTTAATGCTAAAGACGAAGCTTGGAAACTTGAGAAAATAATGTAACTAGGCACCAGACAAGTCAAATTAGAGATAAAACAAAGTTTGAGTAGTTATGACACCAGAAAACTCGCGGAAACTTTGGAAAATTATCCAGAAAGCTGGCGATTATTTACGGCGTTAGAGGTACACACTTCTTCACACTACCTCACACTACTTCACACTAGTTATGCGGACTATTTAACTTTCATTAAAAATAAATTGCTTAAAGACTCATCGAATTAAGCAACATACTAGTGTCCAGACTAGAGACTTTTAAGATAAATCAAATACCTTATTTTATTAATATAATTCTTTTTGAAAATTAATAAATGTATTTTTAATGTTGTCAGGATCACCTAGAACCTTCTGAGCATCATGTAATGATTTATATTTTAACTCAACTAAACTACTTAATTTGTTAATATCAAGCTCTTCAAAACCATCTTCGACATATTTATTTAATACAAAATCAATAAATTCTTTTTGATTTTGATTTAATTTTTTATGAATTTTTTCTTCTGCAACCTCAACCCTTGTAATCCGTTTTATTGGCTTTTTATTATATGCAATATACTGAAGTACATCAAAAATATCACTGTTCTCAGCTTCAATTAAACTTTGAATAGATTTTAAATGATCACTAGTAAAACCATGACCCTCTAACTTTTTTAGCAATTCATTTCTTGTGATAGGTGAAGACCACATTTTTCTCAATTCCTCCTCACTGTTTAAAACATCAGGTAAATGAATAGTATTAAATAATTTTTTTATAAACTGCTCTGCTGTTACTTGATCACCCTTATAAAAAAAAGTTGTTGTTGACATTGACTTTATACTCATTTCTTTTCCCTCTGCTAATCGAATAACTATTTTTTGTTTAGGAGTTGGATTATTTGTCTCATCATCTGTGTTGTCGTCTTCATTATTATCCGTTCCATCAGGCGGTAATGGCTTATCTCCATCAATTATTTCAGGTGGTAATGGCTCACCATCCCAATCAGGATCAGAAAAGTTATTAGAAGCGCCCACAAAATCAACAATTGTAAAATAATATTTATCCTCAAATAACCTAGTGCCCCTCCCAATTATTTGTTTAAATTGTATCATGCTATGTACTGGTCTTAATAAAACTATATTTCTAATGTTTAGAGCATCAACGCCAGTACTTAATTTTTGACTTGTGGTAAGTATTGTAGGTACTATCTTGTCATTATCTTGAAATTGACGCAGTTGAGTTTCACCTAGTTCTCCGTCTGCCGCAGTAATACTTACGCAATAGTCAACAGGAGGGTTAACCGAAAGTTGATTAATAAAGTCCCTAATTAGTCTTGCATGTGGAATATTTGCGCAAAAGATAATGGTTTTCTCATTTGGGTTAATTTTATCTAATAATAATTGAACTCTTTTTTTTTCTCTTTCCTTAATTACTATTCTCCTATTGAAATCCTGTTCCGTAAAGATATCACCTGGCTCTAATTCCTCCTGTCCTTCTAAAACATCATCTTCACTTGTATAAGTGTAGTCATCAATTGTAGTTTGAATTCTTTTTACTCTGAAGGGTGTAAGAAAACCGTCTTTGATACCTTCCTTAAGCGAGTAAATATAAACTGGATCACCAAAATATTTATAAGTATCAACATTAACATCTCTTCTTGGTGTGGCAGTCAATCCAATTTGAACTGCTGGTGAAAAATATTTTAAAATTTCTCTCCAACTACTTTCATCATTGGCTCCACCTCTGTGACATTCATCTATAATGATTAAATCAAAGAAATCTTTTGGATATTCTCCAAAATAAGGTTCTTTTTTAGGACCGGACATAAAACTTTGAAATATAGTAAAAAAGATTGAACCATTAGTTGGAACATTTCCTCTCTTTCTCACATCTTCAGGTGTGATTCTAACTAGAGCATTCTCTTCAAAAGCTCCAAATTGATTAAATGCTTGGTTCGCAAGAATATTTCTATCTGCTAAAAATAATATTCTTGGAGATCTTTTACCATCTCTTTGAATATTCCATTTTGACTTAAATAATTTCCAAGCAATGTGAAAAGATATTACTGTTTTGCCTGTACCTGTGGCTAGTGTTAAGAGAATTCTATTTTTTTTATTGGCTATAGCATCTAAAGCATTATTTATTGCTATTTCTTGATAATATCTAGGCTCTCTACTTCCTTTAAAAATCTCAAAATTAATTGAATCAAATTTAGTAGACCATTCATTTTTATTATTAAAAGTTTTATTCCACAATTCTTGAGGAGATGGAAATTTTTCAACTAAACTTTCTGATGAAATAAACATGTTTCCTTTTTCATCTTTAGAATAGTTTATTTCATATATTTCATTTCCATTTGTAGAATAGGTTGTAAAAACTCGAAGTTTTTCAGCATAATTTTTCGCCTGGCCTACACCTTCACTTACATCTTCTTCATTTGATTTAGCCTCCACAACTGCTAATTTTCTATTATTATAGATCAACACGTAATCTGCTTCATCATAACTTGGTCTAATTCTACCTGGTTTGATTTCACCATTGTTTATTTTATACGCCGCTCTTATTTGACTTCCTGCAACATTACCCCATCCAGCTATTTTTAATTTTGGATCAATTAATTCTCTTCTAGTATCTGCTTCGTTCATATTGCCTTTTTATTTTGAAATAATTTTTGTAATAATGAATTTTTTAATGAAATATAATTATCAATTAGTATTTTATAATTAACAGAAAGTTCATCAATATTTTTTTTAATATTTATTATTTTTGATACTATTTTTTTTTGTTCTTCAAAAGAAGTTATACCAATTTGAAAGTTCCGTAAGTATCCTAAACTGACAAACTGTTGAGTTGTCCCTTTTGCTTCTTTTTTCATTTTTTTTTCAACATAGGATGAGTCTAGAAAAAATTTTAAAAATTCAGAAGATTGTTTTTTATTTACTTTAAATAAAGCTACATTCTTTATAGCAAAATCAGTATTTCCTTTGATTATAACTGGAT
>CACBBX010000013.1 GCA_902537575.1 uncultured Pelagibacteraceae bacterium
TAAACGAAAAAATAGCTATCGATCATGGATTGAAAAAAAAAGAATATCAAAAAATCTGTGAACTTTTGAAAAGAACTCCCAACATTACTGAACTTGGAATTTTTTCAGCGATGTGGAATGAACATTGTTCCTACAAATCTTCAAGACTTCATCTAAAAAAATTACCAACCAAAGGTAAACAAGTAATTCAAGGACCTGGTGAAAATGCTGGTGTGGTAGATATTGGGGATAATGATGCAATAGTCTTTAAAATTGAAAGTCATAATCACCCCTCTTTCATTGAACCTTATCAAGGTGCTGCTACAGGTGTAGGTGGAATAATGCGAGATGTATTTACAATGGGTGCAAGACCAATAGCTAATTTAAATTCAATACACTTTGGATCTACGCAACATAAAAAAACAAAAAATCTTTTAAGAGGTGTTGTTCATGGAATAGGAGGATATGGAAATTGCATGGGTGTACCTACTATTGCTGGTCAAACCAGTTTTGATAGCTCCTATAACGGGAATATTCTAGTTAACGCAATGACCTTAGGATTAGTTAAAAAAGATAAGATTTTTTATTCAAAAGCCGCAGGTTTAAACAAGCCTGTAATATATGTTGGATCTAAAACAGGTCGTGATGGTATCCATGGAGCAAGTATGGCTTCAGCTAGTTTTGATGACAAAATTGAGGAAAAAAAACCAACAGTACAAGTCGGTGATCCATTTACAGAAAAACTTTTACTTGAGGCATGTTTAGAATTAATGGAAGGTGATTCTATCATTGCTATCCAAGATATGGGAGCAGCCGGACTTACTTCATCAAGTATAGAAATGGCTTCAAAAGGAAATCTTGGAATAGAAATTAATTTAAACAAAGTTCCATGTAGAGAGTCAAAAATGACACCTTACGAAATTATGCTTTCAGAAAGTCAAGAAAGAATGTTGATTGTTTTAGAAAATGGAAAAGAAGAGCAAGCTAAAAAAATATTTGATAAGTGGAATTTAGATTTTGCTATAATTGGAAAAACTACCAAATCAAAAAAAATTGAACTTTATTTTGACAGCAAAAAAGTTGCTGACATACCGGTAAATACTCTTGTTGAAAATTCACCTATGTATGATCGTAAATGGAAAAAAGCAAAACTTCCGAAAAAAAACAAAATAAAAAAAGAAGATATAAATAATTTAAAAATAATAGATGTCCTTAAAAAAACTCTAGCTAATCCAAATATCTCTAGTAAAGAATGGATTTGGCAACAATACGATCATACAGTAATGGGAGATACTATTCAAAAACCTGGAGGAGACTCGGGAGTGGTCAGAGTTCATGGTACCAATAAAGCAATTGCAGCAGCAGTTGACTCGTCAGCAGTGTATTGTTGGGCCCATCCTCATACAGGAGGAAAACAGGTAGTATGTGAAAGTTTTAGAAATTTAATATCTGTTGGAGCAAAACCAATTGCTATTACAAATTGTCTAAATTTTGGTAGTCCTGAAAATGAAGAGAATATGGGAGAGTTTGTTGAGTGTGTTCAGGGAATTGGGGAAGCAAGTTCTTATTTAAAATTTCCTGTCGTATCTGGAAATGTTTCTTTCTATAATCAAACAAAAGATCAAGGTATTAAACCTACTCCATCCATAGGGGGAGTTGGGCTAATCAAAGATTATACAAAAATGATCACAATGGATTTTAAAGAAATTGATAATGTTGTATTAGTTATTGGAAAAACAGAAGGCCATATTGATCAAAGTTTATTTGCAAGAGTTATATTGAATGAAAAAAACGGTCCTCCTCCAGAAGTAAATTTATTTAACGAGAAAAATAATGGAGAAACTCTATTAAAGTTAATTGATAATAATTTAATTAAAAGTGCCCACGATATTTCTTTAGGTGGTATAATTACTGCTGTCTCAAAAATGTGTATTAAGGGAAATAAGGGTATTAATCTTAAAAAACCAAAATACTTAATCAATGAAATAGAATATTTCTTTGCAGAAGATCAAGGTAGATATATTGTTGAAATCAGTAAGAATGATAAAAAAAAAGTACTAGATATATTAGACAAAAATGCGGTTCACTACGATGATCTTGGTACAATCATCGAAAATATGCTATTTTTAAATGAAAAGACAAAAGTTACAATTGACGAATTAAAAGGGTTTAATACAAAGTGGTTAAAAGAATATATGAGTAACTAATGGCAATGAATTTAAATGAAATTGAAAATTTAATTAAAGAAGCAATGCCTGATGCTGTTGTTGAAATACAAGACTTGGCTGGTGATGGAAATCATTATTCTGCGACTATAACTTCATCTCAATTTTCAGGGAAAAGTAAAATTGAACAACATAAAATGGTATATAATTCTCTAAAAGGTAGAATGGGTAACGAATTACACGCTTTAGCAATCAAAACAAAGGAAAATTAAAATGGACCAAGAAACAAATGATTTAATTAAAAATGAAATTGAAAATAACGAGGTTTGTTTATTCATGAAAGGTACACCTGATGCACCACAATGTGGTTTCTCAATGGCTACATCAAACATTTTAAAAGTGTTAGAGGTAAAATTCAAAGGTGTTAACGTTTTAGCAGATCAAAAACTTAGAGAAGGTATAAAAGTTTATAGTGATTGGCCTACAATCCCACAACTATATGTTAAAAAAGAATTTGTTGGTGGCTGTGATATTGTAAAAGAAATGTTTGAGAACGGTGAGCTTGTTAAAATGCTTGAAAATAAAAATATAAATTTTAAGTCTAAAAACTAATTATCTAGAGTAATATTCAATAACTAAATTAGGTTCCATAACAATTGGATAAGGAACTTCCTCAAACTTTGGAGTTCTTACAAACTTAAGTTTTTTATTTTTTTCATCCATCTGAATATATTCTGGAGTTTCTCTTTCCTTATTTGCTAGTGCAATATCAACAATTGCTAATTGTTTAGATTTATCTCTAATCTCAATTGTATCTTCCTCTTTAACTAAGTAACTTCCAATATTAACTTTTTTACCATTAACTTTAACATGTCCATGATTAATTAGTTGTCTTGCTGAAAATATTGTTGTTGCAAATTTTGCTCTGTAAATAACTGCATCCAATCTTCTTTCAAGTAAACCTATTAAATTTTCACCTGTGTCCCCTTTAAGCATGACAGCCTTTTTATAAATATTTCTAAACTGTCTTTCGTTGATATTGCCATAATAAGCTTTTAGTTTTTGCTTAGCTTGCAACTGAATTCCATAATCTGAAGGTTTAGATGATCTCGTTTGACCATGTTGACCTGGTCCGTAAGCTCTCGTATTAAATGGGCTTTTTGGTCTTCCCCAAAGGTTAACCTTTAATCTTCTATCTACTTTATGTTTAGAGTTTAATCTTTTTGTCATTTAATAGAGGGTTTTATAAACTTACTCATTATTTTGTCAATCAACGTTTTTTTCCTAAACTGGCAAATACACTTGATAAAATACGTGTTTCCTTTGAGGATAATTCCATCCTATAAAAAATATTTCTCAAGTTCTCGAGCATTATAGGTTTCTTTTCTTTGGGTTTGAAAAAATCTATTTCCTCTAAATTTTTAATACATAGGTTGGTCATTGATAAAATATCTTTTTTAGAGGCCAACTTTACTTTTTTAGATTTTTTAAAACTAGAAATTTTTGAGTTAATTATGCTGTGTATAACTTGAGCAATTATAATTAAACTGTGAGACAAGTTCAGAGATTTAAAATCTGAGTTAGTTGGGATCTGAAGAGTATAATTTGCATAACTTATCTCATTATTTGATAGTCCTGAAGCTTCAGATCCAAATAAAAAAGCCACTTTTTTTTTATAATCAATCTTCTTTAAGTCTTCTAATTGAATATGTTTAATATTTTTATTTCTAAACCTAGCCGATGTAGCAATTACTATATCAACATTTTTTAGGGCAGACTCTAAATTATCAAAATTTTTACTTTTTCTTATAATATTTTTTGCTCCAACAGATGTGGCGAAAATTTTATCATTAGGGTAAATTGGTTTAGGATCTACAACAATCATTTTTTGAAACTTAAAATTTTTCATAGCTCTTGCGCAGGCACCTATGTTTTCTGAAAGTTGCGGCTTATGTAAAATAAATGAAATGTTATTGTTGAACATAATTAGTCTATACCATGACTTCTATTATAATTTGAAATTTCAGAGGAATCTAAATCTTTTAAAATTTTTTCATCTGTTTGCCATATACTAACTTTTAACGGATAACATTTTGCAACATCAGATGAATGCTCAGATCCACAATCTCCACCAGGACAAGCCGATAGAGCTCCTAATAAGTCTATCTCTGCGAAAAATTCTAAGTAATCACCTGGTCTTACAGGACTTGCTTTCATAAAATATTGTTTAGTATCGTTTGTAAATCCAGTTAACATAAAAACATTTAAAACATCATGAACTATTTTTTCAGCTTCATCAATTTTAAGTTTTTTTTCTTTAACTAATGCTCTAGTTAAGTTTGAATGACAACAATAATGATAGTCGTTACCTGACAGAAGTTTTGAAGTATAAGGATCGCACCTAGTTCCAATTACATCATGTACCGATCCGCCATCATTATCATAACCATACCAATCTAACGTATCCCATGTAATAGTTGCTAAAGATCTTAGATAAGGAAAACTACTAAACATTTTATCTCCTACTGAAAGATGTGTCCCATAGAGTGCTCTAGTTTTTCCAGAATAAAATTTTTCATTTAAGTTGACCAAATTAAAAAGATTTAAGTCTCCTACTTGAGGTCCTTCGATACTTTCTATTCTAAAGAATTCACCCCTCTTAACTTGAAATGTTTTAGCGTCTCTTGGAGGAATTATTACTTCATTTTTTTTATTCAAATTTTTTCGAGCTAAATGTAAAATATTAAAGTTTTTTTCATCAATACTATTATTTGGATAGCAAACAACTGGTTTTGCACCAATTCTCTCATTAATATCCATCGGTTTGGTGGAAAACTTTTTAATCTTCATGCCTAAAGACTAGCAGGAGCTTTATCTTTATACAGTTTGTAATCTAAACTATCAATAAGTGCTTTAAATGATGCATCAATAATATTTGGCGAAACTCCTATTGTAAACCAATTAAATCCTTTGGAGTCTGTACTTTCAATACTAACTCTGGTTACAGCTTCAGTTCCCGTATTTAAAATTCTTACCTTATAATCAACTAATCTTAAATCTTTTAAATATTCGGAGTACTTATCAAGTTTATTAACGTTTTTTCTAATTGCGTTGTCTAAGGCATTAACAGGTCCGTTACCTTCTCCCTCACATAATATTTTATGGCCGTCCACCTCTAATTTAGCTTTAGCATGGGAAATAATTTTTCCCGATTTATCTTTTTTAACAGAAACATCATATTCATTAATTGAAATATATCTTGGTATGTCACCCATTAATCTTCTTGCAAGTAATTCAAAAGAAGCATCTGCACCATCATAACTATATCCTATAAATTCTCTATCTTTTACTTCTTCAAGAAGTTTTTTTATTTTTGGATCATTTTTTTCTACCTTTATACCAATTGAATTTAGTCTAGACATAATATTAGACTGCCCTGATTGGTCTGAAACAACAATATTTCTTGAGTTTCCTACTTTCTCAGGATTAATGTGTTCATAAGTTTTTGGATCTTTTTGAACAGCAGAAACATGCATTCCTCCTTTGTGAGAAAAAGCAGATGCACCAACATAAGGTAAGTGTTTATTAGGTTTTCGGTTGAGTAATTCATCTAATAATCTTGAACATTGTGTTAAATTTTTCAAATTTTTGCGTTTAATATTAATTTTATAATTTTCATAAAAATCTTTTTTTAAAAAAAAAGTTGGAATAAGAGATGTTAAGTTTGCATTACCACATCTTTCACCTAACCCATTTATAGTTCCTTGAACTTGTCTCACACCAGCTAGAACTGCTGTTAAACTATTTGCAACAGCATTTTCTGTGTCATTATGAGCATGAATTCCTAAATTTTTTCCTGGCACATGCTTTGTAACTTCTAAAACAATTTTTTCAACTTCATGAGGAAGTGTTCCACCATTTGTATCGCACAAGACTATCCATCGTGCTCCGTTATCATAAGCAGATTTTAAACAAGCAAGTGCATAATCAGCATTTGCTTTATATCCATCAAAAAAATGTTCAGCATCAAACATGAATTCTTTACCTGATTTAACAATGTGTTTCGCACTTTCAGTAATATTATTTAGATTTTCCTCTTTTGAAATACCAAGTGCTATGTCAACTTGGAAATCCCATGATTTTCCAAACAAGCAAACTGATTTACTTTTTGAATTAATTAAAGAGGATAACATTGGGTCATTTTCAGCGCTATGTTCTAATTTCTTAGTCATTCCAAAAGCAGTTAGGTTAGCTGATTTAAAATTGTGATCTTTGTTAAAAAATTCTGTATCAGTTGGGTTTGCGCCAGGCCAACCCCCTTCGATATAATCAACACCAAGCTCATCTAGAGAAGATGATATTTTCTCTTTATCATCAATTGAAAAATCTACACCTTGCGTTTGTGCTCCATCACGAAGTGTGGTGTCAAATATATATAGTTGCTCTTTACTCATTTAAATTTCCACGTGGTTTTACCATCTTTATCTTCTATTAAAACACCTTTGTCTAAAAGCTCATCTCTTATTTTATCAGCTTCTTTATAGTTTTTATCTTCTCTAGCTTTATTTCTTTGCTCAATTTTATGTAAAATTTCAGCTTCATTTATCGAAATTTTATTTTTCTTGAATTGTAACCATTCAATTTCTGTTTCATTCAATAAACCTATAAAATTACATGCAGAATTAAACAATGCTTTGTCAGTGGAATTACCTTTTTGTGCTTTCTCATACAATATATGTAGGTTAGCAATATAACCTGGTGTATTTAAGTCGTCGTAAAGTGGTTTTAGAATTTCATCATCAACTTCTTCTTTACGATGATCAGATGAGTAAACATTGTACCATTTACTAATTGTATTTTGACAATCATTTAAAAGTTTATCATTCCAATCTAATGGTTGTTTGTAATGTGCACTCATTAAAGCCAATCTTAATACTTGACCACTTACCTTATTCTTAAAATCCTTTATTTTTAAAATATTTCCTTGGGATTTAGCCATTTTTTCATTTGACATTGTTATAAAAGCATTATGCAGCCAGTAATTTGCAAAAACTTTTGTGTCATTTGCACATCTTGATTGTGCAATTTCATTTTCATGGTGTGGGAATAATAAGTCTATACCACCTCCATGGATATCAAACTCATTTCCAAGAAGCTTTTTTGACATAGCAGAACATTCTAAGTGCCAACCAGGTCTTCCTTTGCCCCAAGGTGACTCCCATGAAGGCTCATCATCTTTAGAAGGCTTCCAAAGAACGAAATCTTGTGAATTTTTTTTATTATCACTTACTTCAACCCTTGATCCAGCAATTAATTCATCAAGATTTTTATTTGAAAGTTTTCCATAATCTTTAAATTTATTTACCTCAAAATACACATGCTGATTTTCCTCATAAGCAAATCCTTTTTTTATTAAATTAGAAATCATTTTAATCATTATACCTATATGCTCTGTTGCTTTAGGTTGATGTGTAGGGATATCACAATTTAAGTAATTACAATCTTTATCAAAACTCTTAATAACAGTATTGGTCAATTCAGAAATTGAAATATTTTTTTCCTTTGATGAATTTATAATTTTATCATCAATATCGGTTATGTTTCTAACATAAGTAACTTTTGGATATTTTTTTTTAAAAATTTTGTAAAGAATATCAAAAACAACAATTGGTCTTGCATTTCCAATATGAGGATCGTCGTATACGGTCGGTCCACAAACGTACATTCTTATATTCCTTTTATCTATAGGAACAAATTTTTCTTTTTTGTTGCTAAGATTATTTGTTAAAAAAATATCATTACTCATGATTTTAGGAATATACTTAAAAAATAGATTTGTGAATCTATTTGATTAATTTGGAATGATGCATACTGGAATTGGCTCCATTTTATGCATATTTTGTTTTCTTATATTTTCGTATTTAGATCGATTCGGGGAGTTTGGGTTAGCCATAGCCTCTTCTAATTCTTCATACTTTAATCCTAGTTGCCCTTCATCGGTTCTTCCGTCATCCCACAAACCATCTGTAGGGGCAGCTTCGATTATTTCCTTTAGAATTCCAAGTTCTTTTCCTAGCTCCCAGATTTGAGTTTTGTTACAGTCGGCTATAGGTGAAATATCTACTCCACCGTCTCCGTATTTTGTATAAAATCCAACACCAAAATCTTCAACTTTATTTCCTGTTCCCACAACAATGCCTTTGTTGGCTGCAGCCACTTGATAAAGCGTAGTCATTCTTAATCTAGCTCTTGAATTTGCCATTCCATGCTCGTTATCAAATTTAGACAAACTAGCACTGAAGGCTAAAAATAATTCGTCTAAATTGACTGTATGTCCTTCAACATTTTTAAAATTTTTCACTAACCATTCTTGATGTTTTAAACTCAAATCATGCTGATGGGATTTTTGTTTAATAGGCATTGACAAAACAATTGTTTTTAATCCTGTCATAGCACTTAAAGTGCTTGAAACTGAGGAGTCTATACCTCCAGATATTCCTATAACTAGAGACTCAGCCTTGGATGGCATATTATTTGCATAATCTTTAATCCAATTCGAAATAAATTTGACTTTTTCAGATGTATCCATACAGCATAAATATTAATTTTTAAAGATTTTGCAATGTTTTAAGATGCCGCTCTATTTGCATTTTTTGAATATGAGCTATTCTTTTTAATCTCATCTGATATTAAAAAAGCTAATTCCAAAGCCTGATTAGAATTCAGTCTTGGATCACAATGGGTGTGATATCTTGAAGATAGATCTTTTTCAGATATTTTTTGAGCACCGCCTATACATTCTGTCACATTTTGGCCAGTGAGCTCAATATGAAGACCTCCAGCATAACTTCCTTCACTTTGATGACAGGCAAAAACATCTTTAACTTCTTTTAAAACTCTGTTGAAAGGTCTTGTTTTAAAACCAGTAACAGCTTGTATAGTATTTCCATGACATGGATCGCACGACCAAATTACGTTTAGTCCTTCTTTTTTAATTGCTCTAATAAGTTTTGGTAAATGTTTTGAGACATTATCTGCTCCAAATCTTGATATTAATGTAATTTTACCCTTCACATTTTTTGGGTTAATTCTATTACAAAGATTGATTAGATCTTCAGCTTTTAAAGTAGGACCACATTTTATCCCTATTGGATTTTCAATTCCTCTACAAAATTCAACATGTCCACCATCTAATTGTCTAGTTCTATCCCCAATCCAAACAAAATGAGCTGAAGTATCATGATTCTCTCCTGTAGTAGAGTCTGTTCTTGTCATAGACTCTTCAAAAGGTAATAGTAAGGCTTCATGTGATGTCCAAAAATTAACTGTATAAAGTCTGTTATTAAAATCTGATGTAATTCCACAGGCCCTCATAAAAGCTATGGCATCTGCAATTTTATCTTCAAGCTCTTTAAATTTTTTAGCTTGTGGACTTTTTTTAATATAATCTAAATTCCACAAATGCACTTTGTTTAAATCTGCAAAACCTCCTTTTGAAAAAGCTCTTATAAGATTTAGCGTCGCGGCTGACTGGGAATAAGCTTTAAATAATCTTTTGGGATCTGGAATTCTTGCTTTTTTGTTAAATTCCATCCCATTAATATTATCCCCTAAATAGCTTGGTAGTTCAACACCATCTTTTGTTTCAACGGGTGAACTTCTAGGTTTTGAAAATTGGCCAGCTATTCTTCCAAGTTTTACAACTGGTAAAGATGCTGAGTAAGTTAAAACTAAGGACATCTGCAACAATAGTTTAAATGTGTCTCTTATATTATCTGGATTGAATTCAGCAAAACTTTCAGCACAATCTCCACCTTGAAGAAGAAAAGCTTTTCCATCAGCAACATCAGCAAGTTGATCTTTTAAATGTCTAGTTTCTCCAGCAAAAACCAATGGTGGAAAGGTTCCAATCTTATCCAAAACTGCATTCAATTCTTTTTTATCTGGATAATCTGGTATGTGTTTAACAGGATATTTTCTCCAACTATTTTTTTTCCAATTTTTCATATTCAACCTGCAGGTGTTTTAACAGAGATATTAAATTTATCAAGAATGATAAAATTAATTTAAAATTTATTCAATTTTTCCAAAGCTTTTCCTGAAATATACCAACCATCAAAGGCTGTTAGATTATTAAAAATTCTGATATAACCTTTTCTAGACATCAATTTATCAATCTTTTCTTCTAAAACGGTAAAATTATGCTCAATTGTTAAAACAGCTGGTTGATACTTTATAAAATTAAGTGAATTAATTATTTCAAATTCTGATCCCTCAGTGTCTATAGAAATATACGAAGGTGAAAGACCATTGAATTCTTCCTCAATTAAATGATTTAATGAGATTGTTTCGACCTGAATATTTTTACCTTTTTTATTTCTTTGCGCTGTATTGCCTGGAAGAGAGTCAATATCACTGTGTTTATAATTGTCCAAAGTTGAAAAAACACTCTCGTCAGATGAGAAAAAATTGAGTTTTTCACCAGATTTATTCCAGATACATTTTGTAATAACTCTACAATTATTACGATTTTTTTTTAGGTCCTTTATCCAGTTTATATCAGGTTCGGCTAAAACTCCTGACCAAGACAACTCATTTTCTAAAGTATAAGTATTTGATAAATCAATACCGTTTGTTGCTCCAAATTCTAAAAATGTTTTTTTAAAATTATTTTTTATTACAAAAGATGCAAATAAATCCTGATATAGTTGAGATTTAAAATTACTTTCATTATTTTTAATATGTTCAATAAAATCTAATAGTAATTTGTTTTTTTCATCATTTAATAAACCTTGGTCGTAAGCTTGTTTGAGAACTAAATGATGTGGGATTTTATTTTTTTTTGAAAATTCGCATGCTTGCCAAAAGTCAACTTTTTTACCTTTAAAATCAATTCTTAATAACTTATTCACTCTACTGTAACTGACTTAGCTAGATTTCTTGGTTTGTCTATATCATAACCTTTTTTAAGAGCTGAATAATAAGCTAGTTTTTGAAGAGGTATTGTTAAAAGAAAAGGTAACAAGTCATCATTTGTATTTTCAACCTCTATAGTTTCCCAAATATTTTCAGATATAATTTCATCTTTGCTCTTATTGGTAATTAATAAAACTTTTGCACCTCTTGCTATTACTTCCTGCATATTCGAAATAGTTTTTTTATAATAACTATCTCTTGGAGCTAATACCACGACAGGCATACCATCTTCAATTAAAGCTAAGGGACCATGCTTCATCTCACCTGCAGGATAGCCTTCTGCATGAACATAAGATAATTCTTTAAGTTTTAAAGCACCTTCAAGTGCTATAGGATATGAGTAACCTCTACCTAGAAACATGGAGCCTTTTGCTTCATTGAAGGTAGAAGATATAGTTTGTATATCATTATCAATTAATAAAGATTTTTCAATTAGACTTGGTAGATCCTGGAGGTCTTTAATCTTTTCTCTATAATTCACATTTTTAATTTCTTTTCTTAAAGATCCTAATTTTAAGACTAGAATATATAAAACAAGTATTTGTCCTAAAAAAGCCTTTGTCGATGCAACACCAATTTCGGGACCACAATGAATCGGTAATACAAAATTTGCTTCTCTAGCTATAGAGCTTTCAATTACATTAACAACAGCACAAGTTTTCATATTTTTTTTGTTACAAATATCTAATGCTGCATAAGTATCTGCTGTTTCACCAGATTGTGAAACAAATATGTATAAATTATCTTTTTTAAATCTATTTTTTCTGTACCTAAATTCTGAGGCAATATCAATATTAACATCGAGGTGGGTAAGCTCTTCAAACCAATATTTTGCCATTAAACAAGAATGGTAAGCTGTTCCACAACCAATTAATGTTATTGAATTAATTTCGTTTATTTTCCATGGGAAGTTAAAGATATTTATTTCTGAATTTGTTTTATCTATATATTCCTTAATTCCAGTCTTGATGGTAATTGGCTGTTCTTCAATTTCTTTAGCCATAAAATGTTTAAAATCACCTTTTTCATAAGTGGCTTCATCTGACGAAAGCTCTAGAATTTTTTTATTTATCTTATTTCCATTTTCATTGAAGAAATGTACTTGATCTTTTTTAATAATACAAAATTCACCATCATCAAGATATGTAATTTTATTTGTCATTGCCTTAAGGGCATAAGAGTCTGATCCTAAATAATTTTCATTTGGTCCATAACCAACTGCTAAAGGTGAGCCCCTTCTAGCTCCAACTATTAAATCAGGAATATCTTTAAAAACAATTCCTAAAGCAAAGCTACCGTGAAGTTGTTTTAATGTTTTTGTGATAGCTTCTTCTAACTCTTCAGTTTTTAAATTCTCTGTAATTAAATGAACTATAACTTCAGTGTCAGTTTGAGATTTAAATTTATGGCCTTTATTACTTAAAAATTTTTTTAATATAGTTGAATTTTCAATTATACCGTTATGTACAACAGAAACATTATCAGATGAATGTGGGTGGGCATTAACACTATTTGGCACCCCATGTGTAGCCCATCTAACATGACCAATGCCAATATTACCTTTCAAATTCTTTAAATCAAAATTTTGTTCTAAAAAATTTACTCTTCCCTTGGATTTAACCTCTTTTATTTCACCCTCAAAAAGAGTTGCTATCCCAGCAGAATCATAACCCCTGTACTCAAGTTTTTTTAATGAGTTGATTATATTTGCAGATACTGGTTTATTACTTGAGATTCCAATTATACCACACATAGTTTTATTTATTTTTTCTTTTGTAATTTTTAATTTCGGTTTGTAAAGGTCTAGTTAACGCCAAAGATTGTTTAGATACATTCCTTGTAATTACTGAACCTGCACCAACTATACTTTCTTTATTGATTGTAATTGGTGCAACTAATGATGAATTTGAGCCTATAAATGCTTTATCTCTAATTTTTGTTTTACTTTTATTAATTCCATCATAATTACAAGTAATCGTACCGGCCCCAACATTTACAGATTTACCGATTTCTGTATCTCCAATATACGATAAATGATTTACCTTAGATTTTTTTCCTAAAGTACTTTTTTTAACTTCAACAAAATTTCCTATTTTAGATCCTTCTTTAAGAATTGTGCCTGGTCTTATCCTGGCATATGGACCAATTTCAACTTTGTTTTCAATTTTACATGCTTCTAAGTGTGAAAAGGATTTAATTACAACATTGTTTCCTATTTTTACTTTTGGTCCAAAAACTACATAGGGCTCAATAAAAACATTTTTTCCAATTTTTGTATCTTGAGAAAAGAAAATTGTCTCAGGACCTAGCATTTTAACACCTGCTTTTAAGAACCTGCTTCTTAAATTAACTTGAATTTTTTGTGAATTTAATGGTTTCATTTAATTTTAATTACATTAAGTATAAAACTTAATTAATTCACAAATTATTTCTTTAAAATACTTTTAAAATGACACAAAAATTCACAATATTATTTGATTTAGATGGTACTCTTGTTGATACAGCGCCAGATTTAATGCATGCTCACAATCACGTAATGAAAAAATTTGGCTATCCTACCAAATCTTTAGAAGAATTAAAAACATCAGTTGGAAAAGGTGCGGGTGCAATGATTGGAAGGTCCATATGGAGTCAAGCAAAAAAAGAATTAACATCTATAAATGAAAAAGTAAAAACCCAGATGACTGATGAATTTATATCTTACTATGGCAAAAATATTTTAAATGAGAGCAAGTTGTTAGAAGGTGTTAAAGATTTTTTAAATTGGTGTAAAAAAGAAACCATATCTATGGCAGTATGCACAAACAAAACAGAACATCTTGCTATTGATCTACTAAAGAAAATCGGGGTTCACGATTACTTTGAATATGTTGCGGGTTATAATACTTTCGAATATTGTAAACCAGATCCAAGACATTTAACCACAGTTATTGAAATTTTAGACGGTGAGAAAAGTAAATCTATTATGATCGGCGACAGCGAAACTGATGCTAATGCTGCAAAGGCTGCTGAAATACCGATGATATTATTGGAAGATGGTTACACTGAAAAAAATATTGATGACATTTATCATAATCACTTAATTAAAGATTTTGTTGGAATTGAAAAAATAATTTCAAATTATCTTTAATATTGATTAATTTAATTTAATCTTTAAAACATTTACTAAAGAATTCGAGGTATTTAAATTGCATTTTATAGATAAAGAACCGAGTCAAAAAAGAATAGATTTTAATGAAAAATTAAAATCTAATAAAATATTGAGAGCACCCGGTGCTTACAATCCACTTACAGCAAAATTAGTTGAAGAAATTGGATATGATGCTGTTTATGTTTCTGGTGGTGTTATGGCTAATGATCTTGGTTTTCCTGATATAGGACTTACTACTTTAGAAGATGTAAGCACTAGATCTTACTTAATATCCAGAGTTACAAATCTTCCTACTATTGTTGATATCGATACTGGTTTTAAATCTTGCAGAGAGACAATTGAAACATTTGAAGAATTTGGAATAACTGGAGTTCATTTAGAAGACCAAATTGAGAGAAAAAGATGTGGTCACCTTGACAATAAAGAACTTATTTCAACAGATGCTATGGTGAAAAAAATTAAAGAATGTGTATCTGCTAAAAAAGATCCAAATTTTAAAATAATTGCAAGATCTGATGCAAAAAGTGTTGAGGGGATTGATAAAATGATAGAGAGATGTAAAGCGTATGTAGATGCTGGTGCTGAGATTATTTTTCCAGAAGCTCTGCAAGATAAAAAAGATTTTGAAAAAGTAAGAAAAGAACTTAGTTGTTATTTACTAGCTAATATGACTGAATTTGGAAAATCAAAATTATTTAACTATAAAGAATTGGAAAATGTAGGTTTTAACATTGTAATTTATCCTGTTACCACTCAAAGATTAGCTATGAAAAATGTAGAAGACGGATTAAGAGACATTTATGTTAATGGACATCAGAATAATATAATTGATAAAATGCAAACACGTAAGAGATTATATGAACTTGTTGAGTATGAAAAATACAACTCATTAGATGAAAAAATTTATAACTTTAGTACAGAAGGCCACGAATAGTGAGTGAAGATATTAAAAAAGGTTTGTTAGGAATTGTGGTTGACGAGACTGAAGTTTCTAAGGTTATGCCAGAAATTAATTCTCTTACCTACAGAGGGTATGCCGCACAAGACTTATGCGAGTATTGTAGATTTGAAGAAGTGGCGTATTTAATTTTAAATAAAGATTTACCAAATACAATAGAACTTAGAAAATTTGAAAAAGAAGAAAAAAATAACAGAGATTTATCAAAAAATTTATATGAGATAATTAAACATATGCCAAAAAAATCTCATCCAATGGATGTAGCAAGAACTGCTGTAAGTGTTATGGGATTGGAAGACAAAGAAACACATGACTCTTCATCTGAAGCAAATATGAGAAAGTCACTAAGGATTTTTGCAAAGACACCTACTGCTTTAGCTGCATTTTATAGGATTAGAAGTGGTAAAAAAATAATTAAACCAAAAAAAACTCTAACGTTCGCTGAAAATTTCTTTTATATGTGTTTTGGTAAAGTGCCTCAAAAAGAAATTGTTAAAGCTTTTGATGTATCTTTAATTCTTTACGCTGAACATAGTTTTAATGTTTCAACTTTTACAGCACGAACTATTACAAGTAGTTTATCTGATATTCATGGAGCAATTACTGGAGCAATTGCTAGTTTGAAAGGACCATTGCATGGTGGAGCCAATGAAGAAGTTATGCACATGATGAATAAAATTAAAAAACCTGAAAATGCATTAAAATGGATCAATAACGCTTTAAAAAATAAAGAAGTAGTTATGGGTTTTGGCCACAGAGTTTATAAATCTGGTGACTCGAGAGTTCCAACTATGAGAAAATATTTTGGTAAAGTTGCAAAACTTAAAAAAGATAAAAAATTTGAAAAAATTTACGACATTGTTGAAAAAGTTATGATTAAAGAGAAAAATATCCACCCTAATGTTGATTATCCTACTGGACCCACTTATCATTTGATGGGATTTGATACAGATTTTTTTACACCAATATTTGTTATTTCTAGAATAACTGGATGGTCTGCTCATATTATGGAGCAACATGCTGCAAATAAACTTATTAGACCTTTAGCTAGCTACAAAGGTAGCAAACATAGAAAAGTCTTACAATTAAACCAAAGATAATTTTTAAATATTAACTAAATGCTTCAACCCATGTTCCTTGGGTAGATGCTTTAGAGTATTCTGTTGCACGACCTTCAAAAAAGTTCATGTGCTCTACTGCATTTAACATCGTATCTAACCAGCCTAAAGGATTTTTATCAACGTCATAAATGGCTTCTAAACCAAGTTGAACTAGTCTTCGATTAGCAATAAATCTAATATAATCTTTAACATCTTTTGCAGTTAAGCCTTCCATTGGACCCATTTCAAAAGCTAAATCAATAAAAGCATCTTCATGCTCAATAATTGTTCTGCATGCTTCATAAAGTTCTTTTTTCAGTTTTGGTGTCCATATCTCAGGATTTTCATTAATGAATTCTTTAAATACTCTGATCATAGAATTGCAGTGAAGAGTTTCATCTCTGACAGACCAGGTAACAATTTGACCCATACCTTTCATTTTGTTGTGTCTTGGAAAGTTTAACAAAATAGCAAAACTTGCAAATAACTGAAGTCCTTCAGTAAAGGCACTAAATACAGCAACTGTCTTAGCAATATCTTCTTTAGACTTTACATTAAAGTTTTGCATGTAATCGTATTTATCTTTCATTTCTTTATACTTCATAAAAGCAGAATATTCAGACTCGGGCATCCCAATTGTATCTAAAAGATGTGAATAAGCAGCAACATGAACTGTTTCCATTGATGCAAAAGCAGTCATCATCATTAAAACTTCTGTTGGTTTGAACACTGTTGTGTAATGTCTCAAATAACAATTGTTTACTTCAACATCAGCTTGAGTAAAAAATCTAAAAATTTGAGTTAATAAATTTTTTTCAGATTGAGATAAGTTTTTTTGCCAATCTCTCACATCATCTCCTAAAGGAACTTCTTCCGGTAACCAATGAATTCTTTGTTGAGTTAACCAGGCATCATAACACCAAGGATATCTAAATGGTTTATAAACCGGATTCTCTACTAACAATCCCATTTTTTTGATTGAATAATCTCTTTTTTTTCAGGTTGAATAATTTCTGAACTTACTTTTTCGGCTACTGACATGATAGACACTCCTCGTATTCTGTTTCTTCAGTTTTGGTTGATTTATTTTTGTAAACATTTGCCATAATATCTGTTGATTTTGCATCATTGATATTTTCGGCTCTTTGAATTGATTTTGATCTACAGTAATAAAGGCTTTTTAAACCTTTTTTCCAGGCATCAAAATGAATTTTATGAAGTTCTTTCTTATGAACGTCAGCGGGTAAAAATAAGTTTACTGATTGAGCTTGAGATATAAATGGAGTTCTGTCTCCACTTAACTCGATAATCCAATTTTGGTTTAACTCAAATGCTGTTTTAAAAACATCTTTTTCTAAATCAGTTAGAAAGTCTAAATGAGATACTGAACCTTGATTTGTTGTAATGCTCGACCAAGTTTCATCGTCATTTTTACCATGGCTCTCTAATATCTCCTCTAAATATCTGTTTTTTACATTAAATGAACCTGAAAGAGTTTTGTGTGTATAGCTATTAGCAGCGATAGGTTCTACTCCTGGTGGCGCTATTGCAGTTTTATTAGAAAACCTTTCTTGGTAACCATATTCTGCAGCATCTGGACATGCACCTCTTTCTTCTGCTAAATCTTTAGAAGCTTGATTTACTTTTGTATCGATGTCTTTAAATATTTTTTTATTCCAAGACTTTGCCATTACAGACTCTAAAGGAATTCTATTTTTTTGCAGAAATGAATGGAAACCCATTACACCTAATCCTACACTTCGCTCTCTTTCAGCTGAGTACTTTGCATCTTTAAATTGATCTGGAGCTTTGTTTATAAAGTCAGATAAAACATTATCTAAAAATCTCATAACATCGTTAATCATGTTTGGATCATCTTTCCACTCATCGTACTTTTCTAAGTTCAAAGATGACAAACAACATACTGCTGTTCTATCTCTACCGTCTTTATCTATTCCGGTTGGTAGAGTAATTTCACTACATAAGTTAGAAGTTTTAACTGTCAAATTAGCTAATTTATGATGCTGTGGTATTTGTCTGTTAACGGTATCAATATAAATAATATATGGTTCACCAGTTTCTATTCTTGCAGTCAATAATCTTATCCATAAATTTCTTGCAGATATAGTTTGTTGAACAGTTCCATCAGCAGGACTTTTTAGTGCCCATTGTTCATCAGTTTCTACAGCTCTCATAAATGAATCAGAAACTAAAACACCATGGTGTAAATTTAATGCTTTTCTATTAGGATCACCACCAGTTGGTCTTCTCATCTCAATAAATTCTTCTATTTCAGGATGATCGACTGGAAGATAACAAGCAGCAGAACCTCTTCTTAAAGAGCCTTGACTAATAGCCATAGTTAAAGAGTCCATAACTTTAATAAATGGAATTATACCTGAGGTCTTTCCAACTTTACCAATCTTTTCACCAATAGATCTTAGATTGCCCCAATAACTTCCAATGCCGCCACCTTTAGCTGCAAGCCAAACATTTTCGCTCCACAAATCTAAAATACCACCTAAACTATCCGATGCTTCATTTAAAAAACAAGAAATAGGTAATCCTCTTTTGGTTCCACCGTTTGATAAAACAGGTGTTGCTGGCATAAACCAAAGGTTACTTATGTAGTTATAAATTCTTTGTGCATGAAGATTATCATCAGCATATGAACTTGCTACTCTAGCAAATAAATCTTGAAATGATTCGTTGTGACCAAGATATCTGTCTTTTAAAGTCGCTTTACCAAAATCAGTTAAATTTGCATCTTTTGATCGATCAATCTTAATAATGATGCCTTTGTCATTTTGAAATAGTTCTGTTTCTTTATTTAATGAGAAAAGATCGGGTCTTTTATCTTTTGAAAATTCATTAACTTGGGGGCTATATTCAGAGACAGCTTTCTTTAGGGCCTGCGATAAAATTTTGTTCATAATTCTTGTTATATTTAGTTTATTTAACGAAAACAACTACATGTTGTAGGCGTTTTGACTTAATATACTATATAATCAGTAAATCAATAGAACATTTATAGAACATGACAAATTATATATCAATAAAAAAAATTAAAAAATTGGAGTTAATTAACATAAAAGAGGTAAAAAATTAACAAATGACACAAAATATTAAAATTGATCCATACGGTTTTAGAGAATATGACGCCCGATGGTTGTATGAAAAAGACATAAATATAGCTGGGATAGAGAATCTTGGAAAAGGTCTAGGTACACAAATAATCAGTCATACTAAAAAAAATAATCCTATCGTTATAATTGGACATGACTATCGTTCTTATAGCGAGGAGATAAAAACTGCTCTAAAAAAAGGTTTGCTATCAACTGGTTGTAATGTTGAAGATATTGGATTGTCATTATCACCAATGGTTTATTTTGCTCAATTTAATTTAAACTCTGATGCTGTTGCAATGGTAACAGCAAGTCATAATGAAAACGGATGGACTGGAGTTAAAATGGGTATCAAAAAAGGATTAACTCATGCACCTGAAGAAATGAAGGAATTAAAAGAAATAACTTTAAATGAAAAATTTATATCAGGTCAAGGTAGTGAAAAACTAATTGAAAATTTCCAACAAGTTTACAAGGAAGATTTAATCAAAAATAATAAAATTAATAAAAAAATAAAAGCAGTTGTTGCATGTGGTA
>CACBBX010000014.1 GCA_902537575.1 uncultured Pelagibacteraceae bacterium
TAATTATTTGTTGCATAACCCCAAGTGTAACTGCTCCTGCCACTATTGCAGGAGCTAAGAACACATAAGCTGATAGTACATTGGCCTGCAGATATGCAATTCTACCAACGTTAAAATATAAATATCGTATATAACTAAGATAATGAATACTTCTAACATCTTCAAATAATTCATCAATTGTTTTTGGTCTTATAGATCCATCATCCTCAGCTATTACTAATATTTTTCTATAAGCTGCTTCTTTTTTTTGTAAATCATATTCAACTCCTACCAACCTTAATATTAAACCTAAAATTATAAGAAAAATTGTACCACCAATAGACCAAATAAGCGCTCCAACTATTAGGCCATAATCCCAATCACCAAAAAAGAAAATCGGAATACCAATACTTAATCCAAATAAAATTGGCATAAACTCAATTAAAATCATTAAAGCTTCAATTAAACTTGTTCCTAACGACTCCATTATTCTTGAAAATTTTATGGTATCCTCTTGAACTCTTTGTGCAGCACCCTCTATTTTACGGGCCTTATCATAAACCGAATGATACCATTCAACCATTGCAGCCCTCCATCTAAATAAATAATGTGAAGTAAAAAAACTTACTAAAACTGCAACACCAACATACATAGCTGCTAAGGTTATAAATGAAAGTAAACTTGCCCAATATTCTTGAATAGTTATGGCATTAGGAGCGCCCAATGCTTTTTGAATCATATCGTAAAATTCACCAAACCACTCATTAATTTTAACATCTATTTTAACTTGGATCCAAAGTGATGAGAGTATTATAGCAGAACCAACCCACGACCAGAGATACCAATTTTTTTCGGTAAAAAATCTAAACATATAATTATTTTAAGAAATTATCTGCATAAGATTTTTTAACAGTCTTTCTTTTTTTAGGTTCAATTAGCTCATATTCTATTTTTTTCTTTTTTGCATAGTTTATTGCAAGTTCTTTAGATGAAAATTCTAACTTTAACTCAGTTAACGTATCATCAGAACTTTCCCATCCCATAAGAGGATTCTTTGTTGGGTCTTTTGTTTTAAATTCTAGTATCCACTTATTAGTTTTTGCAAGACCTGATTGCATTGGACTTTTGTTAGGAATATAAATTATTGCTTTTTTCATAATGATGGTCGGAGTGGCAGGATTCGAACCTGCGACCCTCTGGTCCCAAACCAGATGCGCTACCAGGCTGCGCTACACTCCGAGAGCATTACTAATACAGTAGTTATTGATATTTTCAATGATTAAAGCTTCGAAATTAAAAGAATTTTAATAAATTTCTGATATATAGGAATTCATGATTATTATTTGCCCATCGTGCAAAAAAAAATTCAATTTAGATATTAATTTAATTCCATTTGAAGGTCGTGATTTACAGTGCGGCTCATGTGAGCATATTTGGTTTTACAAAAAACAAGAACCAATTTCAGAACCTCTACAAATAAATGAGGATATTGCCATTGAAGAAAAAGAAGATAGTGACAAATTAAATGGTGATAGATCAAAAGATCAGTTAATAAAAAAACCAGTTGAGAAGAATAAAAAAGCAAAATCTGAATTATCAAAATTCAAAGAAACTGAGAGCAAAACTGATGTAATAAAAAAAACTCAAAGTAGCAAGTTTTTTTCATATTTAATTGTGTTTATAATTACATTAGGGGCAATAATTATTTTGCTAGACACTCTAAAAACACCATTAATAAACATATTTCCTGGATTGGAAGTGTTATTATTCAGCCTATATGAAACATTGAAAGATATAAAACTATTTATTATAGACCTTTCATAATTTTATGATCAATTATATATCAAAACCTTTTAGATGGTTCTTTAAGTTAGAGGCAGCTAGTGGATTAGTTTTGTTGTTTGCTGCTATCGTTGCCTTGTTTATAAGCAATTCAACCCTAGCAGATATATACTTTTCAACATTAAACAAATATCTATTCATTGGTATAAATAATTTTGGACTAAAACTATCCGTAATACATTGGATTAATGATGCTTTGATGGCAATATTTTTCTTCTTTGTAACACTTGAGATTAAAAGAGAATTTTTACAGGGAGAACTTTCAAATATAAAACAAGCCTTACTTCCAATAATTGCTGCAGTAGGTGGAATGTTAGTGCCTGCATTATTTTATGTATTTATAAATTATGGTGATAGTGAAACTTTAAACGGATGGGCTATACCTTCGGCTACAGATATAGCTTTTTCACTAGGTGTTTTGTCACTGCTTGGAAAAAGAGTGCCTTTATCCTTAAAAGTTTTTTTGACTGCTCTGGCTATAATAGATGACTTAGGAGCAATAGTAATTATTGCTCTTTTCTACTCAGGAGACTTAAGTATAAAATATTTAATTTTGATGCTGGCAGCATTTATCATTTTATTGCTGATAAACAAATTTAATATCAAAAAATTTTTACCCTACTTGATTGTAGGATTGTTTCTATGGGATTTTACACACAACTCAGGTGTACACGCAACTATTGCTGGTGTTCTGTTAGCTATGACAATACCTCATAGAAAAAAAGAAAAAGATTTTTCTTTATTAATAAAAGTAGAACATGCAATTAGTCCATATGTTGCTTTTGGAATAATGCCTCTATTTGCATTTGCAAATGCTGGTGTATCTTTAGAGGGTTTATCTTTTGCTTCTTTATTAGATAAAGTTCCCCTAGGTATCGTGCTAGGACTATTTGTCGGTAAACAGCTAGGTGTTTTTATATTTTCTTATGTATCTATAAAGTTAAAAGTAGCTCAAATGCCAAACGATACAAGTTGGTATAATTTTTATGGTGTAGGTGTTCTTACAGGTATTGGTTTCACAATGAGTTTATTTGTTGGAAATTTAGCTTTTGTTGAAAATATGCAATATATGGATGGTGTAAAAATAGGAGTATTAACTGGGTCGTTATTGTCAACTTTATTTGGTTACTTTTTGATATTACTTACTCCAAATAAACCTAAAAAGTAATTACAATAAATGAGAAAAATATTTTTAAGTAGTATATTAATAATTATGTTTTTTTTTAACAACGTTACTAAAGCTGAGTATGAAAAAACTTTTCATGACTTAAACATAGAAAGCATAACTGGAGAAATAATAAATTTTAAAGAATATAAAAATAAAGCTGTTCTTGTAGTTAATACTGCAAGCTATTGTGGTTTTACTAATCAATATGAAGAATTACAAGAACTATGGGACACTTATAAATCAAAGGGCTTAATAGTCTTGGGCATACCCTCAAATACATTTAATCAAGAAAAAAAAGATAATGAAGAAGTCAAAAAATTTTGTGAGGTAAATTTTAATATTAACTTTCCTTTATCCACTATTACTGAAATTAAAGGTGATAATGCACATGAAATCTATAAATGGGCAAAAAAAAACTATGGAAAATCAGCAGTTCCAAAATGGAATTTTTATAAAATATTGATTAATAAAGAAGGTAAAATTGAGGATACATTTGCATCTTTTACTAAACCTATGTCTAGTAAATTAATAAAAAAAATTGAAAGTATACTATAATTTTATTGTTAAACCGTCATGTGCTGGGATTACATTTTTAGGTAAAAGTTTTTTTAAAACTTTATAATCTAATACTGGTGACAAATTTGTTAAAATAGCATTTTTAGGTTTAAATTGCTCAATCATTGATAAAGAGTTTTCTAAATTAAAGTGAGATGGATGAAAATTATACCACAAGCAATCAATTATTAAATATTTAAGATTTTTAAAATATTTATAATCTTTCTTATATATTTTACTTACATCGCTTATATAGGCTAATTTCTTATCTATAATAAAGCAGTTTGATTTAATTTTACCATGATCAACCTCTACAGATTTGATTTTAATTTTCCTCTTATTATTCAATGTAGAAAAATCATTTTTTAATTTATTTAATTTTAATGTTGCAGGATATTCTTTCGTATAGCTTTTAAAAATATAAGAAAAAGTTTTCACAAGATAATTTGAGGTAAATTTATCAGCATAAACGTCAATTGGTTTTTTACTATTGATAAAAAAAGATCTTAAATCATTAATACCGTGAGTTTGATCACCGTGCATATGTGAATAAAGCACTTTATTTATCTTTTTAATTTTATGTCTCAATAGTTGCTGTCTAAGATCTGGTGATGTATCTATCAAAATATTTTCATCTGAAGTTTGAAATAATGCTGAACATCTTGTTCTATGATTTTTTTTATTATTTGGATCACAGTTACCATAAAAACCATCTGGTCTTGGTACACCCATTGAACTACCACAGCCTAATATAATAAATTTCATAACTATTAGCTAAAGAACAGTTGATTAAAATTATTTGTGGTTATTTCAATAAGTTTTGACTTTGGTATTTCTTTAATTTCTGCAAGTTTAGCGGCTGTATAATCAATAAATGATGGTTCATTTTTTTTACCTCTATTTGGTACAGGGGCTAAAAATGGACTGTCGGTTTCAATCAATACTTTTTCTAATGGTAAGGACTTAAAGGTATCTTGCAAATCTAGTGAGTTTTTAAAGGTAATAATTCCACTTGCTGAAAAATATGAGTTTAATAGTAAAAGTTTTTTTGAAAATTCTTTAGATCCTGTAAAACAATGCATTAAAATTTTAAGGTCATTATTTTTATATGAATTAAGTATTTCATATGTTTCATCTTCTGCATTTCTTGAATGAACAATTAATGGTGACTTTGTCTCAATTGAAGCTTCTATGTGTTCTTTAAAACTCGATATTTGTTTTTCACGATCACTATTATTATAATAAAAATCTAATCCAGTTTCACCTATACCAATAATTTTCTCATTTTCTTTAAAGTTTTGAACCAATTGAGAGGAAGTTAAAACATTTTTGTCACTTTCGTGTGGATGTATACCAACTGTGCCAAAAATAATGTCGTCTTCATGGATCAATTTCTTAATTTTAGAAAAACTATCTATTGATGTTGATATTGTTAGCAATTTTTTAATGCCTACATTTTTCGATCTTTGTATTACGTTATTAAGATCACTTATTAATGGTTCATGATCAAGATGACAGTGCGAGTCAATCATTATTTTTTTCTATTTTTTTAAAGAGTATATCTATTTTATTTATACTATTTCCTTTAATTAAAAATTCATTTTTAGATATGTCTTCTAATTTAATATCATTTTCACCAAGATTGAATATTTTTAAAGCCTTTAATACTGATCCTGGGATTATTGGATATAGTAAAAAACTTATTTTTCTAATAATTTCTAAAGAAGTAAAAACAATGGTATTTAATCTAGTAATATCATCCTTCTTTTTCCAAGGTTCTTGATCATTAAAATATTTATTAGCCTCAAAGAGTGAGTTAACTATATAGTCAATATAAAAGTTTAAGTTTTGTTGATCTATTTTAGATCTTATGCTTTCTAAATTATCTTTAAATTTATTTAAGATTTTTAAATCATCGTCCTCAAATTTAATTTTTTCTGGTATTTTTCCATCACAATTTTTTATAGCAAATGCAATAACACGTTGACATAAATTACCATAATTATTTGCTAAATCGCTATTTATACAATCCTCCAATCTTTCTTGAGATATGTTGCCGTCATTACCAAAAGAGACTTCTTTAATCAAATAATATCTTAAAGGATCTAAGCCATACTCATCGATAATTTGTAAAGGATCTAAAATATTACCTTTTGATTTAGACATTTTTTCATCACCTGAGAGTATCCATCCATGACCGTAAACTTTTTTTGGTAATTCTATTTTAGCAGCTAATAAAAAAGCTGGCCAGTATACAGCATGAAATCTTAATATATCTTTTCCAATCAAATGTATTGAAGCAGGCCAAAATTTTTTAAATAATTCATCTTCTTTATTGGGATAATTCAAGGCACTTATGTAGTTGGTAAGTGCATCAAGCCAAACGTAAATAACATGATTTTCATTTCCAGGAACTTGAATACCCCATGAAAAAGTTTTTCTACTTACTGAAAGATCTTTAAGACCACTTTTAACAAAACTTATCACCTCATTTTTTCTTGATTCAGGTGAAATAAAATTAGGATTTTTTTCATAAAAATCTAATAAGGGTTTTTCCCATTTAGAGAGTCTAAAAAAATAAGACTCTTCCTCTATCCATTCAACAGAAGATTTTGAACTAATTGAAATTTTTTTTCCATCTATTTCTTCTATTTCATCTTCACTATAAAAAGCTTCATCTGAAACAGAGTACCATCCTGAATAATTTGAAAGATAAATATCATCATTTTTTTCTAATTCTTTCCATAAATGTTGAACTGTTTTTTTGTGTCTGTCTTCAGTCGTTCGTATAAAATCTGTATTGGTTAAATTTAAAGTTTTAGATAAATCTCTAAATGTTTTACTAATTTGATCACAAAATTTAAGAGGATCTAAACCTTCTTTCTCAGCCGATCTTTGAATTTTAAGTCCATGTTCATCAGTCCCAGTTAAAAAAAAAACTTTATATCCATCTATAGTTTTAAATCGTGAAAAAAAATCAGCAATTATACTTGAATATGCATGACCCATATGAGGTCTGCCAGAGGGATAGTATATTGGAGTTGTGATATAGAAATTTTTATCCATTTAAAATTCGATCTTCAAATTCCATAAAAATAGACTCCTCGTCTAAATTATAAATTTTTGTATTAATAATTTTTTTTAAAAAAAGAGAATAAAAATTTAATATTTCAGTATTTTTAATATTAATTTTATTCCTGAAGTAAATTTCAATAAATGAGTAAGTCAATTCGATCAATTTTTTATCTTTTTTATAAAATTTATTTTTAATTATCAATGATAGAAAATTTTCTAATGATAAATTTTTTATATCAATTTCAAAGTCATCTGAAATTTTTAAAATCCACAATAACTGGCCAGGTGTGCTATAGTAATTAATCAATTCTTCATTGAATAAATTATAAATATCTTGCTTAATGATTTTGTTAGTTATTTTAACAACTTGATTTTGAGGAAGAGAAATCTTAAAATTTATACATCTTGATTTTAAGGTGGGAAGAACACGTTTGTTACTATTTATTAAAATAAAGTTTATATCATCATTTGGTTCTTCAATTATTTTAAGCAATGCGTTTATAGAATTAGAGTTAAGTAAATTTATATTATCAATCAAAACAAACCTTGGCCTTTTATTAAATGATGATTTATTAAGTTTAGAAATTAGATCTCTAATTTGATTAATATCGATATTTTTTTTTCCATTCTCAACATCAATGAGGTTAAAATTAGGATTAGATTTATTCTTAATTAATTTAAAAGATTTATTTTCACTATTAATTTTATAATCTTTAGTGTCATAATTATGATCTTCATTTAGAGATAAAATATAATTTATTATATGATATGCTAAAGTACATTTGCCAATACCCTTCTCTCCTGATAAAATTATTTTATTAGGAAACTTTTTATTTAAATACAGATTTTTGAGTGTATTAAAAATTTCTTCATGTCCATATAAACGTTTTTGCAATAATGACTCCATATATTAAATTAATTTATTAATTTTATCTAAGATTAATTTTTTATTTTTCTCAATTTCTAAATTTGAATTAATTATCATATATGATCTTTTTTTTGATTTGGCTAATTTAATAAAACCATTCTGAACTTTATTATAAAAAGCTAAATTAAATTGATCGTATCTATTAAGTATTTTTCTTTTTTTTAGTCTTAAAAATAAGTTTTTATTATTTACTGTATTTAGAAATGTAAAACCTATTTTTATATCTTTAAGTAAATATTTATTTAACACATTAATTAACTTCAAATTTACACCCATGCCATAATGTTGGTATGCGATTGTAGAGTCTGTAAATCTATCAATCAGAATAATTTTTTTATTATAATTTTTTTTAATTAAACTAATATTTTCACTTCTTGATGATAGAAATAACAATAGATCTGTATCTTTATTAAAATTTGATTTATTATTTAACATTAGTCTTCTTATCTTCTCTGAATTTTGACTGCCGCCAGGCTCACGCAATTTAATAAAGCTGATTTTTTTTTGTTTTAAATATCTTGCAATAGAACTTAGATGGTAGCTTTTTCCACTCCCTTCAATTCCCTCAAAAACAATTATAGGTTTTTTAGACATCACCCCAGATTAAATAGTTAATTGATTTAATTAATCTGGATATAAAGTTTACTTTTTTAATCTCTTTCGATGATAATAGGTCATATTCTCCAACCAATTCTTGATCGTAAACTACTCTTAATGTTGCAATTTTTTGATTTTTTTCAATTGGAGCTTCTACAGGTCCCTCATATTTAACAGTAACTTTAAGTAATTTTTTTTTAGCTTTTTTAATAGTTTTGTAAATATCTTGTTCAGTATAAGCATCAACAGAGTCTTGTTTACCAAGCCAGACATTTATTTTTTGAAAAGGTTCATTAGATTTAGCAATTCTAACTAAGTCGTAATTAGTTAATCCATATGTTAGAAGTTTGGTACTTTCTTTGGATCTTGAATTTTTTGTATTGAAACCACTGCCTACAGCTATCAATCTTCTACCATTTCTTTCTAAAGAAGATGCTAAAGAATATTTTTCTACAGCGAGATAACCTGTTTTAATTCCATCAGCACCAAGGTTTTTATAAAGTAAAGGATTTCTATTGCCTTGAGTAATTGGATCACCTCCAGTACGGTCCCATGTAAATTCTTTTTCAGCAAACATCTTGTAAAACTCAGGATGTTTTTCAATTAAATATCTAGACATAATCATTATATCTCTGACGGTAGAATAATTGTCAGGATCATTAATACCTGAAGAATTTGTAAAATTTGTATTTTCCATGCCAATTTCTCTTGCTTTAGCAGTCATTAACAAAGCAAATTCTTCTTCTGTACCGGCAATACCCTCTGCTAAAGCTATACACGCATCATTACCTGATGCAATAATTATGCCTTTAAGTAAATCTTCTACAGAAACTTGATCTCCTACCATAATAAACATAGAGGAATAACCAGAAGTAGATAATCTCCAAGCCTTTTCAGAAATAATAAATTTTTCATCTAAACTTAAATCACCTGATTTGATTAAATCAAAAGCAATTATTGAAGTCATAATCTTAGTCATTGAAGCTGGATAAATCGATCTATCAGGTTCTTTTTCATACAAAATTTCACCAGAATAGTAATCTTGAAGTATCGCTGTCCTTGCCTTCACATCAAAATTGGCATGAGAAAACGAATGAAATAAGCTGAGAAAAATATAAATTATTAATTTCTTAAACATCTTTTAATATTTCCAAGTTTTCAAATTCTAATAATTTTATTTCATCAAATGATCTTTGAAGTTTTTTTATATCATTAAATGGACCTAATAATACCCTATATTTAGTCTGTGATAATTTTTTTATTAATGGATTTTTCAGATTTGTCTCTTTTTTGATTCTTAAGATCATATTCTCTGCTGAGTCCTTATAATAAAAGTCAGCAATCTTAATTGAATATATAAATTTATGTTTCTTTATTTGATTTTTTTTATTTAGGTCTGCTCCTAAATTATCAATTATAATTCCATCTACAGGTGCTTTTTCGGCTACTTTTTTTTCTTCATCGAATGTTTTTGCTTTTTTAGCAATAAATGTAGAGTTTTCAGATATAAGAACAAGATCAACGTAAGGCTCACTCAAATCAATAGATAATTCGTTGGCAATTCTTTTTGTAATTACTGAATTATAAAAATCTGAAAATTCAACATTATTTGAAATAACTTTAGCAATAATTGATTTATTATTTGCAGGATTGGTAATTTTAACAAATGAATTTTTTTTAATTTTTTTGTGAAAAATAACTAAAGCTCGATTATCAATTTTTTTTGATATTTTGTTATCTTTTTTAAGTTGCTCATCATAAATTAACGTAAAACCTGTATTACTATATTTTAAATAATTAGAGTAATTTACTACTTTTTTGTTATCAGCAAATTGTTGGCATGCTGTTAAAAATAAAATTGATAATATAGTTAAAAATTTATTGAAGTTCATTTTTAAATTTATCTTTTAAAGTACAAACAGCTAAAGCAAATCTTAATGATCTGTTCCATTGTAGTATAATTTCATAATTATCAAAAACAATGAAAGCTGGATTTAATGTATCAGCATCAGGTATTATATCTTTATCAGGTGTAATTATTGCAACTTGAAGATTTTGATATTTGTTGTCTATTTCATTTATATTTTTAATAAATTTACTATAAGATTTTAATTTTTGTTTATTGTGAAGTTTCTTGGCCGAAACATTTAAATATTTTCTAGGTATATCTTTTGCTAAATTGACTCTTATAAAACAGGGTTGACCAGCTTTCCATCCAATTTGATTTAAATAATTGCCTGCTGATGCATATGCATCTTTATTGTTTTTTAAATCTATTGATCCGTTATTATCATAATCTATTGCATAATTTTTCATAGTTGATGGCATAAATTGAAAAAAACCAAATGCACCTGCCCAAGATCCAAAGAGTGTTTCATAATTAATTTGTTGTTTTTCAATAAGCTTTAAAAGTATTAACAATTCATTTGTAAAAAATTCAGAACGTCTTTGATCAAAACTTAATGTTGCGAGTGAAGATAAAATATCCATTTTTCCAACATAAGTTCCAAAATTTGTTTCGATACCCATCAATGATAAGAGTAATTCTTGTTCAATATTAAATTTTTTTTCAACCGATTTAACTAAATTTGAATTTTGTTTATAAAAAGACATCCCATTAGAAACTTTCTTTTCAGAAGCTCTCTTTGAAATATAAGTCTTTGTATCTTCATAAAATTCTGGTTGAAAACGGTCGTATTTAATAACATTAGGAAGGAATTTAGTATTAGACATAACTTTATCAAAAGTTTTTTCAGAAATATTATTTTTAAGTGCTATTCTTTTAAAATTTTTTTTCCAATTTTCAAATTCAATATTGATATCAGCATAAACATTAATATTAAAAGTAAGTAATATAATTGATAAGTATTTAATTATTTTCATGCAAATCTTTCAAATATACAATTACAGCAATCCAAATAAAAATAAAACTAACTAATTTATTTAATGAAAATACTTCATCATAATAAAAGAAACCAAGTAAAAATTGCAAAGTTGGAGTTATATAAAAAATCATTCCAGTTGGGCCAAGTCCACATAATTCAACCCCTCTAACATATAAAAATAGTGGGATAACAGTCATTGGTCCTGCCAAAAAAATTAGTAGCATCATAGGAGGATCCTCAATTTTAAAGTCATTAAATCCATTAATGGAGATTAAATAAAATGCTGCAATAGCAAATGGTAATATAAATAAGCTCTCTATTAATAATCCTATATCTGTATCTACATCAATTTTTTTTCTTAATAAATTATAAAACCCCCAACTAAATGCTACAACTAAACCAAGCCATGGTAAAGATTTGTAATTCATAATAATTAAGTAAAGTATGGATACTATAACTAAAATAATTGAAGATATTCTTTTCTTATTAAGAACTTCCTTAAAAAAAAAATATCCTAACATCACACTAAGAATTGGCATTATAAAATAACCAAAACTTGCATCAATTATTCTATTAGTGGCTATAGCATAAATCCATGCTGCCCAATTAACAAAAATTAAACTGCCTGAAAAAAAAAGGTAAATTAAATTTTTTTTACTTTTTAAAATTTTAAAAAAAATATGCCATTTGGAAAAAAAAAACGTTGTTAATATTAATGTGACAGTAGACCAAAGGCATCTGTGAACAACAAGTTCTATATGACCAATATAAGTAATAGATTTAAAATATATAACACCGATAAATCCCCACCAAAATGAGCCTAAACCAGCTAGTAGTAACCCCTTATTGAATTCTTTATTCATAAGATTTAATGGAATTAGTCGTTATTAGTTTTATTAGACTATTTTAAGGTTGAATTAAATAATTATAATTATAAAACCTTGCGAAAGGAGAGATGGCTGAGCGGTTGAAAGCACCGGTCTTGAAAACCGGCAAAGGGGCAACTCTTTCCTGGGTTCGAATCCCAGTCTCTCCGCCATTATTTAATATTTAAAATTTTTAAAAAGTAAATTTACTTTATTATTCTCTATTTCAAAATCTGTTTCAGCTCCTGTATAAAAGTTGTATAAATTTGTATCATCTATATTTAGCAATTTTTCTAAATCAATTAAGTCTTCCTTATCCAAATTATTAATATTTTTTTCTGTAAATGTCCCCAAAAGTTTGTCCATCTCTTTTGTTCCACGATAATTAGATCTGTAAATAATTTTTTTTTTTAATTCATCTATATTGATAGTCATTATTAGAATATATTAATTTAATATGAATATTAAAAGCAATTATAAATATTTACTATCAGATTTAACAGCGTTAAATGGTGTTGGAGCTAAAACAACAAATTTACTTAAAAAGAAAAATATTAATAATTTATTTGATCTTTTGTGGAAAATTCCAAAATCTTATACAGACAGAAGTTTGTCATCGAAAATAAAAGAACTTAAAATTGGTGAGAATCAAACTGTTACTGTTACACCTCAAAAGTACCTATTTCCTAGGATAAGGAACTTACCCAATAGAGTTATTTGTTCAGACGATACTGGGAGTTTAGACTGCGTTTTTTTTAATAGTTATGAAGGATATGTAAAAAAAATTCTTCCCTTGGGTAAAGAAGTCACCATAAGTGGCAAAATAGGTTTTTTTAAAAACAAATACCAATTAACAAACCCAAAATATATATCTGAGGACTCATCTCTAATAAAAAAAGTTCATAATCAGTATTCTTTAACAGAAGGGATATCTGAAAAAGTTTATAATAAAATTATTAATCAAATTATTAATAAATTGCCTATATTAGATGAATGGCATTCTAATGAAATTATAAAAAAATTTGGAAATTTAAGTTGGAATAATTCCATTATAGAACTTCATAAACCTGAAAATATAGGTAAATATAAAGATAACTTTTACCAAAGACTGGCATATGATGAAATATTTTCAACATTTTTAGTAAATTCTGAAATAAGAAAAAAAATTAAAAAAATTAAAAAAAAAAGAAAAAAAATTAATCTTAATTTACAAAGTGCTTTAATAAATAAGTTAAGTTTTTCTCTTACAAATGACCAATTAAATTCCCTCAAACAAATAAACAAAGATTTAAGCACATCAACAAAAATGTTTAGACTTTTACAAGGTGATGTTGGAAGTGGAAAAACAATTATAGCACTTCTATCAGCTTACAATACCATAAATTCGGGCTATCAAGTTGCTTTTATGGCTCCTACAGAAATATTAGCACGTCAGCATTATAATTTAGCAAAAGAAATTTTTCCCAATAACAAAAAAATAGAATTAATTTCAGGAAAATCCGATTATAAAAATAAAAAAATAATTTTAGAAAAATTAAAAAACAATAAAATAGAAATTATTTTTGGTACACATGCAATATTTCAAAAAAAAGTAAGATATAAAAAACTTGGATTAATTATTATTGATGAACAACATAAGTTTGGAGTTAATCAAAGAAAAAAACTATCTGATAAAGGTGGCGACGATTGTGACGTTTTATTAATGACTGCGACACCAATACCACGAACTTTAACTATGACCATGTATGGTGATATGGACTTATCAATAATAAAAGAAAAACCTAAATCTAGAAAACCAATTAAAACATATAGTAAATTGGAGAGTAAAATTGACGATGTTCTTAAATTTATTAAAAAAGAGATTAATTCAGGTAATCAAATATTTTGGGTATGCCCTCTTATAGAAGAATCTAAAAAATTAGATCATACATCTGCAGTTGATAAATTTGAATTTCTAAAAAAATTATTTCCAAATCAAGTTTTATTATTACATGGAAAAACTGAAATAGATGAAAAAGAGAAAATATTAAATAATTTTCAGAAAAATAAATTCCAAATTCTAGTTTCAACAACAATTATTGAAGTTGGAATAGATTTTCCAAATGCAAATGTAATAATTATTGAAAACGCAAACAAGTTCGGTTTATCTCAACTTCACCAGCTTAGAGGTCGTGTTGGTAGAGGAAATAAAGAGTCTACATGTATATTAATGTTTAAATCAAACCTATCTGAAAATGCTAAAAAAAGAATTAATATATTAAAACAAAGTAATGATGGTTTTTTAATATCTGAAGAGGATATGAGAATTAGAGGTTTTGGCGACATACTTGGTTTCAAACAGAGTGGAATAAAGAATTTTAAATTAGCTGATCCTATTCATAATAGCGATCTTTTTTTACTTGCTGAAAAAGAAATAAAAAGAATTGAAAATTCTAATGAAGATATTAAAAAATTTAAACCATTGATAAAACTTTATGATAGAGCAGATGTTATCAATGATATTGCTTAAGATTTTGTAGAAGTTCCTGCAGAAACTATAAATTTAGAAGCCTCTTCAAATGACATGTTTAAATAGATAACATCTTCAATTGGAAACATAAGTAAAAAACCACTTGTAGGATTTGGAGTTGTTGGAACAAAAACATTAATAAGTTTTTTATTTGTTTTTTGAGCCATCTCCCCAGTATTCTCTTTAGTTGCAAAACCAACAGCCCAAACTCCTTTTCTTGGATATTCAATTAACACTACACTTTTTTGACTATCATCTTTCTTGGAAAATGTTTCAGTCATTTGAACTATTGCTGAATAGACGGTTCTTAAAAAAGGAATTCTTTTAAACAGATCGTCAATTAATTTTAAAATTCTTCTTCCAAAAAAAGAAAGTGACAATCCTCCTACAAAGGTAATAAATATGATTGAAATCAATATCTCAACACCAGGTATATTAAACGGCAAATAACTATTAGGATTAATATTTGCTGGTATTAAGTTTGAGGATATACCTATAAGAATTTTGCTAAGATATAATGTAAATCCAATTGGTATTAAAACAACTACACCAGTTATAAAATAATTTCTTAAAGTTAGAGATATTGATTTTTTTGAATTTTTTTTAGTCATATTTCTAATTATAACTTGCGTAAATAACAAAAATAATTGAAATGATAAACAAAACAATTAATATTTTATTATTAAGATTCATAATATTCTAGTATTATCAATTTTATAGACTTATGAATAGAAGAAAATTTTTATCCTATGTTGGTTGTAGTTGTTGCGGATTTTTTCTACCATCTTGTACTACAGCACCAATTACTGAAAGGAAACAATTAAAATTAATTTCTGAAGCTAAACTAAATGCCCAAGCAGCTCAAATTTATGAAATGATAAAAGAAAAAGAAAAAATGAGTGATGACAATAAAACCCTTAATGAAATTAAGCAGATTGGTAGCAAAATGGAAGATTCTATATCTGAATATTTTTATAAGGAAGGATTAAATGATCCTACTGCAAATTTTGATTGGGAATATATATTAATAGACAAAAAAAAAGTTAGAAATGCATGGTGCATGCCTGGTGGCAAAATTGCTGTATACACAGGCATACTTGAGGCAACTAAAAATACAGATGGATTAGCTGCTGTTATGGGTCATGAAATCGCTCATGCAGTAGCCAAACATTCAGTCGAAAGAGCTAGTAGAGGTCAATTATTAAATGTAGGAACAAGAATAATTGATATTGCATCTGGCGGTGTACTTTCAGATATCAATAGAACAACAGGAATGGATACTGTTGGAATGTTAGCTCAATTAGGAATTTTGAATCCTTTTAATAGAAAACAAGAGAGTGAGGCAGATTACTTAGGAATGATTTTCTCCTCATTATCGGGTTACGATATAAGAGAGACAGTTAAGATTTGGGAGAGAATGAAAAAACTTAACAAAGGAGAAGAGCCACCTGAATTTATGAGCACTCATCCTTCGTCTGATAACAGAATAAAAGATTTAAATGAAAAAATGAATGAAGTAATTTTAGATTATCCACCCATAAATCTAAGTTAATTGAATATTGTGGTGAGCCCTGATGGACTCGAACCATCGACCCATTCCTTAAAAGGGAATTGCTCTACCAACTGAGCTAAGGGCCCACATTTTTATTTAAACTGAATGTTTGTTATATATAGATTTATTCTATTTTTTCAAATGTCAAATTAATCATTTATCAGAAGGCTGCTACAACTTATCAATGTATTTATCATGAAAATTATCAAATGTGCCTGACTCAATATGGTTTCTAATTGATGTCATTAATTCTTGATAAAAATTGATATTATGGAGTGTTAATAGCATTGATGCCAGTATTTCATTTGTATTAAAAAGATGATTTAGGTAATTTTTAGAATATTTATTCAAACTTAAATTATCACACTTATAATCAAGTGGTGTATTATCGTTTTGGTATTTATTATTTTTAATATTTATTCTTCCATCCCAAGTGAAAGCAAGACCAGTTCTTCCAGATCTTGTAGGTAAAACACAATCAAACATATCAATACCACGTTTAACAGCACCAAGAATATCAGATGGTGTACCTACACCCATTAAATAATGAGGTTTATCATCAGGTAAACATTCTTTAATTTCGTCTAAAACTTTAAACATTTCGGCTTGAGTTTCACCAACAGCAAGCCCTCCTAGTGCATAACCATCAAATTCTATATTAATTAATTCATTTAATGACTTAATTCTTAAATCCTTAAATAATCCTCCTTGAACAATGCCAAATAGTGCTTTGTGTGGATTTTTACCAAATGACTTTTTTGATCTTTCGGCCCAATATAATGAAAGATCCATAGATTTTTTTATTAAATCATAATTGTTTGTTTTTTTGGGACACTCATCCATGATCATGACGATATCTGAATTTAAGCCTAATTGAATTCTTATACTTTCTTCAGGGCTTAAATAAAATTTTTTACCATCTACGTGGGAATTAAAAATAGCACCTTTTTCACGGTCAATTTTATTTATTTTTGAAAGAGACATTACTTGAAAACCACCAGAGTCTGTTAATATTGGTAGATCACAGTTCATAAATTCATGTAATCCACCAGCAGATTGAATTCGATCTACACCAGGTCTTATCATTAAATGATAAGTGTTAGATAAAATTATTTGAGAACCAGTTTTTTTAATATCATCTATTGTACATGCTTTTACTGTGGCTTGTGTACCAACAGGCATAAAAGCTGGAGTATTTATATTTCCACGATGTGTTTCTATAAGACCTGATCTGGCAAATTTATCTTTCTTTAAAACTTTAAAGGCAAAATTTTTTAATGCCATCTAGTAGATTATAGTGATTTAAAACTTATGATCTTATCAGGATCAGTTACAGATCCATTATTACTTTCATCACCTCTTTTTATTTTATCCACCAAATCCATTCCTTCTATTACTTTCCCAAAAACAGTATATTGTCTGTCTAAAAAAGGCGCTGGTTTAAAACAAATAAAAAATTGACTATTTGCACTATTTGGATCTGAAGATCTAGCCATTGATAAAGTTCCTCTTTCATGGGGTAAACTACTAAATTCTTGTTTCAAATCTGGTAAGCTAGACCCTCCCATTCCTGCTCTTCTTAAATCGAAATCTTTTGAGTCTGAATTACCAAATTTTACATCACCGGTTTGAGCCATAAATCCATCTATGACCCTATGAAAAACAACGTTATCATATTTTCCATCATTTGCTAATTCTTTAATTCTCTTAACATGGTTTGGGGCAACATCTTCAAATAATTCTATTTTTACATCCCCATCTTTTAATTTTAAAATCATTATATTCTCCTCAGCTATTGATTGATTAATAATAAAAAAAAATAAAATAAATAAGTTGATTAAAAATCTATTCATATTTTTCTTTTAAAGATTTGATAGTACTTTTAGTAGTAAATTTTTTAATATCACCATTTAATTTTACAATTTCTTTGACAAATCTAGACGAGATAATTTGATTTTCAACATCTGACATTAAAAAAATAGTCTCTATATTTTGATTTAATTTTCTGTTCATTCCAGCTAATTGGAATTCGTATTCAAAATCAGATACAGCTCTTAATCCCCGAAGAATAATATTTGATTTATGTTTTTTACACAAATCAGTAGTTAATGAGCTAAAAGTCACTACTGTAATTTTTTTTTTGTTAAGCTTTAGATCATTAAATAGTGCATTATTGACTATCTTTATTCTTTCATCAGAACTAAATAGATAATTTTTACTACTAACATCAGATACACCAACAACAATCTTATCAAAAAATTTAAGGGCTTTTTTTATCACATCTATGTGTCCATAAGTGATTGGATCGAATGTGCCTGGATATATTGCAATTTTGCTCATTAAATTAAATCAAGTTATCATCTATTTTTATTGCAGATACAACTTTTTCCTCACCAGATAATTTAATAATTCTGACACCTTGAGTATTTCTTCCTGCAGTTCTAATTTCTTTAACAGCTACTCTTATAACTCTGCCTTTATTAGTTGATATTATAATTTCGTCACCTTCATATACAGGAAATGACGATGTAATATTTCCATTTCTTGGTGAATTTACAATTCCTATAATACCTTTGCCTCCACGATTTGTGACTCTATAATCGAAATGGGATGTTCTTTTACCAAATCCAT